>DEKS01000149.1:0-3734 GCA_002354005.1 Bacteroidales bacterium UBA2716
TCCGGCCCGCCCTTGACCAGGGTGAGGAACAGCACGCCGGGTTCCTCTTCCCCCTTGAAACGGCTCTCGGCCGGAATGAGGAAGTAATACAAATCCTGGGTTTTACGCTCCTCAAATTCTTCCAAGGAACAGAATTCGTACGGGGAGAGGGTCCAGTAATTGACAATTTCCTGGCGCAGGCCGCTGTCCAGGACCTCGTTGCCGCTCAGAACCACTTGGGTTATTTTGTCGGGAAAATCGCTGAGGATATACTTGCGGGTGTTCACTTTTCCCTGGCCCCAAACACTCAAATAGGCCAGTGCCGCACACAATAAAGTAACTACTTTCTTACTCATCTTTTCTTCTTCTAAACAACGCTGCAAAGTTACAAGAGATTTTATGAAAAACATACTTCCTAATTAATAAATTATCCTTAACTTTGCATACTATGGGAAAACGTTCTACTGTTGTGGCCGTTGTGGCCTTGGCACTCTTACTGTCCGGCATCGTATTAGCCGTGGTGCGTCTGTATCGTACCACACCGGGTGAGGTCTCTACAGCGGCATCCGCGCCGGCCGGTTGGTCCGTGCTCAAAGCCATTCCCTCAGATGCCAACGCCGTCATGGTCTTTGACGGTTCTTCCAAGGCGGCACGCCTCATGGCAGACTCCACCGGCTTCGTGCAGGGCTTCCTGGCTCCCGACAACGAGGAGTTCATGAACTTCCTGTCGTCCCTGGGCCGCAAGCGGGTGGCCGTTTCCTTGCATAACAGTGGTTCGCTCGTCCCGCTGGTGGCGGCAGAGGCTGTCCCGGCCGATTCTATAGTCCTGGCCCTGGCGGCCAAGGCCGGGCTCAAAACGCTGGAAAAGGATGGTTTCCTGCTGGCTTCCCGCTCAGAGACCTTTATCAACGCCGCCGTGCGCCATATGGATGAAGAAACGTCCATTCTGGGGGTACGCCACCTGCAGGATCTGGTACGCGGCGTATCGGGTCCGGCGGTCATTTTTCTTTCCCATGCACAGGCCGGCAAGCTGGTGCAAACCTATGGCGGAACAGCGTATCGGCCCTATACCACTTTTGTAAAAGACCTTACTGCCTGGAGCGCCTGGAGTTTCCAGGAGGCGGATAAAGACCATCTGATGCTTAAGGGCGCCGCTCTTCCAGGAGAGGCGGCCGGGAGTTATTTTCAGGCCTTTCAGAGTACTCCGGTAGCCCGCCCGGAATTTCCGGACGTACTTCCGTATTATACCCGCACCGCCGTTTCCATTCCGGTGACAGATGCCGATGCCCTGCTCGCATCCCGCCGTAGCTTTGAGGACGGTTGCGGCCGCCTGGCCAAATACAACAAGAGCCTCAAGTCCAAGGAGGGGCGTCCGCTCACACCGGAAGCCTGGTTCCAGGCATTGCAGCCCAGGGAAGTGGTGAGCGCTTCATTCATGGGGGAGGACGGTGTGCAGCGGGAGGTCCTGCTGGTCCGTTCGGCCAAAGACCAAAAACTGGGCAAGGAACGTTCCAACCCGTATTGCGGTTGCCTGGCCCTCCTGCTCGGCGAGGAATTTAAGGCGGTGGATACCACCTGCGCCTCCATCAACTCCCGCTGGACGGTGTATTCTGACCTTCCCACCGTGCGTTTATTCCAGGACAAGTCGTTCCTGGATTACAACTTGAAAGACCGGCTTTCAGACGCCTCGGTAGACCTTCCGGAAGGTTTTGTGTGTTACGCTTCCTTCTCGGACGCTCCGGAGGTGGCCGCACAGCTTTTTGCGGCCAACCTGGCCACGCCGCTGCAAAACTTTGTCCGCGGCGCGGGGTTCGCTCCTGCCACGGCATCGTTGGATTTGTCCGGAGAGAGGCCTGCCTTCCGTTTGCGTGTAGATACACGTGCCCTCAAGGGCACCAAGGTGCAAGTGCTGGAACGGGATACCGTTGTGGTAATCCCCACGGGGTTGTTCCCGGTAGTGAATTATACCACGGGCCAAACCAATTACCTGTATCAGAATACGCACGGCTCCATTTGCCTGAACGACGAAAACGGCAAGGGAGTCTGGGGCATTCCCTTCAAGGAAACCCTCTGCGGACGTGTGCAAAGCATAGACTATTACAACAATAAAAAGATCCAGTTCCTGTTCTGTGGCGGCTCCAAACTGTTCCTGCTGGACCGCCTGGGCCATTGGGTGAACGGGTTCCCGGTAAATCTTCCCAAACCGGTGCTGCTGGGTCCGGACGCCTATGACTTTACCGGTGCCGGCGGCTACACTGTCATGGTGCTCCATACGGACAATACGCTGGAACGCTACAACCTGCACGGTCAAAAGCCGGAAGGCTGGCTGGGCATCAAGGCCCCGGAAACCGTCAAGAACCTGCCGGAGCTGCTGGAAGTAAAAGGCAAACGCTTCTGGGCAGTCCGTACGTCGGTGCGCACGCTCATCTATCCGTTCGAGGGAGGGGATGCGCTCAATAAGGATGATGGCGGCAAAATGATTAAACCGGACGCCGTGCTCACCCCCACTTCCAAGGGTGTATCGGCAGAATGCTACGACGGCCGCACCCGGGATTTCAAACTGAACTAAAACCTACTTGAATTATATGGAATTTAAATCCGTTAACAAAATTCTGCAAGAGAGCTTTGTCCGCAACTGGGACAGGGCTGCGCTCACCAACTACCAGGGCATGACCCTGGCGTACAGGGACGTGGCCCGGCGTATTTCCAAATTGCATATAGCCTTTGAGCAGTGCGGTCTCCGGAAGGGAGATAAAGTGGCCATCTGCTCCCGCAACCAGGCCAACTGGGGCGTGAGTTTTCTGGCGGCGCTCACCTATGGCGCCGTCGCCGTCCCCATCCTGCACGAATTCAAACCCGGCAACATACACTATCTGGTAAACCACTCGGAGGCGCGCGTCCTGTTTGTGGACGAGGTTATTTGGGAAGGGCTGGTCATTGACGAAATGCCGGATTTGGCGGTTGTGGTCCAAATCAACAACTTCAAGTTCCTGTATGCGGCATCGGCAGACCTTGCCCAGGTGCGCGAACACCTGAACGAGGAATTCGGCCACCGCTATCCGGATAACTTTGAGCCGGAGCACGTCAATTACTACGAGGACAGCCCGGAAGAGCTGGCCATCATCAACTACACTTCCGGCACATCGGGCTTCTCCAAGGGCGTCATGATTCCTTATCGTGCCCTGTATTCCAACATCCAGTTTGCCCGTGAGGATGCCTGCCCCATGCTAAAGGCCGGCATGAACGTGGTGTCCATGCTGCCCACGGCCCACATGTACGGCATGATGTTCGAGTTCCTCTTCGAGATGACCATCGGCATGCATGTACATTTCCTCAGCCGTGTTCCTTCGCCCAAAATCATTATGCAGGCGTTCAGCGAAATCCATCCGGATATTATCATTGCTGTTCCGCTGGTGATTGAGAAGGTGTACAAGAACAAGCTCAAGCCCCTTGTGGACAAAACCAAATACTATCGCCGTATTCCTATTTTGGGGGCAGAAATCAAGAAAAAGTTCTGCAATGAACTTACCAATGCTTTTGGCGGTCAGTTTGAGGAAGTGATTTTGGGCGGAGCAGCCTTCAATCCGGAAGTGGAGAAGTTCCTCCATTCCATCGGCTTCCACTATACGGTGGGCTATGGCATGACGGAATGTGCCCCCATCATCGGCTATGCCCATTGGAACAAGGTGAAGGTGGGCAGTGCCGGCCGCGCAGCGCTCAATATGGAAATCCGCATCAGTTCTCCGGATCCGCGG
>DEKS01000149.1:3813-4459 GCA_002354005.1 Bacteroidales bacterium UBA2716
TCCTTTACGGAAGACGGTTGGTTCCGCACCGGAGACATGGGCATCCTGGACCAGGACGGCTACCTGTTCCTGCGCGGCCGCTCCAAGTGCATGGTGCTGGGCCCTTCCGGCCAGAACATCTATCCGGAGGAACTGGAGGCTACCATCAACAACTTCACCTATGTGGTGGATTCCCTGGTCGTAGAGGACGATGGCGGCCTCACCGCCCTTATCTATCCGGACTGGCACCAGGGAGAACTGGACGGCATGACCCGCAGCGAATTCAAAAAGCGCATTACGGACATGCTTCCGGCCATCAACCAAGAACTGCCCAATTACGCACAAATCAAGAAAATCGAGCTCATGCCCGAAGACTTTGAACGCACCCCCAAGAAGAGTATCAAACGCTATTTGTATCAGCGCTAATGAAATTCGATCATTCCTATCTGGCCATGGCCGAAATCTGGGCCCAGAACTCCTACTGCAAACGCAGGAAGGTGGGTGCCCTGCTGGTGAAAGACCGCACCATTATCTCGGATGGCTACAACGGCACGCCTTCGGGCTTTGAGAACATCTGCGAGGACGAAAACGGCGTTACCAAGCCCTACGTGCTGCACGCGGAGGCCAATGCCATCACCAAGGTGGCCAAGAGCGGCAACAGCAGCGA
>DEKS01000149.1:4561-12271 GCA_002354005.1 Bacteroidales bacterium UBA2716
GGCATTTCGCGGGTGGTCTATCGGGATGCATACCGTCTCACAGACGGGATAGACCTCCTCAAGCGGGCTGGCATTCAAGTGGAACAGGCGCAATGAAAAAACAAACCCTCATTCAACTGGTACAAGTGATTCTGGGCATCGTCATCGGTGCCCTTATTACACTGTGGATTGTCCGCTACCGGGAAGCCCAGCATCTGCTGCGCACCAAGTATGTGGATTGGCGCAAACTCAATCTGGTTCTGGACATAGTGGAAAAGAACTATGTGGACACCCTCAACCGGGAGGGGATGACGGATGCTGCCATCGTGGCGGCCCTCTCCAAGCTGGATCCGCATTCGGTGTACCTGCCGCCTCAACAGCTCAGTGAGTCGGAAGAGGAACTTGCGGGTAATTTCGACGGTATCGGCATTCAGTTCAATGTGCCCAATGACACCGCTGTTGTCCTGGAAGTGATCGCCGGCGGCCCGTCGGAAAAGGTGGGCCTGCAGATGGGTGACCGTCTGCTGAAGGTGGACGACAAAGTGATTGCCGGCGTCAAGTTCCCGCAGGACAGCATGGTGCGGCGCATGAAAGGGCCAGCCGGGACAAAGGTCACCGTTACGGTCAAGCGGGGTACGGAAGAGATTCCCTTCGAGATTACCCGCGGAAAAATTCCCGTACACAGCGTAGATGCCGCCTTCATCATCCGGGACTCCATTGGCTACCTGAGGCTGGGAAAATTCTCCCGGACCACCTATAAGGAGTGCCATGAGGCCACTCTCCAGCTCATGGAGCAGGGGATGACGCACCTGATTTTTGACGTCCGTGACAATACCGGCGGTTACATGGACCAGGCACTGCTGCTGTCCAACGACTTCCTCTCGCCCGGGGATACCATCGTGTATATCGAGGGCCTCCATCGCGCGCGCGAAGTATATAAGGCCGACGGCCGGGGCATGTTCCAGAGCATGGGCCTTACGGTCCTTATCAGCGAAAATTCGGCATCGGCCAGTGAAATCTTTGCGGGAGCCATCCAGGACAACGACCGCGGAACCGTGGTGGGGCGCCGCTCCTTTGGCAAGGGCCTGGTGCAGGAGCCGTTCTTCTTCAACGACAATTCCGGCGTGCGGCTCACCGTGGCGCGCTATTACACCCCCAGCGGCCGCTGTATCCAGAAGCCCTACTCCAGCGAAAGGGACTATGCCTATGACATTTACAACCGTTATGCAGACGGAGAAGTGTTCAGCGCAGACAGCGTAAAACTGGACACTTCGGACGTCCATTACACCCGTAAGGGACGCAAGGTCTATGGCGGTGGCGGCATCATGCCGGATATCTTTGTGCCCATGGACACGACGCGGGCCACGGCTTTCTATCTGGCCTGCAACCGAAAAGCCACCCAGATGCGCTATGCCTCCTATGTCTTTGACAAGTACGCCTCCCGCCTCCGGGAGATAGACACCTATCCGGCCATGGACCGTTTCCTGTCCGGGCTCAACTTAAAGGTGGAATTCCCCGCCTATGCCAAGCGGCAGGACGGAATCACCTGTACGGAAGCGGAGTGGGACCAGAGTGCATCCTACCTGGTACCTCAGTTGCAGGCGCTCATCGCCCGCTATTCCAAATTGGGAGAAAATGCCTTCTACAAGTATTATTTACCGGTAGACAACACAGTTCAAGAAATCTTATAAAAAACAAAAAGCCCGGGAAACCGGGCTTATTTCGTGGTGTGGAGTACGCACATGTATCGTTTTAAGGGTCGATATAGTCAAACGCAAACATACGCAAAAAATTACAAATCACAAAATTTTTTGCTCTTTATGCTGGTTCAGCCAACGATATAATGTGCTGGGTGACACGCCGCAGCGCTTTGCAATCTCCCTTTTACTGACGCCATCCTTTAACATACGGGTGATATACGCCTCCTTTTTGTCCAGCCGATAGCACTTATTTTGCGCTCCGGGCGGCCGGCCCAGTTTTACGCCCTCCTCCTTCAGTCGCGTCAGTGCTTCTTTTGTCCGAAGGCTGATGAGATTTCTTTCAATTTCGGCCGAGAGGCCGAAGGCAAATGCCAGCACCTTGGACTGGATATCGTCTCCCAGCCGATAGCCGTCTTTGATTGTCCATACCCGGCAACCCTTCTTCATGCAGACGCTCAGAATTTCCATGATCATGAACAGGTTTCGTCCCAGCCGGGACAATTCGGAGCAGATAATCAGGTCGCCGGACTTGACCTTCCTCAACAGTTTTCCCAGGGCCCTTTTATCATAGGAACGTGTCCCGGAAATGGTCTCCTCAATCCATCCGTCTATGTCCAAATTATGCTGTTTACAGAACTGGCTAATCTCGTACCGCTGGTTCTCAACCGTCTGTTTATCCGTGCTGACACGGATATACCCATAGTTTTTCATTTTGCTTCTAGCGGTCCGCATTTGTGCTATCGTTTTAATGACCCTTAAAATAGTAAATAAGAAGTTCATATACAAAAAAATGGTCCACTCCGAGTTCGGAAAACTACCAATCATTAACACTAACCAATATTAATCGCATGAGTAAATCAATTAAAGCTTTGCTTGCAGCCGCTGTTGTCGGTCTGTTTGCATGGGGTTGCGAGAAGTATGACGATACTGCTCTCAACAAAAAGATTGATGGCCTGGACACGCGTGTAACCGCTTTGGAGAAAGCCGTTCAGGACTTGAACAACACCACCATTCCTGGTCTGAAGAGCCTCATTGAAGCTCTGCAGAAGCAGGTGAGCATTTCTTCCGTCACCTCTACGGCAGACGGTTATGTAATTTCCTTCTCCGACGGAACCAAAGCCACCCTCACCAACGGCAAGGACGGTAAGGATGGCGTAGACGGTAAGGACGGCCAGGACGGTAAAGACGGTAAAGACGGCGTAGACGGTAAAGATGGCCAGGACGGTAAGGACGGCCAGACTCCCGTTATCGGTGTCCAGCTCGTAGATGGCGTCTACTGCTGGACCGTGAACGGCGTACTCCTCCTGGATGGCAACCAGAAGCCCATCCCTGTCACCGGCGCCAACGGTAAAGACGGCCAGGACGGTAAGGACGGTGTCGACGGTAAAGACGGCCAGGACGGTAAGGACGGTGTCGACGGTAAAGATGGCCAGGATGGTAAGGACGGTGTCGACGGTAAAGACGGCCAGGACGGTAAGGACGGTGTCGACGGTAAAGATGGCCAGGATGGCCAGGACGGTGCTACTCCGCAGTTCCGTATCACCGATGGTGTTTGGGAGGTTTCCGTAGACGGCGGTACCACCTGGGCTGCAGTTCCTGTAACTGGCTCTGTTCCGGAGTATGTGATCATCACTGAAGAAGAGGACGCTTATGTCTTCACTTTTGCCGATGAAAGCACCATCGTTATCCCCAAGGAACAGGTATTCTGCCTGGTAATTACTCCCCAGCAGGAAACCACCGACATCTACGATGGCGAAACCCTCAAATTCGACTATGTCGTCAAGGGCGCTTCCGCAGAAGATGATCTGCTGGTGGATATCCTGAATATCGTTCCTGATTATGGGTCTTTCCAGGATTCCAAGGTGATTCCCGATAAGGAAGATACAACCAAGGGTGTAATTGAAATTACTACTCAGAACCCCTGGAATGATGGCGTTCAGTATAAATTCTTCATCCACGCCGCCAATGGCAAGGGCAAGACCGACACCAAGGTGATTGTGCTCACTGCCAAGGCCTTTGATGCCGTGTTTGACGTAGCCCTGGAAGCGGCGGCAGGTGGCGAGTATGCCTTCGAAGTAAAGTCCAACCGTCTGTTTACCGTGGAAACCACCGTGGACTGGATTACGGCTGCAGAAACCAAGGCCAACTACGAGTGGACTGGTACCATCACCATCGCGCCCAATGAGACCAATGTATACCGCGATGGCTTTGTACGGGTAATCTACGACGATTGGGGTGGAGTGGCCAAGGAATTCTACGTCCTCCAGGAGCCGGCAGGAGACAAAGCTACCAGCATTTCTTATATTAAGAGTAGTTTCGAAGACGGTAAAGAAGGCGTAAAGGCCAATCATCTCACGGTTATTGCCGCGGGTGAAAAGGGTGCGCTCGTAACAGATGGAAGCGAATATATGGTCGTTGTCCTGAAGGAGGGCCAGACTGCCCTTGAAAGTGGAAAAGTATATGACTTTGTTGGCACTGTTTCCAAGGTTGAGTTTGAGAATGGCGACTGGCCGTTTGATGTGTGCCTTACCGATGCTGTTGCAACAGTCGCTACCGATGTTGAGCCCGTTGAGGTAGAATTCATGAGCAAATACGTTTACTTTGATTCATGGACTCGCTACAACACCACCATCGTCTATGGTAAGCTGGAGAAAGAGGAGGACGCTTATTTCATCAGCCGCCCGGACTTCGGGGCGCGTGGAAAGAACTACATTCTGACCGATCCCGCCGCATCCTTGAAATTTGACGAACTGGTGGGCAAGAATGTCTTTGTAAAGGCCTGGTGGCTCTGCTCCACCTGGACCGAAGGAGAACCGGATACCATCACCCTTTTGCCGGTAGAGGCCAAGGCCTTCGAACTCAAGGAAGCAACTACTTCGCTGGAATTCAGCTTTGATAAGTACTATTCGTTCGGCATTAAGCCTGCCGAGGGTATTAGTTATACGTATCAGTATTCTATGGTTGAAGATCCTACGGCGGAGGGCGCTTATAAAACCAAGTCCGATATTGAGAATGCTTACACCATCGATATTCTCAATATGCTCCAATGGCTTGGTCCTACCTATAATGAAGAGCATCCTATCTATTCTGTGGAGGATTATGTAAATGAAAATATCGGAGGCAAGGAGGAGACAACAATCCCATTATCTAGCTCTTGGGGATATGATTATGATGGTGAGAAGAATATTGAATATAATCCTGCTGGAACACAGTATAACGTGCTCGCCTGGGCTTGGGATAAGAATGGCCCTACCGGAGAGTACATCTTGAAGGCCATTGAGAAAGAAGCTGTCCCGTACAAGAACTATCTGGGCTACTGGCAAACCCAAAATGGCGTTTGGAAGGTTGAGGAGCAAGAGGCTAACAAGACCTACAAAGTACGTGGCGTATTGGGAGATTGGGACAACGTGTTGGAATTCAGATACGATAACGGAAATATGATGCTGATCGGACAGGATATTAATTCTCCTGAGTACCGGGACTGGGGTGAAGATCCTGGTTATTATGTTCGGGTACTCGCCGGTTATTATGGGTCAGACTTAACTTACGAGGATGTTCTTGGGAAGGATTTCGCTGCTGCCTTTGTTCGCAAGGATGGCAATATGGTCTTTACTCCGTTAGTAGTTGCGGGCTATCGGACAAATTATATGATGCAAAACTTATTTAATATTTCCTCAGGAAACTGGGGCGGCTACTACGAATACATGTCTCTTCGCACAAGTGCAGCCCCTATTGATCCTTCCGAAGAATTCCTGGCATGGAGCGGCGATTGGAATCTGGGCGATGTGACCATTACCATCACTCCTCAGGAGGATAGTGACAGATTATATGATGTCGTTGGGCTTATTCCTGGTGAGAATGTGCCTATTACCGCCGAGTTCGATATGTCTACCGGTAATATCGAGATTTATGGTTACCAGTGGGTCAACGCAAACTACAACAAGAACAACCATAAATATCAGTATTATCTGGTGGGACAGCCGGATGCCGAAGGCGTCACCTGGATCAAGGGTGACAAATTGGCAACCCTGTCCATGGCCGAAGACGGCAAGAGTGCTACGGTTGAGGCTGGTGTCTGCTCATATGACGAGACTCCGTATGCCAAGTTCGGTCTGGTAGGTCATTATGAGCCTACCGATGATTGGGACTTCGAGGGCGAGAATGCCATCTTGTTCGACCTCCCGAACACCCTGATCCGCCCCAGCGCAGCTGGCAAGTCTTATCGTAGGAATGTGCTTTCGACCAAAAAGCCCGAGCTTGCGCCCGCAACCCGGTTGGCCAAGTAATCGAAGCGAACTTACCCTCTCTTTTTGAGGCTGACTTTCGAGTCAGCCTCATTTTTTTTCGGCACTTTTGATTTATGGAAATCGTGCCCGCATTTCCTTTCAACCTGCATTTATAAGAAGAAAAGCCGGAGTCCTGATGGGGCTCCGGTTTTTCTTTTACCTATTTATTAACTAAACCAACTATTAACCGGTTTAGTTTAATGCAAGTGCTGTGCCAAACTTAAACGTGGTGCTCGTTTTCTACTTCCCGGCGCGCGCGTTCCACAGATTTGGAGCGCTTGAGAACGAAGCCGGAGCCCAGGTATTTGGTGCGGACATCTTCGTCGGCGGCCAGTTCCTCCGGGGTGCCGGCCTGCAGGATAACGCCCTCATAGAGCAGGTAGGCGCGGTCGGTGATGGCCAGGGTTTCACCCACGTTGTGGTCCGTGATGATGACACCGATGTTGCGATATTTGAGTTTGGCAATGATGTACTGAATGTCTTCCACGGCGATGGGGTCCACACCGGCAAAGGGCTCGTCCAGGAGGATGAACTTGGGATCCACAGCCAGGGCGCGGGCAATTTCGCAGCGGCGGCGCTCGCCACCGGAGAGCTGGATGCCCAGGGATTTGCGCACCTTGGACAAGTTGAACTCGTCAATGAGCTGCTCCATGCGGGCCAGGCGCTCCGCCTTGGTCATGTTTGCCGTGCTCTTGGACATTTCCATGACGGAGAGGATGTTGTCTTCTACCGACATTTTCCGGAACACGGAAGCTTCCTGCGGCAGGTAGCCCAGGCCTTTCTGGGCCCGTTTGTACATGGGCAGTTCCGTGATTTCCACCGTGTTTCCTTCATCGTCGTCCAGGAAAATACGGCCGCCATTGGGCTTGATTTGCCCGGTAATCATGTAGAAACTGGTGGTTTTCCCGGCGCCGTTAGGACCCAGGAAGCCCACAATCTCTCCTTGCTCAACTTCCATGGAAACGCCCTTCACCACCGTGCGGACGCCGTATTTTTTGACTAATTTTTCTGCTCTGAGTTTCATGCCTATTACTCTATTTGGTGTCAAGGCCCAAATCGGCCACAAAAGCGCGGACGTCCGGGTTCTTTTCCATAAGGTCCTTGGCTTTTTCCTCCGGCATATAGGGTACTTTTTCTGCCGACTCGTCCATGGGCTTCACCGACACCAGGATGTTGATCTTGGGGCAGGAGAGAAGGTCGCGAACCCGGTTCTCCAGGTCTCGCAGGAGCTTTTCTTCCACCCACTGCTTCTGGGCGTCGTTGAGGACCAGGAAATCGATGAGTTTGACGCCGTTCTCTTCCCGGACGTCTATGGTGCCGCTCGCCAGCATACTGGCAAGGCGCGGACGGTTCTCATACTGCTTGGCAAGTTCCTTCCACTGCAGGCGGACGGTTTCATCGGCCGGGAGGGCGACATCTTGTGCCGCGGCCTCTGCAGGACCCGCTTCCTCCGGCTTTTCCTCCAGCAGGGCGCTCATGGACAAGGCCGAACCGCTCTTGGCCACTCGCCTGCGCGGTGTGGCGGCTGCCGGTGTAGTGGCCGGAGATTTCTCGGCTGCGCTCGAAATGACAGGCGCGGGGCTCGGGGATACGGCTGCCGGGGATGCCCCTTCCGGAGCATTTGCCCGTACAGGGTCGCGGAGCGACGCGGAGGAAGGGGCATTCCCGGCGGTGCTCTGTGCTGCAGGCTTTGCCACCAGGTAGCTCAGACGCATGAGGGCAAACTCAATGTGCAGGCGCGGGTT
>DEKS01000005.1 GCA_002354005.1 Bacteroidales bacterium UBA2716
ATCTTTTGACCTTTGAAGGAAAATGCTTTACTTTGTGTACTCATAGCTACTATATTTTTGATTACAGATTGTGCCTTATAAATGTAGCCAAAAATATCAGTAGCTTTTATATCATATGAAAAACTTCTCGGGGGTCTGCCAAGCGGCAGGGGCCGACAAGCCCCTGAGAGCGTTCTTCATTTGGATTACAAACATAGTTACTTTATCGAACTGAATGCCTGCAAAAGAGTCTGTTAAATTCCTGTTTATCGGTCTCTTTGGTTCTTTGGTCTGAAAGAAAAAAGTGACCAAAAGTAACCAAATTTGGTGAATAAAAAAATTAAAGACTTTGTAAGTGCTTGAAAATTAGCAATTTACAAAGTCTTTAATGTGCCTCGGGCGGGAATCGAACCCGCACGGCCGTTTCGGGCCAAGGGATTTTCGTACCACTATGGCTTTCGCCACCATTTCTGTTTGTGGTCTGGACTATTCCTTCACCGTGGAGCCAGGCTCTTTAGGTGTGTCGTGTCTAGTCTCTGCACCTTCCTCCTTTCAGAGGCTTGGCTCAAGATTGCCATCGGCCTTACCCGTTATGGTTTCCTTGAATTTACGACATTCTACATCTCTCTTTTCAGAGAGTGCACTCAATTGTGCTCTTCCTCGATAATTACTTGTAAGGGCATGGCAATTGGGACACAGAAGTTGAAGATTCTCTAACCTGTTATCCGTATTCTTGCCATTTAAGTGATGAATCTCTAACGGAATGGGTTTTCCTTGCCATTCTGTTAAGCCGCATACTTCACAATAGTTAATCCCTGTTGTCTTTTTGTAGCGTTCCCTCAATCTCCACGAACAACGATAGTCTGAATTCTCTACATAGATTTCTTCGTCTTTAATGGACTGTTTGGGCTTAAAGCCTAAACCAACATTCCATCCTTGTCCAGTAAAGTGAGAGGTGTCTAAGCCATACTCCTTGATAAGCCGATGTATAGTTTTATAGTTACCACCAATCGGACGTAGATTCAATTGTCTGAGAACTCCGGCAATTGATTTGTTTTCTGCGACAGCATTGATGACGTCTTCTTTTGTATACTGGCTCTTCATGGTAGAGGCAAAGATAGTATTAACTTTTGTCTCTTACAAATAATTATTTCAAAGAACGTGTCTAAGTCCCTCGTGTCTACCATTCCACCACCAAGGCGTAATGTGGGAGTGCAAAGGTAGTGTTTTTTTGCGGAAGTCCCAAATTTGGGAGCGGGAAGTGGTTAAGGTTCCGCTCCTTGCCCGCCGGCCCAACCACCCCCGCCTCACTCATCGGCCCGAAGCATTTTTACCGGCGTTGAGCTTTTCCAGGATGCGGGCCACCTGCTCCCGGGGGAGGCTCATGACCCGCGCCAATTGTGGCACGCTGGTTCTGGTGGTGCGGTACAGATACGGGATTATCCGCACTTTCATGTCCGTGCTGAGCTGGGCGATAGGCGTGTTAAACCACCGGAGGCAGGTTTCCCGGGCCAGTTTGAAAAAATCTTCGTCCCGCGAAAAAGTATAAGGCTTTTCTTCCAGCAGGTACTGCATTTGGGCCGCATTTAAACTGCCGATTGTCTTAAGAAAGAAGGCCTGGTCTTGTTCAAAGGCCTGTTCCAGATAGAGCGTGTCGCAAAAACTCCCCGGAATGAGCCGCCCGTCCCCGTCCACCATCCAAGGAACCTCTTTCAGGGAATCCCCGGTATGCATCACGGCCCTTTTTTCCCGCTTGCTCATGCGTTTTACCGGCCGCCCCACCTCCTTGTTGCCATTAAACATGGCACGAAAACCGGACCACGGATACGTATGCACTTGACAACCATTGTCCAGTGCATTCCTGGGGATATAGGCCAGAACATTCCGCACATGCCAGTCCGTTTCCAGCGGCAGGCATTTCACATCCACGCCATGCAGTACATGACTTTCTCCGTAGCGCTTGTGGAACCACATGGCATAGACTTTTTTAAGGTCGCAGGCGTAGTTGTCCACGTGTTCCTGCCTTGCTGCCAGCACGGCAACATGGGCATGATTGGATACTACGCCATAAATAATGACGATGACATTGTGCCTGCGCCCACTCACGCAGATGATTTTGACCATGGCGTCATAGTCGTCATCGTCCCTGCACAGAACATCCATTTCAAGTCCCCTGAGGCAGACATGAAAGGGGTAAACCTTACTGACGGTCCCGTCTGGCAAGGTTCGAATGGCCATGCGCTGCATGTCAGCTTTTTATGGCCGATGGCTGGATGTTGGGAGGGAAGACGGCCGCCTTCCCCTGGCGCACCATTTCCTGGGTGGCTTCCTTGAAAACCTGGCCCATCACCTTGGACTGCTTGTCCAGGAAACGGACCATGTCCGGCCGATTGACGCTTAACGCAAGATCCGCCACGGCCAGCATGCGAATCATCGCAAGGACGGAGGTCTCGTCTCCGCCCCACAGTTGGGTGCTCATGGAGTGCATGGCCCCAATAAGGACGTCTTGAAGGGTGTTGGGATTGAGCGGCGGGTGAAAATCCGTCTTGAACCGAATGTCCCCTGGACCATACGAAAGAACTTCCAAAATCTTTTTCATACGCAAAAAATTTTAGGCCCAATTCTTTCTGACACAGCAAAAGTACGCTTTTCCAGGGGAAGACGCAAATAAAAAAGCAAGAAAAATACGTGCCGATGGGCAAGGTCGGAAACGAGGGGGACCACCTTGCCCGCGGGAATGGCTTTTGGGGCCGATAAGAGCCCGAAGTGCTGGGCAAGGTGGTGGGCATGAAATCCCGCCTTGCCCGCTCAGAGCCCCTCGCCAGCCCCCATTCGCTTACTCCCCGGTCACCAGTTTGGCCAGGCGGGGGGAGCCCAGCAGGCGCACCACCCCGTCCCACCAGCGGGTGGGAAGGACGGCGTGCCAGAACACCATGGTCCACGAGCCGGCGGCCACCACATAGCGGGCACGGGGCCTGCGGGAGCGCACGGCCCGGCAAATGGCCCGCGTCACCACGGACGGGTGGGAGAACATGGAGCCCGCAAACGTTTTCCGGACCATCCGGGCCTCCGCCAGGGCCGGCTCCTGGTACACCGTTCCGCGTGCGCACGCTTCCAGGTTATCGGCCGTAATGGCTCCCCAGCCTGTCCGCGTGGCTCCCGGCTCGATGAGCACCACCTTCACCCCAAACGGCGCCATCTCGATGCGCAGGGCATCGGAAAACGCCTCTACGGCATATTTGGACACGTTGTACCAGCCGCCAAAATACAGGCAGGCCCTGCCGCAGACGGAAGAGATATTGATAATCCGTCCCTCCCCACGGGAACGCATCCCGGGCAGCACTTTCTTGCACAGCGCCGCCAGTCCAAAGAGGTTCACCTCCATCTGCCGGCGGCCCTCCTCCAGTGAAACGGTTTCGATGGGCCCGAAAGAGCCGTAGCCGGCGCAGTTCACCAGCACATCCACCGGTCCCACCTGGGAAAGGCAAGTGTCGATAGACTCCTCGGATGTCACGTCCAGCGCCAGCGGCGTAACGCCAAACTCCCGCAGCGGCTCCATCCGTTCCACCCTTCGTGCGCCGGCGAATACCTTGTACCCCGCCTTGGCCAGCGCCTGGGCGGCATCGAAGCCCATTCCGCTGCTTGCTCCGGTAATAAGAACAGTTTTCATATCAGTGCAGTAAAGCGCCGGATCCCGGCTTTTCAAATGGAACTTCAATACGCTCGATCGCGCCCTTGGTGGGCTTGGCAACTGGCTGGCCGCCTATGCGCCCCAACGCCACGGACAGCATGGACTCGGCGGGGTCGCCCAGTTCAAACCCGTCACGCGGGTCGTCATAGGCCTCAATATCGGCAGGAATTCCCTCCGGCATGCTCAGCGTTACGCCGTTGCAGTCTGCGTAGCGGGACGCGATGACATACAGGCCCCAGTTCTTGGTATAGCGGTAGGCTTCTGTAAAGTCGATATCGGTCTTTTGCTTTTCCAGCTGTTTAAACCAGCTCTCGGCCGTAATCAGATACCCTCCGCAGAATTTTCCATAGGTCCGGGACCCCACCAGATGCACGTCCATGTACGGCTTGAGCCCGCAGATGAGCGACTCCGAGGCCGATGCGCTCTGCCCGGTAACCAGCACCCACAGGCGCTCGATTCCGGGGTTGGCATTAAGCATGTTCAGCATGATTTTTCCGCCGGACAGCTCAATCTCCATGGTCGGGGCAAAGCGGGTTTCCGCATTCATCTTGGGGCCGAGGATGCTGTTGAACACATCCTTGTTGAAGATCTCTTTCCGCTGGACTACGTCCGGCGGGGCAATCATGGAGGCAAGTACCTGGCCGGTAGTGACATAGCCGCCGGAGTTGTAGCGCAGGTCCAGCACCAGTTCCCGGATGCCGTCGGCCTTGAACTGCCGGAAAACATCCACCAGGTCTTTGCTGGCGTCCAGCGTGAAGCCCGTGAAATGCAGGTAGCCCACCTTCCGGCCCTTCACATCCAGCGTTTGGGCCACGTGCACCGGATTCGCATACATCTGGACGGCGGTCATGGTGACGGTGCTACCATCTTCCAATCCCAGCCGGATGGTTTCCGGGAAGTCGTAAATCTTGTCGTTGAGGACCTCCGCGTAGTTACTCATGTTCAGCGTAACTCCGTCCACGGTGCGCACCACATCGCCCCGCTTGAGGCCGGCTTTGCGGGCGGGAGAATCGGCATAGGTGAAGGTGATTTCCATCACCACGTCCTGGCTGTCCTTCACGCGCCGCAGCACGAAGTCCATGCCAAAGCTTTTTCCGTTGCCGGTGACGCTGCTCTGGAACGGCGTGTAGTCTTCCATGAGCTGGGTCCACCGGTCCACCAGCGTGCCGCCTTCCTTGTATCGTAGGGAGGCCACCTTTTCCACCGGATCCAGGGTATAGTTCCAGTCTTCCAGTTCCGCCACCATCGTGTCCCGCCACAGGTAGTAGGGATTCATGGTGTTATAGGCGAACAGGTTGGTGTAGTATTTGAGGTCCCGCGTGGAGGCGCTTGGCGTAATCTGGGGAGTCGTCTCCTGTTTTTTACAGGAAAATACCAGCAGCAGCGGTATCAGCACCAGGAAAAATCGTCTCATAGGCTTAAAAATATTTTTTCTCATTCCGATACAAAGATAAGAAAATAAAAATCAGGAGGGTAAAGGCCCACAGCGACGAGCCGCCGTACGACAGCAGGGGCAGGGGAATGCCAATCACGGGCATCAGGCCGATGGTCATGCCCACGTTGATGAACAGGTGCATGAACACGCACGAGGCCACGCAGTAGCCGTAAATACGCGTGAACTTGCCCCGGCAGCTTTCCGCATCCAGCACCAGGCGGGTGATGAGGAACGTATACAGGCCAATCACCACCAGACACCCTAGAAAGCCCCATTCCTCACCTACGGTGCAGAAGATGAAGTCCGTGGCCTGCTCCGGCACAAAGCCGAAGGTGGTCTGCGTGCCCTGCAGGAAGCCTTTCCCGAAGAGTCCGCCGGAGCCAATCGCAATCTTGGACTGCAGCACGTTGTAGCCTACGCCGGAAGGGTCCTCCTTGAGCCCCAGCAGCACCTCTATACGGCTGCGCTGGTGCGGCTGCAGCACGTGCTGGAAAATATAGTCGGTGGAGGACACCAGCGCCACGCCGGCGAGCCACACGCCCAGCGAAATGGCCAGGAAGCGGTCTTTCTGGTGCCACGCCCAAACCGCCAGCAGCGGCAGCGCCAGCCCGCACAGGCCCAGCAGGACCCACAGCGGATTCACATCCAGCAGAAAACTCCACGTATAGTGATACGTTTCATGGGCCGAAGGTACCCACACGCGGGACGACAGGAAGTCCATGTGCGCCTGCACCTTGTTGCAGACGTGGCGCAGCACAAAGGGGAACGCGCCCATCACCAGCACAAAGATGCCGCCGTACAGGAGCCGCCCCTTGCGCAGGTGTGCCGGCCCCTCAGCGGTGTTGCACAGAAGGAGCATGGCGGTCATCAGCATCACCGACCAATAGGCGCTCCACCGGAGCGTTCCTACAAAGAGTATGATAACCAGGCCGATAGCCCCCAGCCACCAGCCGGAAAGCCCCTCCCGGTACAGCACGAAGATGAACCCGGCATACACCAGGGCGCTGCCGGTCTCGCTCTCGCCAATAATCACCAGCATGGGTACGCCAATGATAAGCACGGCCGTCCAAAAGTCCTTCCAGCGCGTAATGCGGAAGTTTTGCTGGCTCATCACGTAGGCGAGCAGGAGCGAGGTCGATATCTTGGAAATCTCTGCCGGCTGGAAGCGGATGGGCCCCAGGTTGAACCACGAATGGGAGCCCTTGACGTCGGATGATACAAAGATAACCAGCACCAGCAGCCCCAGCACGGCCACGTAGAACGGAATGCAGCCGGACTCCCACATGCGCGGCGGAATCAGGTACAGGATGGCGCCTGCCAGCCCCAGCGAGCTAAGAATCCACACGAACTGTTTCCCGGCGCGGGAACTCCAGGAGAGCAGGGACCCCGGCTCCGAACTATGCGTGGCGGCGTAAATATTGAGCCAGCCAATCACCACCAGCACCAGGTACGTGCCAATGAGCCACCAGTCCACAGACTGCCGGGTATGGGTGCGCAGCTCAGTCATGTTTTACGCGGTCCATCAGGTTGCTTTCCATCATTCTTTTTTCGAGCTCCGGCCGGGAAGTTTTGCCTTTGAGGTATTTCTCTGCCATGAGCGAGGCGATAGGCGCGGCGTAGGCCGCACCAAAGCCGCCATTCTCCACATAGGCTGCCAGGGCAATCTTGGGGTTGTCCTTGGGCGCGAAGCAGATGAACACGGAGTTGTCCGCTCCGCGCGGATTCTGCGCCGTTCCGGTTTTTCCGCAGATGTCCAGCGAATCCACATGGGCCACCCGGGCCGTGCCGCCGGCGCCTGCGGGCGCATTTACCGCCAGCCACATGCCCCGGATGACCTTGGGGAAGTGGGTGGTGTCCACCAGCGTGTACTGCGGCTCGTAGAAGCGCGGGTCAATCTCAATGCCTTCCGACGCCTTGATAATGTGCGGAATATAGTAATGCCCCCGGTTGGCGATGGTGGCGCAGAGGTTGGCCAGGTGCATCGGTGTTGCCAGAATTTCTCCCTGGCCGATGGAAAGGGAAATCACCGTGGTGGAGTTCCAGCGCCCGCGGCCGTAGGAGCGGTTGTAGGTGCGCGAGGAAGGGATGCTTCCGGCAAGCTCGGCGGGGAAGTCGCTCCCCAGCTTGCGCCCGAAGCCAAAGCTCTTCACGTATTCGTTCCAATGGTCCAGCCCGTCGGCGGGGGAGTCGTATTTGCGGTTATCGACAATATTCTTGAGCACGTAGCAATAGTAGGCGTTGCAGGACATCATGATGCTTTCTGTCATGTCGATGGGCGAGCGGTGCCCGTGGCAGCCCAGCTTGTGCCCTGCGCCGTAGTGGTAGCCGTGCGAGCAAGGGTAGCGCATCTCCGGTCGCAGCACGCCTTCCTGCATGCCGATGAGCGCATTCACCAGCTTGAACACCGAACCGGGCGGGTAGGAGGCCTGCACGGCACGGTTGTACATGGGTTTGTAGGGGTTTTTGGCAATCTCGTTGTAGTGCTTGCCAATGTCGGCCAGTTGTTCCACGTCGATGCCCGGCGAAGACACCAAGGCCAGGATTTCGCCGGTGGAGGGCTCTATCGCCACCACGGACCCCACCTTGCCAGCCATGAGCTCCTGTCCGTATTGTTGGAGCTGTGCGTCGATGGTGGTGGTGATGTTCTTGCCGGGAACGGCCTCTTTGTCCATCGTCCCGTCCTTGAAGGGCTGCTCAATCTGGTTGCGGGCGTTGCGGAGGTAGATGTGGTAGCCTTTCTCGCCGCGGAGGTCCTGCTCGCGCGCCGCCTCGATGCCCGTCATGCCGGCATAGTCGCCGCTGCGGTATTCGCCGGGATGCAGCTCCATGTAGCGCTGGTTCACCTCCGACACGTAGCCCAGCAGGTTGCCGCCGGCGTTTACCGGGTACTCACGCATGCCTCGCGACTGCCCGCGGAAGCCGGGGAACTTGTATTTGACCTCCTCGAAGCGCAGATAGGTCTCTGCCGGGACCATGCGCATCATGGTGACGGCCTGGAAGCCGATGGAGGCGCGTTTTCGGTGGTACTCGTCCATCTTGCCCCGGATGAATTCCGGCGTTACGCCCAGGGCTGTGGCCAGGGCCAGGGTGTCGAAGGCTTTTACCTCGCGGGGGCTCACCAGAATGTCGTAGGCCACCTTATTGCCCACCAGTACAGCCCCGTTGCGGTCGAAGATGGCGCCGCGGGTGGGGTAGATGGTCTCATAGACCGTGGAGTTGCGGTCTGCGTCCTGCTTGTAGCGGTCGTCCAGGAGCTGGATAGAAAAAATGGAGCCCAGCAGCAGCAGGACGGCTGCTCCCAGGCCAACGAGCAGGCGGATATGACGCCTGTCGCCTGTCATCGGTGCGGGTCTGCGGCCAGAACGTTCAGGGTCGGGAGCGACACCACGAGGCCCGCGGGCAGGGACGCGAAGAAACGGGCCAGACTGAACCAGAACGGACGGAGGCCGGCGCCATCGGCCCAGATGTACAGGGCCAGGAACAGCGCCTGAACCATGAGGATAGCCATGATTACCTTGGCAACCCCATGGCCCTTCACGGTGAAGTCTTCCTTGCGGGTGAACAGGCCTTCGCCGTATACCAGGTGAATGACGGGGTTCCTGAGCAGCGCCACCGGAACCAGCGCAAAGGCGTTGAGTCCCAGCACGCCCTCCGACAGCCAGTCCACCATGAGGCCGCTGCCGAAGGCGATGAGCATGCACACATAGGGCTTGATGCGGGTGGAGATGCAGAGCACCATCACGGGGAGGATGCTCAGCGTGATGTAGGGCGTGAAGCGGAAGTAGTTGCTCAGGAGGATCTGTGCCACCAGAAGCAGGAAGTAGGCTACCCAGAAACCGGACTTTCTCATGGCTCAAATTCTTCTATTTCGTCAAACGCATTGTTGTGTACTACCGTAACGTATCGAACGGAGCTAAAGTTCTGGAACAGACGGACTTCTATCTCACTGGTGGCACCGTTTACAATCTTGGAGGCGCCGGCGATGCCCAGAGGAATGTCCGGAGGGAACAGCAGCGAGTGGCCGCTGGTAAACACGGTGTCTCCGGGATGGTACTGCTGCTGCAGCGGGATTTCCTTGAGGATGGCACCACTAGGGTGGATGCCGTCCCAGACCAGCAGGCCGGTTTCTCCTTCTGCCCCCAGACGGGCGCTGATGGAAATGTCGCTGTTCTGGAAGGAGAATGCGTAGGCGTAGTGGGCGCTCACTGCGTCCACGATACCCACCACGCCGTTTTGGGAGATGATGCCGGATTTTTCCTGGATGCCGTCTTCGTAGCCCCGGTTCAGGATCAGGTAGTTGTGCTGCTTGTTGCGGCTCATTTTGGTGACTACCGCCAGGGTGAGGCTAAAGCCGGGGCGCGGGACCAACTGGAGGGAGTCTGCCCGCAGCTGTTGGAGCTTTTCCTGAGCCTGGAGCAGTTGTTCCCGCAGCTGGAAGTTCTCCTGCGCGAGCTGCTGGTTGGTGGTGGCCAGGGAAAAGTAGCCCTGGATGCGCTGCGTGGCGCCCCAGACGGTGCCCATTACCCAGTGCGAGCCTCGCGCCAGCCAGGCCTTCTGCATATCGCCGTTGTGCCGGAGCATATGCAATGACGCGATCTCCAGGACAAGGAAGACCGCGAAATTGATCCAACCGGTGATGGCTCTTTGCTTCATGGACTTTTAGCGCATGAGGAAGGAGTAGTTTTCCGTATTTTTAAGGGCGATGCAGGTGCCGCGTGCCACGGCGCGGAGCGGGTCCTCCGCCACGTGGAACTGGATGTTCATCTTTTCCGTGAACCGTTTGTCCAGGCCGCGGAGCAGGGCGCCGCCACCGCTGAGGAAAATACCGTTTTCCACAATGTCCGAGTACAGCTCCGGGGGCGTTTGCTCCAGGACCTGCTGGATAGAGGACTCCAGACGGGCAATGGACTTGTCCAGGCAGTGGGCCATTTCCTGATAGGGGATAAGGGCCTCTACCGGGTGGCCGGTCATCAGGTTGGGACCGCGCACAAGGAACGGTTCCGGTTCTTCGTCCAGTTGGGGAATGACGGCGCCCACGGCAATCTTGATTTTTTCCGCCGTGGTTTCACCTACTTTAATCACGTGTTGCTGACGCAGGTAGTTCTGGATATCGGCCGTGAAAACGTCGCCGGCCACACGCACGGAATCCTGCACCACAATGCCGCCCAGGGAGATGACGGCGATTTCCGTGGTACCACCTCCAATGTCTACCACCATATTGCCCTTAGGCGCCTCCACATCCAGGCCGATACCCAGGGCTGCTGCCATGGGCTCATAGATGAGGTATACGTCCCGGCCGCCGGCGTGCTCCGAGGAGTCGCGGACGGCACGGATTTCCACCTCCGTGGAGCCGGAAGGAATGCCTACCACCAGCTTGAGGTTGGGGGCGAACAGGCTGCGGTGACGCGAGTTTACCTGCTTGATGAAGCCACGGATCATCATTTCCGCGGCGTTGAAGTCTGCAATGACGCCATCCCTCAGGGGACGCACCGTCTTGATGCCGGGATTGGTTTTCTCGTGCATGAGTTTGGCCTTCTGACCCAGGGCAATGCATTTGCCGGACTGGTTGTCGATGGCCACTATAGAGGGCTCGTCCAGGGCAATCTGGTCATTCTGGAAAATGACGGTGTTGGCAGTGCCCAGGTCGATAGCGAGTTCTTGATTCAAAAAGTGAAATGCCATAACTAACGCTCAATTCGTAAATACCTCCAAAATTACGAAAAAATAATTACATTTGCGTAAAGAATCGTACCCATGGAGAGAAAAAAATATCTGGTGGTTACTGCGGGCGGCACCGGCACCCGGATGGGGTCGGCCGTTCCCAAACAGTTTTTGGAGCTGGATGGAGTGCCCATCCTGCGGCGCACCATGGAGGTTTTTCTTAAAGCTGTCCCGGATATTCAGGTCATTACCGTGTTGCCGGAGGGGCATGTGGCCTACTGGCGGCAGTACTGCCTGCAGGCCAATTTTGTGTGCCCGCAGCGGCTGGTGAAGGGTGGGTTCACCCGCTTCCATTCTGTCAAGAACGCCCTTAAATATGTCCCGGACGGCGCCCTGGTGGCCGTGCAGGACGGTGTGCGGCCGCTCGTTTCCGTGGATAAGGTGCGGGAACTGTTCAAAGCCGCGGAATCGGCCCCGGCCGTTATCCCGGTTATGCCTGTTACAGATACGCTTAAGGTGCTGGAAAAACGCGGCGGCGTTTTGGCCGCCACCGGCGAGGCCGTGGACCGCAGCCGCATCTACGGCGCCCAAACGCCCCAGGTGTTCCAGTCAGAGGCCCTCAAGGCCGCCTACGCCCTCCAGTTCGACACTTCCTTCACGGACGACGCCTCCGTGGCGGAGCGCTATGGCCTTGCACTCACCTTCCTGCCGGGGGAACGCTTCAACCTCAAAATCACCACCCCCGAGGACCTCATCCTTGCCCGCGCCATCCTCGATTCTCTCGCCCCCCGTTAAAGCACGAGCCCCTCTGAGCGGGGCATTAGCGCCCCCTTTTGCCCCCGCGTAGGCCCTTTGCTCCCCATTAAAGCACCCCCGTCTGAGTGCCCTCAGTGGCTTCCCACTGTGCTTTAATGCACAGGTGGGACCGCCAACGGCACGGTTTGAGCCGATAATGCGCCACTGGCAGACCAAAAGGTCCGCCAATGGCACGTTTGGGCCCATTTTCGTGCCCGTAGTGGGCCT
>DEKS01000088.1 GCA_002354005.1 Bacteroidales bacterium UBA2716
GAGAAACTGCACCGCCAGCTGGGAAGCGTCACCACCACCGAGGACATTGCCCCGGAGGCCCTTTCCCCGAGGGATGCCGCCTTTATGAAGGAACTCTACGAGCTGATGGAAAAAGAACTGGCCAACACAGATCTCGACATTGTCCAGATTACGGAGATGATGAAAATCTCCCGCACCAAGTTCTACTATAAGGTAAAGGGACTCACCGGAGAGAATCCGTCCGTGTTCTTCAAGCGTTACAAGCTGAACCGTGCGGCAGATCTTTTGAAGGAAGGAAAGCACAATATGAGCGAGATTGCCTGGATGACGGGCTTCAACACCCTCTCCCACTTCTCCACGTCCTTCAAAAAACAGTTTGGGGTGCCCCCTTCCGAGTATGTGGGTTAGAAAGTTTTTTCGTATCTTTGCAAACTATGGAAAAACCCAACCCCCTGGAAAAATCGGCCATCCTGAAGGCCATGCTGGAAAAATTTAAGGAATCCCTCCTTTCAGTGATGCCGGTAAGTCTCCTGGTTTTTGTCCTCTCCATCACCCCGTGGGTGGACATCTCCCCGAAGGAGCTCCTCATATTCGTGGCAGGCGCCTTCCTGCTGGTTATCGGTATCGGCCTTTTCAACCTGGGGGCCGATATGGCGATGACCCCCATGGGCCAGTACATCGGCCAGGGACTCACGGCTTCCAAGAAAATGGGCGTCCTCCTCTCCGTGGGCTTTGCGATGGGTCTTCTGATCACCATAGCCGAACCGGATCTGACGGTTCTGGCCGAACAGGTGAAAGCCGTGATGAACGGAACGTTGCTGACAGGTACGGTGGGCCTTGGGGTAGGCATCCTGCTGTTGCTGGGAATTGTGAAGATTGTCTTCCACATAGACCTCACCAACCTGCTGCTGTTTTTCTATATGCTCCTTTTCTGCCTGGCCGCCCTGCTGATAGACCAGGGGAAGGGCTCTTTGATGGCCATGTCCTTCGATTCCGGCGGCGTCACCACCGGCCCCATCACGGTGCCTTTCATCATGGCCCTCGGCGTTGGCATCGCCCTCACGGTGGGTGGCCGCAACGCTTCCGAAAACAGCTTCGGTCTCATCGCCCTCTGCTCGGTGGGCCCCATCCTGGCAGTGCTGGCCCTCTCGCTGGTATCCAAGGGACATTTGGACTACCAGATGGCAGACTATTCGATGGAGAACATCTTCTCCGAAGGCCTCTTCATGCTCTTTTTTGAAACAGGCTATGAAGTGGGCAAGTCCCTCTTCCTGGTGGTGAACTTTTTCTTTATCCTGCAGTTCCTCGTTCTCAAGCTGCCCAAATCCAAGATTTTCCAGATCGTGGTGGGCATCGTCTATACCTTTGTAGGGCTGGTTCTTTTCCTGGCGGCCGTAGAGATGGCCTTCATGCCCGTGGGGCACGAAATCGGCGCCCAGTTATCGGCCCACAACCCCGTCATCATCATTGTCTTTGCCTTTATCATCGGCAATGTGGTGGTGCTGGCAGAGCCTGCCGTCCACGTCCTGAACAACCAGGTGCAGGAAATTACCGGAGGAGAAGTCACCAAGCGCCAGATGATGCTGGCCCTGTCCCTGGGCGTAGGCATTTCCATCGGCCTGTCGGTTCTGAGAGTCTATCTGGGCTTTTCGGTCCTCTATTACCTCATCCCCGGCTATGTGATATCCTTGGGCCTTTCCTTTTTTGTGCCCAAGTTGTATACGGCCATCGCCTTTGACTCCGGCGGCGTGGCCAGCGGTCCCCTTCCCTCCAGCTTCATCCTCCCGATGGTCATCGGCTCCTGCGCCACCATGCAGGGAGAAAGCGCGGTGCTGGACTTTGCCTTCGGCGTAGTGGCGATGGTAGCCATGACGCCCCTTATTACCATCCAGAGCCTGGGCTTCAAGTCGGTGGTGGCCACACGCCGCCGCAAGAAACTGGCCATGCGCCGCATCATGGCCGCCGCAGACGACCAAATCATTTATTTTGAGTAAGCGCTATGGAAGAACAGCAAAGAAATATAGCCCCCGTCAAACTGGAGTTGCTCATGGCCATCGTCCACAACAACAAGCTGGCCTATTATTCCAGCATCATCCAGTCGTACCAGGCCAACCTGCAGTTCACGGTGGCTGCCAAAGGCACCACGCACCTGATCCTGAACTACCTGGGCCTGTCGGCAGACCGTCCCAAGTCCCTGATCATGTCCGTGGTCCGGTCCGACGAAGCCGGCGCCCTCATCGACCTGCTCAAGGAAACCTTCCTCAAGGGCGGCGACTACAAAGGCGTGGCTTTTACCGTCCGGCTCACCAGCACCATCGGCGCCCTGGCCTATGGCTTTTTAGCAAACGAACAAAGTGTAAAAGAAGAACAATAGATATGGCTAAATTTCAACTACTTGTCTGCATTGTGAACGCAGGCTTTTCCCAGAATGTCATGGAAGCGGCCCGTGCAGCCGGTGCCCGCGGCGGTTCCATCATCCGTGGCCGCGGTTCCGCCAACCCGGAAGCGGAAGAGTTCTTCAACATCTCCATCCAGCCGGACAAAGAGGTCATCCTCATCCTGGTCACGAACGAGATTAAAGACGCAGTAATGACCGCCGTCTTCAAGAACAGCGGTCTGTCTACCGACGGGCAGGGCATTGCCTTCTCCCTACCGGTGGAACGTACTACTTTTGATTAGGGCGCTTGTACCCGTCCTGGATGCAGCGCTGGGTCAGATGCTCAATGCGCTTGCCGGTTTCCGGATGGGAGCTGAACAGATTGCTCACGGGACCGCTCTGGCTGCTGCCGGAGAGTTTTTGCATTTTCTCGAAGGACTGTACCATGGACCAGGGATTCTTCCCGGCCTGGCAAAGGTAATTGTAGCCGTAATCGTCTGCCTCTGTTTCCATGTCGCGGGAGAATTTGGCGTTTAGGATTACTTCTCCCAGGGCGCCCAGCTGCGAGTCCGTCAGGGCCGCTACCTTGTCTCCGGTAGAAGCCAAGCCCTGCAGCGCAGCAGAGGTGAGCATGGACTTTTGCATTTGCTTGCGCGTATGATGCAGCGCCACATGGCCCATCTCGTGGCCCAGGACACCCAGGAGTTCATCGTCCGTCATCACATCCATGATGCCCGTATATACGCGGACGCTGCCGTCGGCACAGGCAAAGGCATTGATTTCGTTTTGCTGATAGACCTTGAAATTGAGGGGGCGCTCGTTTACGCCGTCCAGATTCTGCGTGAGCTTGCGCAGGCGTTTGGTGTACGGGCTGGATTCCGGCAGCACTTTACTCTGGGCATCCAGCTGTGTAATATACTGGTGAACATAGTCCTCCACCTGGTCATCGCTCAGGGTAAGTGCCTGCGCCACATACACGCCGCCCTGCAGGAGGCGGCCCTGGTTCAGATTGGACACAACGCCGCAGGAAGAGAGCAGCACCACGGCGGAAAGGATACTCAAAAGCTTTTTCATAGGTCTTCTTATTTGTATCAAAGATACGCTTTTCCCGGCACAAAACCAACAAAAAAAGGGTCGACACAAATTGATGTGACCCCCAAAAGTTG
>DEKS01000117.1:0-2594 GCA_002354005.1 Bacteroidales bacterium UBA2716
ATTCAATACCTCAGCGAAATCCCCACTTGGAGAGAAGGGTAGAGCGGGACGGGGCCGTTGCGTTTCCAGAGAGCCGGCCGGTAGCCTACGCTCAAGCCAATGTCGTTGTACCAGATTCCCGCCTTGAAACCGAGCTGGAACCGGTGGTTGGCCTGCATGTTGTGAATGTGGTTGATTCCCGGTGCCTCCTGAAGGCTGTACTGGTTGCCGATGAGCGTGTGCGCATAGGCCGGAATCACAAAGGCGCCCGCTTTCCAGTCGCCGAACTCCTTCACATAGCCTATCTGGAGGCCGATTTCGAGCGAGGTATAATAGGACCAATCCTTTTTCCACGTTGTCGGCATGGGAACGATGCTTCCGTTATCGGCAAACGCATATCCCTTCCGTAACCCGTTCATGGTTGTGCCGATAAGCAGGCCGGCGGAGAATACGTTCCCGTCCCGCCAGGGCCGGTAGCGGAAAGCCAGCGGGAACAGCTCGGCAAAGATTCCGGCGGATTTTATCTCCGCAGGCGCTCCCGGCATGTAATGGAGCCCCAGCGACACCTCGTCAAGGAACACAACGGACCAGGAGGGTTTGAGGTCCCGTTTTGAAAGGCCGAAAATAGGCGCTTCAAAATTGAGTTTCCGGCCGACAACCGTGGAGGTGGTATCCGGCGTCTGCCCATAAGCCGGGCACATGGCCAGCGCTGCGGCCAGCATCAGAACGATTTTCTTAATCATGGCGTAAATTACTGTTTGTCAAACATGTTTCTCAGGTCTTCCACGGTGGCGGGGCCCTCAAGATAGAGAAGTGTCACTTTCCACTCATCTTCCATCCGCCGCGCCTGATAGCAGAGGTAACGGTTCGTTTTCCGGGACGATGCCGGTTGCACCAGCGCGTAGGTGAGCAGGCCTCCCACTTTCTCCGTTTCCTTGGTGGAGGCGGCTTCGGCATCGGCCTCAACCAGGGCGGCCACCTGCCGGGTCAACGCTTCCGGCGCCTGGAAGCTCACGCCCCGGTAGTAATGCAGTTTGTAAGCGGCCAGGCTGCTGCCGCTCACTTCCGTCACCACCATCTGCTTCCCGGGAACCACTTTCCCCTGGAACACCGGGTAGCATGCGAGGTCCCGCTGAGCCCATGCGGTGAAGGCCAGCAGGAGAAGCGCCACGAGGGTAAGAACTGTCTTTTTCATCGCTTGAACATGTCAATAAGGTTGGCTTCGGCAGGAGAGGTCTCGCCAAAGAAATTGGCCAGGGAGGCGTCTACGGCGGGCATAATCACGTCTGGGTCAGCGGTAAATTCGCCGTAAGCATGGCGGGAGTACTGGTCTGCGTGGTGTCCGCGATGCAGGCCGACAACCGCCACCGCAACAAGGCTGGCCGCAATTGCCGCCAGGGAATACATGCGGACGGTCCTTGCCCTCCGGACTTTCTTTTCCCTGCCGATAGACAGGTATCCCAAAACGCCTCGGATTTCCGCGAAGTCCGGACTGTCCGTTCCGGCGGCAAACAGGGCCAGCTCGCGTTCCTCTTCCGGCGTGGTTTCGGCCTCCCAGTAGCGCTGCATCAGGGCTGTGTATTTCTCTTTATCGGTCATCTTTCAACGCTTCTCTAAGGGTTTTACGGGCGCGGGAAAGTTGCATTCTCACCGCTGTTGGCGCCATGTTCAGTTCCCTGGCGATGTCCTCCAGCGTCCGCCCGCCGTATTCTTTCTCTTCCAATATATATTGCTGTGTTTTTGTAAGGAGGGCCTCCATTTTGCGATGCATCTGTTCGTAGGCCTTTTCCTTGTCGACCTGGTCCGGAGGGTCATCGGCCATATCTGTTTCAAGGGGGATCGGGCGCTTTCTCCGCCGCTCATTAAGGCTGGCGTTGCGGACCGTTTTTGCAAGCAGCGCATCGGCCTCTTTTTCCGACTGCAGCGGATACTGGCGCTGCCAGAGCCTGACGAAGCTTTCCTGGAGAATGTCCTCTGCGTCCTCGGTCGCCGGCAGCATCCTTCCGGAAACCACCTTCAGCTTCTGCCGAAGCCGTATGAAAGCATCTGTCAGATAATCTTTTGCCATTGCAGCAGCATACCAGCATCATTCGTGCCGCTACTATACTAACACGGTGGGAGCAGAAACGTAACATGAAAACAAGGCCGGTCCCCGTACCCCCCTATGGAACGGGACAGCAAAGACCTGCCTGAGGGTCCAACGGATGGACCCTGGCGCAAAGATGTCCGGTCGGGGCCGGACATGACGGGTTGCATTGTTGTAAACCTTGTCATGATTGTGGCACTGCTGTCATCGTCCCACTTCTTGGACCCATGACAGCACTCGGGCAACAATTTGTGGGAGTCATACACCGCCGCTTTGCAAAGCGCCGACAGAGGACGTGTTCCGGAGGAACATACAAGCCCGGGAGCCGCGGGGGGGGTGAGGGGGCAGCGCCCCCTGTATTTATCGTAGGAAGAAGTAGTTCGCTATTTGTTCATCTTGCCGAGACGTATATTGCTATGAAAAGCGTATATATTCTTATGGAAGCCGTTGCACTTCCTTTTAGAAATTTGCGGCCATCAATTCTTGCCCCAGGCTGTGAATGTGTGCGAGGATGGCTTTCTCTCTTTCC
>DEKS01000117.1:2671-2802 GCA_002354005.1 Bacteroidales bacterium UBA2716
TCCGCCACATTGATTTCCTTGTGGGTGAGGAAGAACCGCTGCATCGCCGAAGGCTGTGCATCTTCATACTCAAAACTCTCGAAGCTGATGTCCTCATCCAGATTCCGCCAGTGGATTCCATCAAAACCAAA
>DEKS01000012.1 GCA_002354005.1 Bacteroidales bacterium UBA2716
ATAAAAAATTTTAAAAGCAAGAGTAAAATTCATTTTTTATCAATTTTTTTTCCTCCATCTTTGCATTAGCATTGACACCAAAACATCGGATTAAGCAAGAACTCCCGGAATGACAGACCAGGAAAGACATATTGCGGTATGGAACAACTGCCTGCAGATCATTGCCAACAACATTGATCCGCAGCAGTACAATACCTGGTTCAAGAGCATCCGCCCGGTTGCCTTGGACGGCATGCGTCTTACGGTGGAGGTCCCCTCGGACTTCTTCCGCGAGTATCTGGAGGAGCGCTACCGGGATTTACTCCGCCTTACCATCCGCCGTGCCATTGGCGCAGACGCCCAGCTTTTCTACCTCGTACGTCCCGTACAGAACAGGGAAGGGATGGTGTTGCCTGCCGGCCAGGGCGCCGCACCCACCAACAATCCGGTGTCCATCTCCACCTACCAGCCGTCGGGCACGCCCAGTCCCTTTGTGTTCCCGGGCACGCAGCGCCTCAGGATTAACCCGCGCCTGAACCCCGTGTACAGCTTTGGCAACCTGGTGGAAGGGGAGTGCAACAAACTGGGCGTAAGCGCCGGAGAAAGCATCTCCATGGCGCCCGGTAAAACCCCGTTCAACCCGCTGTTCCTCTTTGGCGGTCCCGGTCTTGGGAAAACCCATATCGCCCAGGCCATCGGTATTGCCATCAAAGAGCGCTTCCAGGACCTTCAAGTCCTCTATGTGAGCGGCAATGAATTCAAAACGCAGTACATGGATGCTGTCAAAGGCAACCGCATTGTAGATTTCATTGCCTTCTACCAGCGCATAGACGTCCTCATTGTGGACGATATCCAGGACCTGGTGGGCCAGGGTTCCCAGAACACCTTCTTCAACGTGTTCAATCACCTGCACCAGAACGGCAAGCAGCTCATTTTCACCAGTGACCGCGCTCCGGTGGAGCTGCAGAACTTTGAGGAACGCCTCCTGTCCCGCTTCAAGTGGGGCCTGTCGGCAGAACTCACCCGTCCGGACTATAACACCCGCCTGGAAATGTTGCGCTCGCGCGCGCTCCGGGAGGGGGTATCCCTGAGCGAGGACGTCCTCACGTTCCTGGCCTCCCGCATCAAAACCAACTTCCGCGAACTGGAAGGCACCCTCACCTCCCTGGTGGCATATGCCACGCTGGGGCACCGGGAAATCGATGTAGAACTGGCCCAGAGCGTCTGTGGCAACATTGTCGGTGAACAAAGCACGGAAGTCACCATTGACACCGTAGTAAAAACCGTGTGCGAGTACTTCAACATCACCCGGGACATGCTGCTTTCCAAAACGCGCAAGCGCCAGATTGTCCAGGCACGGCAAATTGCCATGTACCAGTGCCGTAACCTTATCCAGAACTGCTCGCTCAGTACAATTGGCGCAGAACTGGGCGGCAAGGACCACGCAACGGTGCTTCACGCCTGCAGTACGGTACAGGACCTCATGTCCACGGACAAACTCTTCCGGCAGTGGGTAGAGGACATCGAGAACATGATTGTCGTTCCTGTAGAACAGTAAAAAAAAGTCTGGCTCATCGGCCAGACTTTTCTATTTCAAGCTCAAGGGATTTCGTTTCAAATAAGTGATTACTTGCGCAATCTCTTTGTAAAACGGGGTATCTTCCCGGATTACCGGCTGTATCTTCCGAATTTCATCGTAGGTGCGGCGGGAGGCATCGCACAATTTGTCCTGAATACCCAGACAATCCGTGGCCTGTGCCAGGGCAATATAGTGGATGGCCATCACCTGATAGGCATTTTCCACCACCTGACGGCAGAGGAGGGCGCTATTGGTGCCCATGGACACAATGTCCTGGTTGTCGTTGTTGTTGGGAATGCTGTGCACGTAGTTGGGCATGGCCAGCGTCTGGCACTCCGCCGTAGTGGATGTAGCCGTGAACTGACAAGCCTGCATGCCGTAGTTGAGCCCCAGCGTTCCCAGGTTGAGAAAAGGCGGCAGAATGCCGTTAATCCGGTCATGGAACAGATAGTTTAACTGCCTCTCTGTTAACATGGTAAGGCGCACAAGTGCAATCTTTACTTTATCTTCTTCCAGCGAGATGTAATCCCCATGGAAATTGCCGCCATGGTACACATATTCGGTATCCGGATCCACAATGGGATTGTCGCAGGCAGCGTTCATCTCGTCCTCCAGCACCCGGCGGGTTTGGGCAAAGGTGTCGTAAATGGGGCCCAGGATTTGTGGCGTGCAGCGCAGAGAATAATAGGCCTGCACTTTTTTCTCAAAGTAGGTCTCCTTGTTCTCGCCGCTAAAGAGTTCAATCTCGCGTTTGGAGAAACACCGGGACGATGCTGCCAACTCCCGCATGCGGCGGGCAATCTGCTGCTGTCCCTCGTGGCGACGGCAGCCGTTCAGCGGCTCCGCCATAAAATCGTCATAAGAGCCGGCAATCTCGTTCATCCAAACGGCCGCCAGGGTGGCCCAATCCAGCAAACGATCGCTCTGGAACTGGTTCACCAGCGAAATGCCCGTCATCACGGAGGTGCCGTTGGTGGCGGAGAGGCCTTCGCGAATGTGGATTTCCATGGGCTTGAGGCCGCATTCCCGGAGCACGTCGCCAGCCGGGCGCCATTCACCCTTATAATGCACCTCGCCTTCGCCAATCAGGGCCAGGGCCATATGCGCCAGCTGCACCAGGTCTCCGCTGGCACCCACGCTGCCGTGACGGGGAATGAAGGGACAGATGCCGCGGTTCACAAACTCCGCCAGGAGCCGCACCACATCCGGATGGATGCCGGATTTTCCCTGCAGGAACGTGCCGATGCGCGCCACCATGGCCGCCTTCACGGAAGCATCGCCAAGGGGTTTGCCGGCACCGGTGGAATGACTGCGGATGATATTGTACTGCAGGTCTTTCAGATAACGGTCATCCACGCGCCACTGGGCCATGGGGCCGAATCCGGTATTAATGCCATAGATGACTTTATCCTTGTGGAACTGTTCCAGGAAACGGTAGGAGCGTTCAACCTCTGCAAGGGCTTTTTTGTCGATTTCGAGCTTTTCACCAAAGAAGACCACCTTCTCTGCCTGCTCTAAGCTTAGATAATCCATGTAAAATTGTAAAAAATGCACGCAAATTTACGCAGAATCTTCCATATCCCCTAATTTTTCATTATATTTACAAAGTGAAAAAAGCTTATCGATATGAACGCAACAACCGTACTGGAATACTTTAAGGAAATTACCCGCATCCCGCGTGAGTCCGGGCACGAGGGGCCCATGATGGAATACCTGCAGCAGTTCGCCACCAAACACAATCTGGCCTGCAAAACGGACAAAACCGGCAACGTGCTCATCACCAAGGAAGCCAGCAAAGGCAAGGAAAACGTGCCCACGCTGGTCCTCCAGGCCCACCAGGACATGGTGTGCGAGAAAAATCCGGATTTCCAGTTCGATTTTCTCACCCAGCCCATCCCGTATGAGATTGAAGACGGCTGGATGATTGCCAAAAACACCACCTTAGGGGCCGATGACGGCATCGGTATAGCCGCCTGCCTGGCCCTCCTGGCCGGAAACGAGCCCATGGGCAAGCTGGAATGCCTGTTCACCATCTCGGAGGAAACCGGCATGGACGGCGCCTTCGGCCTGGAAAAAGGCTTCTTCACGGGCAAAATCCTCATCAACCTGGATTCTGAGGACGAAGGCCAACTATTCATCGGCTGCGCCGGCGGCATGGACACCACGGCCACCTTCACCTTTGAGCGGGAGTCCCTCCGCAAAGGCTACAAAACCCTCAAAATCGCCGTCACAGGCGCCCAGGGCGGCCATAGCGGAGACGATATCAACAAAGAGCGCTGCAACGCCCTCCAGCAGCTGGTGCGTTTCCTGTACACGGAAATGCAGTACGACTTCCAGCTCATCACCCTGGACGGCGGCAACAAGCCCAACGCCATCTGCCGCCATGCAGAGGCTATCCTGGCCGTTCCCGCAGACGAGGTGGAGGAGATGAAAGAAGATGTAAAGGCCTTCAGCAAGCTGCTGGAAGCGGAATTCGCCGCCTCAGATGCCGGTGTCAAGGCCGTCTGCAGTCCGGTGGAATGTGCGGAGAAGCCCATCGCGGAAGGGGACGCTGCCAACCTCATCACCACGCTGCTCGCGTGCCCGCACGGCGTAGAGAAAGTTTCCGTGGACATTCCCGGTCTGGTGGAAACCTCCACCAACCTGGCCGCCGCCCATATCAAGGACAATACGCTCACCGTCATCACCAGCCAGCGCAGCTCGGTAGTTTCGGAGCTGCACGCCATGGCGGAGAAGGTGGAGGCCGCGTTCTTCCTGGGCTCCTTCGACGTGGAACACCACGGCGAGTATCCCGGCTGGAAACCCAACCTGAACTCCCGCCTGCTGGAGCGCACGGTGGCTTCCTACAAAAAGCTCTTTGGCCATGAGCCGGAGGTAAAAGCCATCCACGCGGGCCTGGAATGTGGTCTGTTCCTGGAAAAATTCCCGGACCTGGACATGATTTCCTTCGGTCCCACGCTGCGCGGCGTCCATGCGCCCGGCGAAAAGCTGGAACTGGCTTCGCTGGATAAATTCGTAGACCACCTGAACGACCTCGTCCTCAATTTCGAATGATTCAAGTTGCTCCTTCCATCCTGGCTGCCCATTTCCTGCAGCTGCAAAAAGACGTGGATATCGTCAATGAACATGCCGATATTTTCCACCTGGACATCATGGACGGCACCTTTGTGCCCAACATTTCCTTTGGCTTTCCGGTAGTGGAAGCCATCGCCGGACAGGCCCAAAAACCGCTGGATGTGCATCTGATGATTGTGCATCCGGAAAAATATGTAGAACGCTTTGCCAAGGCCGGCGCGCAGATGATCAGTTTCCATTACGAGGCCGCAAAGGAGGGGAGTGCCGCGCTACTCAAAACCATTCAGGGCCTGGGCGTAAAAGCAGGTATCGTCATCAATCCGGACTGCCCGGTGCAGGCCATTTTCCCGCTGCTGCCCATGGTGGATTACGTGCTTATCATGAGCGTATTCGCAGGCTTTGGCGGGCAAAAGTTCATTCCGGAAAGCCTGGAGCGCATCCACGCCGTGCGCACGGAACTGGACCGGCTGGGCCGCCCGGAGGTTCCCATTGAGGTAGACGGCGGTATCGGCCCGGCCAATGCGCGGGAGATTGTACGCGCCGGTGCCGGCATTCTCGTGGCCGGAAGCTCGGTTTTCAAGGCCCAGGACCCGGCCGCAGCCATCCTTGCCATGCAACAGGCTGACAAAATGGCAGAGTAAACAGGTGGCTTTATTTTTGCTTGAACACGGACAAAACAAATACGCATGATTACACACGATTTGAGGCTACTGGCCGACGCAATTTATGACAAGAAGGGCGAAAATGTGGTTTCCCTGGACCTGAGATCCATCGACGGTGCCATTACAGACTATTTTGTGGTCTGCGACGGCTCCAATACCACGCAGGTTGGCGCCATAGCAGACAACATCGCAGAAAAAATGAAAGAGGAAGGCCATACCCTCTACCGCTCCCAGGGAGAGGGCAACAACTTCTGGATCATCCAGGACTATGGCAACATTGTAGTGCACATCTTCCTCAAAGAGTACCGCGAATTCTACCGCCTGGAAGAACTCTGGGCCGATGTTCCCCGCAAAGAATACAAGGAACGCCGGGTTCCCAAGGCTTCCGCGGACAAAACCGAAGAATAATCCATGGCAGAAAGAAAAAAAATAAGTTTCAACTTCTCCTGGCTGTATTTCCTGATTCTTCTGGGAATCGGGTATTTGCTGTTTAACAACCAGCGAAGTGCGGCTCCGGAAAAGATAGAGTGGGCAGAAGTCCAGTCCATGATTGCCGCAGGCGATGTTGCAGAGATAGACTTCGTGCGCAACGACTACAAAGGAGAGATTAAACTGCGCCCGGAAAAGCTGGCCAAATATGAGAGCAAGTTCCCCGGAGGCAACCCGCCTCGCCGCGCGCCGCATTTCTACTTCCTGGTGTCGTCCAAATTTGACCCTGAAACCACCTTTAGCGCACTCAACGCAGAACTTACGCCCGTAGAGCAGTTCAAGGTGGTCATTAAAAACGAGGACCATATCTGGGGTGACATTTTCCAGATGGTGTTTCCTCTCCTCATCTTCATCCTGTTCTGGGTGTGGATGTTCAGGGGCATGAACCGCGGCATGGGCGGTCCCGGCGGCCCCGGTGGCATGAACCCCTTCAATGCGGGCAAGGCCAACACGCGGGAAGCGGACAAGAACGAGGTGAAAGTCACCTTCAAGGATGTGGCCGGCCTGTATGGCGCCAAGGAAGAAGTAATGGAAATTGTAGACTTCCTCAAGAACCCGCAGAAATACACCGCCCTCGGCGGCAAAATCCCCAAGGGAGCGCTGCTGGTGGGGCCTCCGGGAACCGGTAAAACCTTGCTGGCCAAGGCCGTGGCAGGGGAGGCCAACGTCCCGTTCTTCTCCATCTCCGGATCGGATTTCGTGGAAATGTTCGTAGGCGTGGGTGCTTCGCGTGTGCGCGACCTGTTCCGTCAGGCCAAGGAAAAGGCTCCCTGCATCGTCTTCATCGACGA
>DEKS01000001.1:0-23339 GCA_002354005.1 Bacteroidales bacterium UBA2716
GCTTCCCGGGCCCCCAGGGCCATGCGGTCGTTCTGGCCAAAAACGGCATCGGGCCGGATGCCGCGGGCCGTCAGTTCTTCCATGGCGTCAAAGCCGCCTTCCCGGAGCCAGCCGCCGTACGGCGCTACGGTGAGTGAAATGCCGGGATACTGCGCCAATGCCTCTGCAAAGCCTTTGTGGCGGTCATCGGCAGGGGAGGAACCCTCCAGGCCCGGAATTTCCACCACCTGGCCCTTTTTGTTCAGGAAATCGGCAATATAGTGCCCCATGATGCGCCCGATTTCCACATTGTCGGCGCCAATGAAGGCGGTGTATTTGTGCGAGTCGATTTTCCGGTCGAACAGGATGACCGGGATGCCGGCGTCATAAGCTTCTTCTACGGCAGGGGTAATGGTGTGCGACTGGTTGGGCGAGACAATAAGCAGGTCCACGCCTTCCGAGACAAAGCGGCGGATCTGGGCCATCTGCTTCTGGCTGTCGTCATCGGCAGATGAAAAACGGAGCGTCACCCCCTCCACACGGGCCGCGAGGGAGAGCTCGTCGTTGAGTTTACTGCGCCAAATGTCGTCGCTACACTGTGATACGCCTATAACCAGAGACTTCTTCCCACCGGCGCAACCGGTGAGAAGAAGTATCATTGATATGAGTAGGAAAAGCTTTTTAGTCATTTACTTGAGATTATCCGGAACAATGGGCATGGCTCCGCTCTGGGTGCACACGAAGGCCGATACCTTGACGGCGGTCTCGTGGGCCTCGGTGACGGGTTTTCCCGTGAGCAGGGAGCCTACGAACGCACCGGTGAAGGAGTCGCCGGCGCCAACGGTATCCGCCACCTGCACCTTGGGGGTGTCCAGGAACGACATGCCGCCTTCGTAGAAGACATAGCTACCGTTTACGCCGCAGGTGAGGATGAGCATCTTGAGCTGGTATTCCTTGATCAGGTAACGGCATTTCTCTTCCAGGGCCAGGCCGGGCAGGTTGAACAGCCGGGCCATCACCACCAGCTCTTCGTCGTTGATTTTCAGGATGTCACAGCGGCGGAAAGAGGCCTCCAGCACCTCTTTGTTATAGAAGTCCTGGCGCAGGTTGATGTCAAATACCTTGAGGCAGTCCTCCGGTACGGCATCCAGGAAAAGGCCGATGCTCTCCCGCGAAACGGGGCTGCGCTGGGCCAGGGAACCAAAGCACACGGCCTGGCACTGACCGGCCAGTTCTGCCAACTCCTTGGTGTACGGGATGTTGTCCCAGGCGACACCGGTTTTGATCTCGTACTGCGGAACGCCGCGGCTGTCCAGGCTTACCTGCACGGTGCCGGTCGGGTATTCCACGCGGTCCAGGTGGTAGGGCAGATGATGCTCTTCCAGGGCTTCCACAATTTCCTCGCCCAGTTTGTCCTGGCCGATAGCACTCACAGCAAGACCTTCCAGGCCGAACTGGCTGGCATGGTAGGCAAAGTTGGCGGGTGCACCACCCAGTTTCTTTCCCTCGGGGAGCATGTCCCAAAGCGCTTCCCCAATACCTATAACAAATTTACCCATAATTAGTTGCGAACTTTAGTGAAATAGTAGAACAGATAGACAACGCCAATGGTCATGACGGCTACGGCGCCGGCCTGGCCCATGGCATCGGAGGCAAAGCCCATCAGGAGCGGGAATACGGTACCGCCGAACAGGCCCATGATCATGAGGCCGCTTACCTCGTTCTGTTTCTCGGGAACGGCCAGCAGGGCCTGCGAGAACACGATGGAGAAGATGTTGGAGTTACCGAACCCTACCAGGGCGATGGCCACGTACAGGATGGCCTTGGTGGTCCCGAAGAACATGCCGCACATGGACAGGGCCATGAGAACCACGCTGAAGAGGAAGAACTTCCGGTGGCTGAACTTGGACAGGATGAACGAGCCGCTCAGGCAGCCGATGGTACGGAAGATAAAGTACAGGCTGGTGGCAAAACCGGCCTCCGTGAGGGTGAGGCCCACGCGCTCCATCAGGAGTTTGGGCGCCGTGGTGTTGGTGCCCACGTCAATGCCCACATGACACATGATACCCAGGAAGCTCAGAAGGACGATAGGTTTGCCCAGCAGCTTGAAGCAGGCCGCGAAGCCGGAAGCCTTGTCCGCTACCTGCTCCCGCTCGATGGGGGAGAGGGCAAGGAACAGCGCTGCCAGGATGCCAATTACACCGTACACCGGGAAGAGTACTCTCCAGCCCAGACCGAAGGACGGCATGGCGGCGGTGGCTCCCCACATGGCAATGTACGGGGCCATGAAGGAGGCGATGGCCTTCACAAACTGGCCGAAGGTCATGGTGCTGGCCAGCTTATCGCCCTTGATAATGTTGGTGATGAGCGGGTTCAGTGAGGTTTGCATGAGTGCATTGCCAATTCCCAGCAGGGAGAAGGCGGCCAGCATGAGGCCGTAGCTCTCGCCAAAAATGGGCAGGACCAGGGAAATCACCGTCACCACCAGGCTCAGGAGCACGGTGTTCTTGCGGCCGATGCGGTTCATCAGGATGCCCGTGGGAACGGAGAAGATGAGGAACCAGAAGAAGACCAGCGACGGGAAGATATTGGCGGCGGAGTCTGTGAGCTGCAGGTCCTGCTGCACATAGTTGGAGGCGATGCCCACGAGGTCCACGAACCCCATGGCAAAGAAGCAGAGCATCACCGGTATCAGTTGCAGTTTCTTGTTCATTTGGCAATCGGATAAAGGGTTACGTCGGCCTTGGTGTTGCCGTACATCTTCAGGATATTATAAGGGGAGGTGGGGAACACCAGGTTGGTCATGCAGAAGTCCGGGCCGAAGGCTTCGATGCTGGCGCTGTCCACCAGGAGACGGAGCTCCATCTTGCCGCCCACGGTGGTGGGAGCGGTAGTGACGGCCGCGAAGGACTTGGAGAACTTCACGGCGCCGCTGCCGCGACGGTCCATGGAGAAGGTCTGCACGTCGGCATTGTAGGACATGACAACCTGCTCGCCGGCCTCGTTGGACAGCACGAAGGTGGCGTCCTCTTTCTTGCCCAGGTTGAAGCGGATGACCAGTTCATAGGCACGCTGCGGGGTGTCAAAGAGCTCTACCGGGGCGGTGGCAAGGGCCAGCTGCACGGGATTGCCGCGCAGGGCTTCCACCTCCGGGGAAGGGGTGCTCTTCAGGAGGACTTCCTTGCCCTTGCGGATGAGGCTCAGGTCGCGCGGAACGGAGTTGGCGCTGCGGAACTGGGTGGTGGGGACGGAATTGGCATACTGCCAGTTGCTCATCCAGGCAATGGCTACGGTCCTGTTATCCGGGGCGTTGCTCCAGGTAACCGTGGCGTAGTGGTCCTTGCCATAGTCCATCCAGCGGGTAACGGTGGGAAGGTCGTCGCACTTGAAGGTTTTGCCGTCGTAGCTGCCCACGAAATACTGCGTGGCGCTGCCGCCGAACGGACCGCCGGGGTTGATGTTGAGGATGAGCACGTACTTGTCCTTGCCCTCGAAGGGAAGACGAACCAGGTCCGGGCACTCCCAAACGCCGTTGTGGTTGCCATAGGCAAGGCCAAAACTGCTGTCGTAGGTCCAGTCCTTGAGGTTGTCGGAGCTGTAGAACTGCACTTCCTGTCCGGCGGCCAGAATCACCTTCCACTGCTTGCTCTGGGGGTCCCAGAACAGCTTGGGATCGCGGAAATCCCGGGTGTCTTCCGCCATAATTACCGGGTTGCCGGCATATTTGGTGAAGCTGCGGCCATTGTCGTTACTGTAAGCAATACTCTGGGTCTGGCTGTCGCCGTCGGAGGTGTACATGGCAATGATGGCATTGCGGCCGAAACCTGCCACATTTTCTTTGTCCACAATGGCGCTGCCGCTGAAAATGGCGCCCAAATCGTCCGGAGCCAGGGCAATGCCCAGGTTCTCCCAGTGCACCAGATCCTTGGAAACGGCGTGTCCCCAGTGCATGTTGCCCCAGAAGCTGCCGTACGGGTTATACTGGTAGAAAAGATGCCATTCTCCGTCCTTGTACACCATGCCGTTGGGGTCGTTCATCCAGCCCCAGTCGGGAGAGAAGTGGTAAGTAGGACGGTATTTCTTCTCTTTGTTGGCGTAGGCCAGGGCAGGGGTGGTGGTCATCTCGCTCCAGCACACATCGTCCGAAGGATCCCGGCGCACGCCGCGGCCTTGACGCATGGTGATGTCCAGCAGGATGCTGCTGCCGTTCCACTCGCCCAGGTCCAGCGGAACCAGGTAGTCGGTTTTGTCAATAGCCAGGGAAACATTGGCCTTGAGGACCACTGTTCCATTGGACAAAACTTTTACAACAGCCTCCTGGGCCGTCTCCTGCACAGGGAGCAGGATGTAGCGGTCGTGACCGCTCACCTGCACCATGCTGTGGGTTTCACTCAGATGGGTAATGGTAAGGCTCTGTGCCCCGGCAACCACCGGGAGCAACAGAGCCAAAAGCGTTAAGAGTCTTTTCATGCTTCAAAGTTAGCTAAAAAACTCCGGAATTAATACTGGGTAACTTCCAAATCGGATACCGTGATGTTCCCACCATAGTTATTGATGCTCCAGCAGTTCTTCTGGATACCGTAAATACGCTGGGTATAGGCGCATACATCGTTGATGTACATGACAACGACGGAGTTGTCAGTGTAAATGTCGATGTTGTACACATTGTCCTCCGGACGGGCGAAAATGTAACCGTCGATGCCCTCAATGAAGCCCTTGCCTTCTTCCCCTTCTTCTTCGAAGTTCACCTTGCGGGCGACCGCCTCATCCCATTCGGGATTGAGCACCATGGTGTAGTACTTCTTGGAGTCGGTTCCGCGTACCAGGGAGATGCCGAACTTGTCCCATTTGTTGGAAGTTGTCACCGTGAAGGAAATGTGGTTGTGGGCGCCCAGGCGGTTATAGAGCACGTAGGCATTCTCTCCGGAGAGCTTGCCGTCCGTATAACCGTTGGATGCCATGACTTTCACGGCCTTGCTCTGGTTGTACTTGGCGGCCATGGCCGGCACTTTCACCAGGGTGAGGGTCCCGTTTTCATTCTGCTGAATCTTGTGGCAGACAAGGGCTCCGGACCAGTTGGGTTCGCTGGCGGCGCCTACATTGACGTTCCGGTCAAAGATGGTGGCACCGGTACGGGTAGGGCACCAGCCCCAGATATAACGGTCTTCGCCGTCCGATGCGGTTTTGCCCGCATAGAAAGCGCGGCTGTCCAGCACGCCTTCGTGCATGTCCTGCGGCCAGTGGGCGCCCGGATTGCCGAAGCAGTCCTTCAGCCCCTGCCAGGAGTCGGCCATCATGTATTTGACCTTGCGGCTCCAGGGAGCGCGGTAGCCTTCACTGTAGATGAAGTACCACCAGTCGCCCATCTTGAACACGTCCGGGCATTCGCACATGCGGTCCCAGACCATGTTAAAGCCGCCCACAAGGGTCCAGTCTTTCAGGTCGTTGGAAACGAAGTCGGCGAAGCGCAGGTTACTGGAAATAACCATGTGCCATTTGCCGTCGTCGGCCTTGAAAATCTGCGGATCGCGGAAGTCGTCCTTGGCAAAGCCAAAGTCGTCGCCCTTCAGGGCCCAGAGGTAATCCTTGGTCCAGGTCTTGAAGTCCGGGGAGGTGGCGCGCAGTACCACTTCACGGTTGGTGCAGTTTCCGTTGTGGCCGGTGTAATAGAGATAGTACAGGCCGTCGGCCTCATTGTACACGCAGCAGCCCGTGCCGATGGCAGCGTCCTGCTCCCAGATGGAAGCGCCGAAGGGAAGGACTTCGCCCAGGGAGGTGTAGGAGGCACCGTCCTTGGTGCTCACGCCCCAGATGGGGTGGAAATTATAGGTAGCGTTGTTGTCGAACTCCTGCAGATACAGCACTTTGAATTCGCCGGCCTTGCTGTCGTAGAACGGCATGGGGTCGCCCACGCGGCCGATGGCGGGAGTGTAGTAAGTGCTGAAGCCTTTTTCGTCGGCCGATGCAAAGTACTCGCCGGTCTCGTCCCAGGCTTTGGGCGCGTCACCATAGTTTTCCTTGGTGCAAGCCAGGGTGACCGCAAGGGCCACGCCGGCTAAAGTGATATAGTGGAAAATTGTATTCATAACTTCTACTTGGTCAGATAGTTGATAGCGTTCTGCGTCATGGTGGCGATGTTCTTGTGGAAGTGCTCCTCATATTCGGGCTCGAACATGTAGGAATACCAGTCGTAGCAGCCGGAGCCGATGCAGATGATGCCGCCCTTGCCGTCCTTGGCCGGATACTCCCAGGCCACGACAGCGCCGTCGCCGCCTACGCCCAGAATCTTGCCACCCGTACGGGCTTCCCAGGCTGCGTGGTCTTTGTAGTCGCCCCAGTCGGTACCGATGTGGTACTGGGCCGTAGAGTTGGTGATGTGGTAGCCGTTGTCGGTGCAATAGACCTTGTTCGGATCGTCGCCGGCGATGAGGCCTGCATAGAGCGGGTGCTCGTTCTGGCCACCAAAGATATTGAAGTCCCAAGGACCCCAGCAGCGCTCGGCGCTGTCTTCGTTCTGGCCCCAGCAGTTGTTCGGGGTGGTCCACTCGTCGTCACCGGTGGTGCCGATGAAGGAAGGAAGGTTGGTCGCGTAGCGGGTGAGCAGGAACGCACCGCCGTTCTCATAGTAGGCGCGGAGCTGGTTCTTGGCATCCAGGGCATAAGGCGCCTTGGCTACAAAGTTGTCGTGACCGTCAACCCCGCCGTCCATGTGGTAGTGCCACCAGATGATCTTGCACTCATCCAGCTCAACCGTGCCGGCCTGGAGGTCGGCGAAGCTGGTGTACAGGGCGCCGGGCACGTTGGACAGCATCCACTGGCAGGCTGCGCCGGCCTCGGGATCCAGGTCGTTCATGTTGGCGGGCTCGCCGATGAACAGGGCCTTGGGCTTGTCGATGGCCGTCACATTCACCGTGTACACGCTCTTGGCGGAGTTGTTGGTCACGGTATACTGTACGGGCTCGGTGAAGTCCTGCGGCACACCGGAAAGCGGCGTGATGGTGGCGTTCTGGCTGATGACGATGGTCGGGACCAGTGCGTTAATCCCTTCCGACTTGGGAACGAAGGCGGAAATGGTCTTGGCTTCCTGGTCGATGGTACCGGTATAGATGTCGTTCAGGACAAAGTGCAGGATGCGGGCTTCGTCGTGCAGGACGCTCAGCGTCCAGTCAATGGCGGCGTCGCCGTTGGTCACATGGATGCCTTTGGCGGCGTCCATGTTCAGCGTCTGGCCCTTGACCACATTCGCGGTGGCGCCTTGGGACAGGGTGAGTTCCGTGATTTCCATCTCGGAAGTGGCGTAGACTTCCGGAAGACGTACCACAATGGTGCGGGTGGGCAGATCTACAATTCCGGCGAAATTGTCTAGCGAGATGGACTGAACCAGGCAGTCGCCGCTCAGTTTGAGGTTGCTCACGGTTTTCTTGGCGCAGCCGGCAAGGCAAAGCAAGGCAGCTGCAATATAGAATAATTTATGTTTCATGGTATGCATTGATTATCACCAGTTGCCGATGTTTTGCGTATAGTGGCCGTTGGAAGCGGCGAGCTGCGAGGCCGGAATCGGAAGATATTCGTCCTTGTCGGCCGTGAAGTGGGCGTCCCTGTAGATGGTGCAGTTGTCGGCCTCCTCGGCGAAGTATTTGTTCAGGACGGTAGCGGCATCGCCCCAGCGTACCAGGTCGAAGAAACGCTCGCATTCCATGCCCATTTCCAGGCGGCGCTCCATCTTCACAATCTTGATGGCAGCATTCTTGTCATAGCTTCCGTTATACTGGGTGGCATAAATCTTTACCCCGTAACGGGTAGGATAGTCGGCGAACATCTGGGTAGATCCGGCTGCACGCTTGCGAATCTGGTTCACCAGGTCGATGGCCTTGTCGCTTTCACCCAGCTGGGCGTATGCCTCGGCGCGCTCCAGGAGAACGTCGGCGTAGCGGAAGACGATGCGGTTCATGGAAGAGGCCCAGTAGGAACCCTTGATCAGGTATTCACCCACAAGGGCGGGATCCACGTTCTGTTTGAGGCTGATGTAGTAGCCGTACAGGCCGTTACCGCGGCTCCACTGCTTGGATTCATCCTGGATGAAGTTCTTGTTGAACAGGTAGGGGAGACCGGGCATGCCTACGGTGAGGAACAGACGCGGGTCTGCGTTGTCGGCGAAGGTGTAATTCTTCTCGTTGAAGGTGTCCAGGAGCGGCAGGCCGTCGGCACCGGTACGGAAGGCGTTCACCAGGTTCTGGCTGGGTTTGTAGAAGTCGCAGGCGCCGTCGGTAACATTGTCGATGCTGGGACCGATGAGGCCGTAGCTCCAGTTCAGGTTGCCGTAGGTGGAGCCGTCGTTGCGGGAGTACTGGATGGCCCAGATGCTCTCCTTGCCGTTTTCGTACATCTCCTCCGGACGGAAGTTGTTGTGGATATCCTCTTCCAGGCCGTAGTTGGCGTAGAGGGACGGATTGGTGTATTCAATCACCTTGTTCAGGTCTTCCGTATTGATGGAAGTCACCTTGTTGGACTGGGCGTCATCCTGACGATACGCCTTGTACAGGTAGAGCTTGGCAAGGAAAGCGGCGGCGGCAGCTTTGGTAGGACGGCCTTTTTCGGCCTGCACTTCCGGCAGCACATCGTAGGCGGCTTTCACATCGTCAATAATCACCTGCCAGCCCTGGTCGTTGGTATATTCGGTGTTGGACAGGGCGTTGTACTCGTCATACGTGAGGCTGGGGTTGGTCACGAACGGGATGTTCTTGTACAGGCGTTTGAGAAGGAAGTGACCGTAACCGCGAAGGAATTTCATCTCCGCCAGGCGCTGCTGCTTCATCGCGAAACTGTCGTCGCACTCGTTCAGGAGGGCGATGGCGCTGTTTACGCGGGAAAGAGCGTTGTACAGGCGGACCCACATGTCGTTGATGTTCCAGTTGGTGGTGAGGACACCCTGCTGGATTTCCAGTTGGTGGAAGACGTCGCCGTCGCTGGTGCCGTTGCCGCCCTTGTAAGCGTCATCGGAACGTACGTCGAAGTTCCACATGGAGAAGGAGGAGTTGATATCCTCGGCCGAGGTGAAGACGGCGTAGGCGGCTATCACCATGCCTTCCGCGTTGGCAGGGTCCTTGACCTGCTCATCGCTCAGCGTTGCCTGGGGAACCTGCTCGGAGAGCATTTTGTTGCAGGAGAGAATCATGCAGCAAGCCAGGCCCATATATAGGATGGAAATATACTTTCTCATAGTCGATAGTGCATTAGAAGGAAACATTGAGACCCATCGTCACGTTGGTAGGGATAGGATAGCCGAAGTTCGGGTTCTCGGGATCTACGCCGGTGAACTTGCTGCTTCTGATGGTGAGCAGGTTCTGGGCCGATACGTACACTCTCAGGCGGCTCATGTGCAGGGTTTCGCACACGCGTTTGGAGAAGTTGTAGCCCACCTGGATGTTGCGCAGTTTGGCAAAGGAGCCGTCTTCCACAAAGTAGGAAGACACGCGCTTTTCGTTGTTGTTGTCCATGGTGCTCACGGCCGGGATGTTGGAAGCCATGTTGGAGGGGCTCCAGGCATCCAGGATGCGGCGGCCCTTGTTCAGGTTGGAGATGTTCAGGCCGCTCCAGATGTCGGTCTGCTTCTTGAAGTCGCTGATTACATCTACGCCCTGGACACCCTGCCAGAACATGGTGAGGTCAAAATTCTTGTACTGCAGGTAGATATTCAGACCCCAGGTGAAGGCCGGAACAGGGGAGTAAATCCACTTCTGGTCCTTTTCGTTGATGATGCCGTCGCCGTTGAGGTCTTTCCAGCGGATGCGGCCCAGGCCTGCGCCATTCTGAAGGGCATGATTGTCAATTTCTTCCTGGCTCTTGAAGATGCCGTCGTACACATAACCGACCTGTGCACCCATCGGGTGGCCCACAACGCTCTCCACGCCGTTTCCGCCGAAGGTACCGGCAGCGGCAATGGTGTCGGGCAGTTTGGTTACCTTATTGTCATAGGTGCCGATATTGCCGGCAAGGTCGTACTGGAAGTCGCCTACCTCACCGCGGTAGCCAATGTTGAATTCCAGACCTTTGTTGTCCATGGCACCGGCGTTGATCCACTGGGAGGCGCCTTCACCCATGACACCGATACCGGGCATGTACACCAGAATGTCGGTGGTCTTCTTGTAGTAAGCTTCGAAGGAACCGTAGAGGGCGCTCTTGAACATGGCAAAGTCCAAACCGACGTTGGTCTGCGTGGTGGTTTCCCATTTCAGGTTGTCGTTGCCGAGCTGGTTGCGCTTGAAGCCGCTGGGCAGCGTTTTGCCGCCGTTGGTGCCTTCAATGTCGTAGCTGGTACCGTAGCTCTGTCCGCCAAAGCCGGCCTCGCCGTAGTTACTCTCATACAGGGTGTAACGGGCAATGTTGGAAATTTCCTGGTTACCGGTCTGACCCCAGCTTGCGCGGATTTTCAGGTTCTCCAGCCAGGTGGCGTCTTCCATGAAGGATTCTTTGTCAATTCTCCAACCCAGGGAGACGGAAGGGAACAGACCGAAGCGGTTGTTACGGCCGAAGCGGCTGGAACCGTCGTAACGGACTGTTACGCTGGCCAGATAGCGGTCTGCGAAGTTGTAGTTGGCTTTTCCGAAGAAGGAAACCAGGGTGAATCCACCGCCGCCTCCATAGGCTTCTGCCTCGCCTACAGCAGCGCTGGGCCACATGTAGTCGGGATTCAGGACGGCGAAGTCGTAGGCCTTGCCGCTGAACCAGGTATCCTTTTCACGGTTGATTTCCGTACCCAGGAGGAAGTCGGCGCGGTGCTTGCCAATCTCCATATTATAGGTAGCGACGGCATTCCACATCCACTTGAGCCAGTGCTCCTGCTTGCCTTCCACGGCATTGGTAGGGTTGGCCACGGTACCTTCCGTTACGGGATAGGTGAAGATGCGCTGCTCTTTCTGGGCATAGTCGATACCAAAGGTGGTCTTGATGTTGAAGCCTTTGAACGGGTTGATGTTCAGGAAAGCGTCACCAAACATTCTCCAGTAGGAGTAACGGTTGTCGGAGTTGCGTTTGAGGCGGGCGAGGGGGTTCTCGCGGTCGGCGTAGCCGCCTACAGGACCGGCGAACTCACCGTCGGTGGTGTAAACGGGGATGGACGGGTTGAACTGGAGCACGTTCTCCAGGAATCCGCCGGGAGCCTGCACTTCGGAGGTGCGGTTCACGGTGAAGTGTTCGCCGATGGTCACAATGTGACGGTCGCCAATTTTCAGGAGCTTGTAGTCCGTGTTGATACGGGCGCTCAGACGGGAGAAGTCGGAGTATTTGATAATACCGTCGTTCTTATAATAACCCAGGGAGAAGAAGGAGTTTCCGCGTTCGGAACCGTTGCTCAGCGAGAGGTTGTACTGCTGGATGATACCGGTGCGGGTGGTTTCCTTGAACCAGTCGGTGTCGCTGGCGGGCGTTTTGCCGGCGGCATCCAGGTATTTGTTCATTTTCACGCTGTTCAGGGACGGATTGCCGCTGGCATCGTAGCCCCAGTCGTACACATAACCCAAGGCGTTCATGTTGGGGTTCAGGCCGTCATTCACATAGCCCTGCCACATCACACGGCCGAATTCCTCGGCGTTGAGCACCTGCATGCGGTTCATGTAGGTTTGTGCAGCGACGCTGGCGTCGAAGTCCACTTTTACCTTGCCGTCCTTGCCCCGCTTGGTGGTGATGATGATCACACCGTTGGCGGCGCGGCTACCGTAAATGGAAGCGGAGGCGGCGTCTTTCAGCACCTGGATGCTCTCAATATCGTTACCGTTGAGTTCATGCATGCCGGCCTTGGTTGGTACACCGTCGATGATGTACAGCGGGTCGTTGTCGTTCAGGGTGCCGATACCACGGATGCGCACGGTGGCTGCACCGGAAGGGGAACCGTCAGCCGTGATGTTCATGCCCGGGACACGTCCCTGGAGGGCTTTCACGGGGTTGTTCTCGTTCTGCTTGGCCAGGTCTTCCGTATTCACGGTGGAGATGGCGCCGGTGAGGTCGGCCTTGCGCTGAACGGTATAACCGGTGACCACCACTTCATTCAGAAGCTGGGAGTCTTCATCCATCACCACAGACATCTGCGCCTGGGCGGGGAGTTCCAGCGTGGTGTAACCGATAGAGGAGAAGACCAGGACGGCTCCTTCTTTCACCGTGAGGGTGAAGTTGCCGTCAAAGTCCGTTGTTGTACCGTTGGTGGTACCCTTTTCCATGACTGCGGCGCCAATGACACCGTAGCCGTCGGTCGAAGAGGTTACCACACCGGTAACCGTAATCTGCTGGGCGAAGGCGGTAAAGCCGGCCAGCAGGAGGACCGAAAGTAAAATTGACTTGAGTTTGAACATATAATAGTGGTTAAGTAGTTCCGTGTCCGGGTGCAGTGGTTTTTGCGCTCGCAAATATAAGGTGTAATTCTGGCAACCCCCAGCGCGGGATGTTTCATTTGATGCAACAGATGTTTCATTGCAACATTTTTTGCAGGATATGCACGGATAATCAGTCCCTTGCGAATCCGCGCGCAAAATCGTATCTTTGTGCCGCTTTATGGAACGCGTCATTCTTGGCATAGACCCGGGAACCCAGCTTTTGGGTTTTGGCATCATCCGCGTAGAGGGCAAAAAGGCCTCCTACGTGGACATGGGCGTGCTGGATTTGCGGAAAGATCCGGATGCCTATACCAAACTCCAGTCCATTTACGAATGCATCAGCGAGGTGTGCCGCAATTACCACCCCACGGAGCTGGCCATCGAGAGCCCCTTCTACGGAAAAAATGCGCAGGTGGTCCTCAAACTGGGCCGCGCGCAGGGAGCCGCCATCCTGGCTGCCAAGGAGTATGGCGTGGCCGATGTCACCGAGTACGCTCCCCGCAAAGCCAAGGAGGCCATTGTGGGCAACGGCGCCGCCTCCAAGGAGCAGGTGCAGCTCATGCTGGAAAAGACGCTGGGCGTCAAGCTGGAAAGCAAGCACCTGGATGCCACGGATGCCCTGGCCATCGCCCTGTGTCATCACTTCGAGACCTCCCGCCCCGTCGCCGTCCCCAAAGGCAAGGGCGGATGGGAACAGTTCCTGAAAGAACATCCGGAAAGAATTTCCAAATAGGATTAAACTTGGACGCCGGGAAGGTGTCAAAAGAAGGTTAGTATAAAAGAACTTATGGTTAGAAAATTTGTTGCGGCCCTCGCCGGCCTGTTTGTGGCCTTTGCGTTGAGCGCGCAGAATCACAAGATTACCCTCCAGTTGCAGGATGCCACCAATGCGGAACCTGTTGGTTTTGCCACCGTTTCGCTTACCCCGGAAAAGGGACAGCCCAAATATACGCTGTCGGACGGGGACGGCCATGCCCTCCTGGAGAAGGTGAAAAGCGGCAAATACACCCTCAAGGCGGAAATCATGGGCTACAAGACCTATGTCAAGGCGCTGGAGGTAAAGGCCGATGTCAACCTCGGCATCGTCAAGCTGGAACAGGACCAGCAGGTGCTGGATGCCGCCTCGGTGAGCGCCGTGGGCAACCCCGTGGTCATCAAGAAGGATACGGTGGAGTACAACGCATCGTCCTTCAAAATCAGCGACGACAACATGCTGGTGGACCTGCTGAAGAAGCTCCCGGGCATCGAGGTGTCCGAGGACGGCACCATCACCTCCAACGGAGAAACCATCTCCAAGATTACCATTGCCGGTAAAACCTTCTTCCTGGACGACCCTCAGCTGGCTTCGCAGAACATCCCCGCCAAACTCATCGAGAAGGTGAAAGTGGTGAAGAAGAAGAGCGAGCAGGCAGAGTTTACGGGCATTGACGACGGCGAAGAAGAAACCGTGATTGACCTTTCCGTGAAAAGGGGCATGATGAACGGCCTGTTTGGCAATGCCATGGTGGGCGGCGGTGTGGACCTGCCCGCTGCCGGTGGCACGTATGCACCCCGCTGGCAGGCGGCGGCCATGGGCGGCCGCTTTGCGGAGGACAGCCAAATCAGCGTCATCCTCAACGGCAACAACACCAACAACCGCGGGTTCAACGACCTCTCCGGTTCCATGATGAACTCCATGATGGGCGGCGGTGGCGGCATGGGCCGTATGGGCGGCGGCGGAAACTGGGGCCGATCCAACGGCATCACCACGTCCTGGATGGGTGGTGTCAACGGTAACTGGGACCTGTTTGACAAGAAGATGGCCCTGGCTAGCAACTACCTCTATAACGGTTCCATCGTGGACGTTACCCAGAACGCCTATAAAGAGACTTATCTGACCGATGGCAGCACGCTGTATTCGGACACGGACGGCAAGAGCCACCGCTTCACGGACGGCCACCGCTTTGGCATGCGCCTGGAGCACAAGTTCAGCGAGAACACCTCCATCCTGTTCCAGCCGCAGTTCAACTTTGGCCGGGGCAGCTACCTGGAGCAAACCGTGTTCGACACCTGGAAAGATGTCAAGAGCAACCGCACCAACAACGGTTTCACCAACAACTCCGGTAACAACCGGAACTTCCAGACGCGCGGTTTCCTGCTGTTCCGCCAGCGCCTGGGCATGCCCGGCCGCACCATCAGCGCCAATGTGGACTGGAACATCTCCAACAACAACCTGTGGGGCTACAACCAGTCGCTCACCAATTCGGAGTACGTAGATCTGGAGCCCCAGGTGGAGGAAGTTGTGAACCAGCGGATAGACCAAAGTTCCAAGAGCCGCAGCGTAGGCGGCCGTCTGGTGTATACGGAGCCGCTGGGCAGCAATTTCTACTTGGAAGGCAGCTACAACATCCGCTGGTCCCAGAGCGAGACCGTAAAGGATGTGTACAACAGCGCCAATCCGTTCGACTACTGGCAGGGGATTCCCACCCTCAGCACCATTTTCATGAACTACCAGCCGTCGGCCATCAATCCCATCACCGGCGACACGGACCTGGAATGGAAGGACCCCAGTTACAGCAACCAAATCACCAACCGCAGCCTCACGCAGAACATCGGCGCGGCGGTGATGTACCAGAACGACAAGTTGCGTGCACAGTTAGGTGCAGCGGCCATCCCTACCAATACCTATAATTATACCAACGGCAAAACGTATACGGACAAGCGCTGGAACTTCTCGCCGCGCGCCATGCTGTTCTACGACTTCACGGACAATTCCAACATCCGCCTGTTCTATTGGGGACGGAGCGCACAGCCTTCCACCAGCCAGCTCATGCCTGTTCTGGACAATTCCAACCCGCTGAGCATGGCGCTGGGTAACCCGTACCTGACGCCGTACTTCAGCCACAGCCTGCGTTCGGACATTGAGTTCTCCAACAAGAAAACCTTCTTTACCGCCCGTGTGCACCTGGAAGGCGGCGCCGTGCAGAATCCCATCGTGAACGCCATGTGGTACGATGTGAACGGCCGCCAGTATTCGTTCCCCGTGAATGGCCGGAATTCGTACAATGCCAATGTGCGGCTCATGATTAACGCCCCTATTGCCAAGAGCGGCTTCTCCATTTCCAATATGACCAACGCCAGCTATTCCAAGAGCGGCAGCTACATTGGCGCGTCGCAGTTGGACATGACCGGCTATTGGGATGGCGAAGACTTCAACTATGCCAAGTTCCACCAGCATTATTTTGTGGACAACACCGAGCAGTGGGCTAAGGACTTCCTGTCCAACGACACCCGTTCGCTCAGTATCACGGAGCGTCTCCGCGCCACGTACCGGAACGACTTCCTTGAGGTGATTGTGAGTGGCCGCACCCGGTTCAACAAGCCTTGGTACACGGTGCAAAACGCTGTGGCCGCCACCTGGAACAACCAGGTAGAGGGTTCCATCAAGTGGACCATCGGCAAGAGCGGAGTAGAACTTGCTACGGATGCCAACTACAACTGGTACAACGGTTACACCTCCGCTCCGCCGGCACAGTTCATCTGGAATGCGAGCGTCTCTACGCCCCTTTTCAAGCGCCGGGCCACGCTGGCCTTAAAGGCCTACGACATCCTGAACCGCGCCAAGAACCTCACGGTGAGCGACACCGCCAACTATCACCAGGAGGTGCTCAACAACACCCTGGGCCGTTACATCATGCTTTCCTTCACCTACCGCTTCGGGAACTTCGGTGAGGCCGGCAAGCAAATGCGCGCCCGCATGGGCCAGGGCGGTCCCGGCGGTCCTGGTGGCGGTCGCCGTCCGTTCTAGCTTGTCATTCTGAGCGAAGCGAAGAATCTACATGGAGGCTGTGTACAGTCTCCATTTTTCAATGAGTGCGGCCATATCCGCGGGGAGGGGCGCCTCAAAGTGGAGGCGCTGCCCGGTAACGGGGTGAGTGAAGCCCAGTGTGCGGGCATGCAGCGCCTGGCGCGGGCAAAGGGCAAAACAATTCTGAATAAACTGCTTATACTTGGCATAGATGGTGCCCTGGCGAATCTCGGAGCCGCCGTAGCGCTCGTCGTTAAAGAGGGGATGGCCCGTGGAGGCCATGTGTACGCGAATCTGGTGGGTGCGTCCGGTTTCCAGGCGGCATTCCACCACGGTAATAAAGCCAAAACGCTCCAGCACCCGCCAGTGCGTTACGGCCCATTTCCCCTTGTCAGGGTCGTCGTACACGCGGAACCGCAGGCGGTCGTTCGGGTCCCGGCCGATGGTGCCGGAAATGGTTCCCTCGTCCTCCGTGATGTTGCCCCATACCACGGCCGTATACACCCGGTCGATGGAATGGACAAAGAACTGGTCTGCCAGGTTGAGCTGGGCCGGTGGGTTTTTCGCTACTACCAGCAGGCCGCTGGTATCTTTGTCTATCCGGTGTACCAGCACGCCCATGCGCTCATCCTCCACGTCCGGAGACAGATGCAGGTAGTAGGCGAGGGCGTTCACCAGCGTGCCGTTGTAGTTCCCATGTCCGGGATGCACCACCATGCCGGCGGGCTTGTTCACCACCAGTACGTCTGCGTCTTCATAGACAATGTCCAGGGGAATGTTTTCCGGGAGAATCTCCGTGCCGCGGCGCTCGTACGGCATCACAAACTTTACAACGTCGCACGGGCGCACAATGTAGTTGGCTTTTACCACTTTGTCGTTCACCAGCACGTAGCCCAGCTTGATGGCCTGCTGCACGCGGTGGCGGGAAGTGTCTTCCTGGTGGGTGGCAATGAATTTGTCTATCCGGAGCGGCTCCTGCCCTTTGTCTACCAGAAGGCGGAAGTGCTCGAACATTTCGTCCGTGGTGGGCGATTCCTCGACTTCGCTCGGGGTGACAGGAGCGTCTATCATTGGGCAGGGACTTTAAGGGGATCCAGCGTGAGGTAGAGGTTTACGGTGCTGCCCAGCGGTTTTTCTTCGCCCTCCGCCTCCTGTTTGTACACAACGGCGTTCACGGAGTCTGCGTAGGTGCGGACGCCTTCGTCAAAACGGACACGCCCGGTGTTGAGATAGTGGCCATGCAGGGCATCTACGGCGGGGATATACTTCATGCCAATCACGCGCGGCACCAGCGTAGCGTCATCGTCTTTGTTCACGCCCACTTTGAGGTCGATGGCAGAACCGCTCACAACCAGGTCTCCGGCATTTACCGCCTTGCCCTCACAGTACTGACCCAGCACGGTGTTGGTGGCAATGTCCCGCACATAGCGCATGTTGCCCAGGTTGAGACCGCGGTTTTTAAGCTCTGTACGAGCCTCTGTGATGGAGTAGCCGTACAGGTTGGGCATCACCACTTTGCGAGGCACTACGGAATTGATGGTAAGGAAGATGCTGCGGCCCTTTTTTACGGTGGAACCGGCCTTGGGCTGTTGCCTGTACACCACGCCGCCGGGCAGGCGGCGGACAAACACGGAGTCTACCACCTTTACGCTAACTTGACTCTGCGCGGCCAGGTTTTCTGCCTCCTGCATGCTCAGGCTGGTGAAGTCCGGCGCCGTAACGGTTTTGCCGTGGCGGGTGACCAAACGGAGCCCTACACTGGTGAGGATGAGCAGAATAACCACAAATGCAACTGCACCGATGAGGTTTTTCAGCACCCACCGGTCTTTCTTCTCTACGGTATTTTTTTCTTCCGATTTTTTCTGGGCCATACGAAATTTCGCTTAATCCCCGCGAAGATACAAAAAAATCTTCATACCTTTGCCAAGTATGCGAAACCGTACCGGCATATTTGCCAGCCTTGCCCTGGCGTTCACCGTGCTGATGAGCCTGCCATGGCTGGTGCCCCACTGTGGCTGGACAGCCCTTGTGGGCCTGCTTCCGCTGCTCATTCTGGAGCGGCTGGCCACGGAATACAAAGTGAAGCACTTCTGGTGGTGGCACTACGGCTGCTTTGTCGCGTGGAACGCCGCCACCACCTGGTGGATTTGGAATGCCACCGCCGGCGGCGCCGTGTTTGCCATCCTGGCCAACGCCCTGCAAATGAGCGTCATTTTTGGCAGTTTCCGCTGGGTGAAGCGGCGGGTGGGTGGCATATTGCCGTATCTGTACCTGGCCGCCGCCTGGATGGCCTGGGAGCGCTTTTACCTCACTTCCGCGGAAATTTCCTGGCCCTGGTTGGTGATGGGGAACGCGTTTGCCGAGAGCACTTCGCTGGTGCAGTGGTACTCCGTGCTGGGCACCCTGGGCGGTTCGCTGTGGGTGTGGGCGTCCAACCTATCTCTCTTCGGCCTTATGGTGGCCCTGAGCGACGGCCGTATGGCCCGCTGGACCGGCAAGGCCCGCGTAATGGCCTTCGTGATGCCTGTTGTCGTCCTTTTCGGCCCCATGGTGTGGAGCGCCTGCCTCAAGTTTGAGGAGGAGGGGACGCCCCTGAAGGTCGTTATCGGCCAGCCCAATTATGACCCGTATGAGAAATTCGAGTCCCTTACGCAGGCGCAGCAGGATGCCCGTTTCCTGGGGCTGCTGGAAAAGGCCCAGTGGGACGATGAACCCACGCTGGTGCTTGCGCCGGAGACGTTTACATCGGCCCTGTACCTGGACAGGGTGCGGGAGCATGAGACCATGCAGCGCTTCCAGGCGTTTTTGCAGCGACATCCCAAGGATGCAGTTATTTTTGGCGCCAGCACCTATGAACAGGTGATTGCCCGGACAGCGCCCCATGCCTGTGCCTATGATATGGGCCCTGTGGTCGGCGGCAAAAAACTGTGGATTCTGGCGCACAATTCGGCCCTGAGCACAGATGGGAGCGGTGCATACAGCATTTACCACAAATCCAAACTGGTGGTGGGGACGGAGCTCACGCCCTACCCCAAGGTGTTTATCCCACTGGAAAACTGGCTGGGCGGTGGGCTCATGGCTAAAGACGTAGGCCAGAAGGAGATCGCCTGCCTGCATGCCTGCGGCGTGCCCGTGGGAACGGCGGTGTGCTATGAGTCCGTGTACGGGGAGTTCTGCACCGGCTATGTGCGAAAAGGTGCGCAGCTTTTGGCCGTCATTACCAACGATGCCTGGTGGGGCAATACGCCCGGGTACAAGCAGCACCTCAGTTACAGCCGGTTACGGGCCATTGAGACGCGCCGATGGGTGGCCCGCTGCGGCAATACGGGCGTAAGCGCCTTTATCGACCCTACCGGAAAAATAGTGGATCGTACACCTTGGTGGGAGCCGGCCCTGCTGGAAGGGAAGGTGCAACTGCTGCAGGGGCAGACCTTCTTTGTGCGGTTCGGGGACATGGTGGGTCGGGTGGCCGTTTTCCTCTTCCTCCTTTTAGGCGCTGCGGCCCTCGTCCGTCCACGTAAATAAAAAAGAGAGAAACTCTTACTCGAGCTTCTCTCCTTTCTCATTGTACATTTCATGTTGCAGGACGGAGAAATCCGTCACTTCTACCAGTTCTATCTTCGCTTTGTAGCGTTTGCGCCAGCGGGCGACGAAAGAATTGAAAATACCGCGTTTCAGATAAGCGCCCAGGATGGGGCTGGTCTTCAGCGTAATACTTCTGACACCTTTTTCGATGACATAGAAAGCGATTTTGCGTTCGATTTCCTCGTCAATGACAACACTGGAGTGGATTTTCCCGGTGCCGTGGCACACGGGACACTGCTCCATGGTGTTGATTTCCGTTACAGGGCGAATCCGCTGCCGGGTGATTTGCATCAGCCCGAACTTGGTGAGCGGCAGCACATTGTGCTTGGCCCTGTCTGCTTCCATAAGCTCCTGCATCAGTTTGAACAGCGCATTCTTGTGCTCATTGGTCTCCATGTCGATGAAGTCCACAATCACAATGCCGCCCATATCCCGCAGCCGCAGCTGACGGGCAATTTCTTCGGCCGCAATCTTGTTTACCTCAAAGGAGTTCTCCTCTTGGTCGGCCGTTTTGGTGCGGATGCCGCTGTTTACGTCGATGACATTCAGCGCTTCGGTGGTTTCGATTACCAGATAGGCGCCCTGCCGCATGGGCACTACTTTTCCGAAGGAGCCCTTGATTTGCCTAGTAACCTCAAAGTGGTCGTAGATGGGCTGTTTGCCTTCGTACAGGTGCACGATTTTCTCTTGTTCCGGAGAAATGAGCGAAACATACTTCCGGGCTTCTTCGGCCACGTGAGGGTCGTTGATCCAAATGTTGGAGAACGAGTCGTTGAGGAGGTCCCTCAGGACGGTAGTTGTTTTGCTATACTCCGTAAAGAGCAGCTGGACGGTCTTGTTCTTAGCAATCTTTTTCCAGGAGCTTTCCCATTTTTCAATGAGCGATTCGGTTTCTCCCACCAGCGTAGCGGCGTTTTTGCCTTCTGCCGCGGTGCGGATGATGGCACCGTAATTCTTGGGGAGAATGCTCCTGACCAGTGTCTCCAGTCTACGTTTCTCTTCCTTCGAGCCAATCTTCTGGGAGATGGACACTTTTTCTGCGAAGGGGAGAAGTACGATGTTGCGTCCTGCTAATGAAATTTCCGCAGTCAGTCGCGATCCCTTTGTGGAAATGGGCTCCTTGACAATTTGCGCCACAATTAACTGGCCGGGTTTGAGGTACTCTTCTATGTGGCCTTCCTTGGGAAGGGGCGTGCCAATGGCAATGCGCGAATACAGGTCTTTGAGATTCGTGTTGCTGTTGGACTCCTTGACAAATTGGTCGAAGGCGTTGAAGTACAGTCCCAGGTCCAGATAATGGATGAAGGCTTCTTTTTTGTCGCCGATGTCCACAAAGGCAGCATTGAGATTGGGGAGAATCTTTTTCACCTTTCCCAGGTGAACGTCTCCCACGGTGAATTTGTTCCCAGTGCTGGACTCCGTGTTGTACTCTATCAGCCGGTGATTTTCCATCAGGGCGATATGTACCTCCGTTGAACTTACGTCAACAATCAGATCCTTGTCCGGTTTCTCTGACTCCATGTGGAAATGTTGGTTTTGGTAGGACAAGGGCTCGCGAATCCCTCCGCAAGCCCTGTTCAATTGGAAGAAGACTTACTTCTTCTTGTGGCGGTTCTTGCGCAAACGCTTCTTACGCTTGTGCGTCGCCATCTTGTGTCTCTTATGCTTTTTACCGTTGGGCATAATGAATGGTTGTTAATGGTTTATTTCTCTTTAACGGCGCTCACGAAGCTCTTGGCGGGCTTGAAGGCCGGGATGTCGTGTGCAGGGATGGTGATGGTGGTTTTGCGGGTGATGTTGCGGGCGGCCTTCTGGGCGCGGTGCTTGATGATAAAGCTGCCGAAACCACGGAGGTACACCGGATTGCCTGCTACCAGAGAACCCTTTACCACATTGGTGAATTCTTCAATAACTGCCAGAACTTGCGTCTTTTCCAGACCGGTAGTTTTGGCGACTTCGTTTACAATCTCTGCCTTAGTCATAGTTTTTATAGTTTTATTAGTTTGGTTTTCACTACTGAAAATCAGCGCAAAATTAGGTTTTATTTTTTACAAATCAAAATATTAGCGCTAAAAATCTGCCAAATGTCCGGATTGGCATGGAGATTGACCAATAAGGGACCGGGACCATTGTGCCCCGGTTGTATGACAAAATGGCAGATGACATGAAAAATCTACAAGATATGATGATGCCTTCCTCTGTGGAGGTGAATATTATGCCCGTGGTGGGGGAGGCGGCGTCCATGAAAGTGGATACGGCAGAATTGCCGCCGGTAATCCCCATCCTGGCCCTGCGGAATGCCGTGGTGTTTCCCGGAACCGTATTCCCGGTAACGGTGGGGCGCGAGAAATCCGTGAAGCTGGTGCAGGAAGTGGAATCCGGCAGCGGCTGGCTGGCGGCGTTCCCGCAGACGGACGTGTCGGTGGAAGACCCCCAGGAAGGGGACCTGAACCGTTTTGGCACCGTGTGCAAGCTCATCAAGACGCTGGAAATGCCGGACGGTACCGTAACGGCCATCCTTCAAGGCGGCACGCTGGCCCAACTGCAGGAGGTGGTCACTTATGAGCCGTACATGGAAGGCCGCGTCCTCTACATGGAAGAGGATGTCCCGGCAGGTGCCGACGAACGCGAGCTCCGCGTCCTGGCGGATTCGCTGAAGGAGAAGGCGGCCCTCATCGTCAAATCTTCGTCCTTCGCGCCCAAGGAAGCCATCGGCGCGCTGCGCAGCATCGAGAATTTCCATTTCCTGGTGAATTTCATCGCCACCACCATCGAGGTGGAGAACTTCACCGAGCGCACGGCGCTGCTCTCCATCACGGACATCCACGAGCGCGGCCTGGCCCTTCTGAAGGTGCTGGACACCCAGACGCAGCTGCTGCAAATCAAGCAGGAGATTAACCAGAAGGTGAAAACGGACATTGACCAGCAGCAGCGGGAATATTACCTGAACAACCAGCTGCGCACCATCCAGGAGGAGCTTGGGATGGACGAGGGCGAAGAGTTCGAGAAAATGCGCCGTCGGGCCGACGAGAAAAAGTGGTCAAAGGAAGTGCGTGCCATCTTCGACAAGGAAATGGCCCGCCTGGAGAAATACAACCCTACTTCGCCGGACTACAGCATCCAGTATGCGTACATCCAGTTCATGCTGGACCTGCCCTGGGGAGAGCTGTCGGACGACAACCTGGACCTGCAGCATGCGCAGGAGGTGCTGGACGAGGACCACTTTGGTCTGGACCAGGTGAAAGACCGTATCATCGAATACCTTGCGGTCCTCAAGCTCAAGGGCAACATGAAGTCGCCCATCCTGTGCCTGTGGGGCCCTCCCGGAGTAGGTAAAACCTCCCTTGGCAAGAGCATCGCTCGCGCGCTCGGGCGCAAATATATAAGGATATCCCTGGGCGGCATGCACGACGAGGCCGAGATTCGCGGTCACCGCAAAACCTATGTGGGTGCCCTTCCGGGCCGTATCCTGAACGGCATCCAGCGCGCCGGCACCTCCAATCCGGTGATTGTCCTGGACGAGATTGACAAACTGTCGTCGGATTTCAAGGGAGACCCTTCCAGCGCCCTGCTGGAAGCCCTGGACCCGGAGCAGAACACCACCTTCCACGACAATTACCTGG
>DEKS01000001.1:23400-23795 GCA_002354005.1 Bacteroidales bacterium UBA2716
GCCCTGAAGGACCGTATGGAAATGATTAACGTGAGCGGTTACCTGGCAGAGGAAAAGCTGGAAATTGCCCATAAGTACCTGGTTCCCAAGCAGCTCACAGAGCATGGCCTCAGGGCCGATGAACTCTCCATCAGCGATGCCGCCCTGCAGGAAATCATCGACAAATATACCCATGAATCCGGCGTGCGCGGCCTGGAGAAACAGATTGCCAAGATTGTACGCGTGACGGCCAAGAAGATGGCCCTGGAGCAGGAGTTCCCGAAGGTGATTGAGCCCGCGCATCTGCGTGAGTACCTGGGACTTCCCACCGCTTTCCATGACGATGTCAAAGGGAATGAAGGTCCGGGCGTAGTCACCGGCCTGGCCTGGACGGAGATGGGCGGCGAAATCCTCTT
>DEKS01000001.1:23841-25687 GCA_002354005.1 Bacteroidales bacterium UBA2716
TCCATGACCGGAAACCTGGGCGACGTGATGAAGGAGAGCGCCCAGATTGCCTGGCAGTACGTGAAGGCCCATCCGGAACTGGCCGGCCTCACCACGGAGGAATTCATGAAGAAGGATATCCACATCCATGTGCCGGAAGGCGCCGTGCCCAAGGACGGTCCGTCGGCGGGCATTACCATGGTGAGTTCCATGGTGAGCGCCTTGCGCGGAAAAGCGCCCAAGAGCGAGATTGCTATGACGGGTGAAATGACCCTTCGCGGCCGTGTGCTGCCGGTTGGCGGCATCAAGGAGAAAATCCTGGCGGCCAAACGCGCGGGCGTCCACACCATCGTGATTTCCGAGGAAAATCGCAAAGATGTGGAAGATATCAAGGAAATTTACATAAAAGGTCTTATCTTTGTCTATGTAAAAACCATCAAGGATGTCATAGATTTTATTTTCTGACGTCCTTGCATGTCATTCTGAGCGAAGCGAAGAATCTATGGACGTAAAGATAGAACAAAGTTGGAAAGACGCGCTGGCGGGCGAATTCGGGAAACCGTATTTCGCACAGCTGGCGCGCTTCCTGCATCAGGAAAAGGCTGCCGGAAAGGTGATTTACCCGCCCGGTGGGCTCATTTTCCGCGCGTTCGAGCTTACGCCGGTGCAGGAGGTGAAGGTGGTGATCCTGGGGCAGGACCCGTACCACAACCCCGGAGAGGCCATGGGCCTTTCTTTCTCCGTGCCGGACGGTGTGCGCATGCCGCCGTCGCTCCGCAATATTTTCCGGGAGATAGAGACCGACCTGGGCATCCGGATGAGCGGGCGTCCCAACCTGGAGAACTGGGCCCGGCAGGGGGTGCTGCTTCTCAACAGCATCCTGACGGTGGAGGCCGGGCAGGCTGCATCACACCGGAACATTGGCTGGCAGGAATTTACGGATGCGGTTATCCGCTATCTGAGTGAGAATTGCAGCGGTATCGTGTTCCTGCTCTGGGGCAATTTCGCGCGCGCCAAGGCGTCCCTTATCGACACGTCCCGGCACCATGTGCTGGTGGCGGCCCATCCTTCACCGCTGGCCGGCGGGGCCTTCTTTGGCTGCCGGCATTTTTCCAAGACCAATGCGCTCCTCCTTGCGGAGGGCAAAACCCCTATTAACTGGCAGTTATGAAAACCAAAGCGCTTTTTCCCGGCTCCTTCGACCCGTTTACGGCCGGTCATCTGAATATCCTCAAGCGTGCCCTTACCATGTTCGACGAGGTAGTGGTGGCCGTGGGTATCAACCAGGACAAGAGGGGCTTTTTTGACATGGAGAAAAAGCTGGCCATTATCCGGAAGGCAACCGCCGGATTGTCAGGCGTTTCCGTCATTTCGTACGACAGTCTCACCATTGATGCGTGCCGCCAGCTGGGCATCCATCACATTGTGCGCGGCGTGCGCAACATGATCGACTTTGAAACGGAGCGTTCCATTGCAGACGCCAACCGCCGCCTGGCGCCGGATATCGAGACCATCATCATTCCTACGGCCCAGGAATTTGCGCATATTTCTTCTTCTGCGGTGCGGGATATTCTTCGTCACGGCGGAGATTATTCGGCCTTTATCCCGGAGGGCATCGAGCTATGAAAAAGCTGATACTCTTTTTCTTATCGGCCCTTTTGAGCCTTGGCGCGCTGGCCCAGGAACCCTATCCGGAGCTGGGGGCCAAGCTGGAGGAGTATTTTACGGCGCTCGCCGGAGAGCCGGCATCGGTCCAAAACAAGGAATGCGATTTTCTCATTGCGTCCTGCCGGGATTCGCTGGTGCGGCAGTATGTGGCGCTTAAAGTGTACGACCATTACCTTCAGTCCAAAATAATGGGGGACGA
>DEKS01000001.1:25743-27274 GCA_002354005.1 Bacteroidales bacterium UBA2716
GAGGAGATGGATTTACTCAATGCACGGGTGTTCGTGGAGTTTAACAAGTCTTCGCTCATCGGGATGCCGGCGCCTGCGCTGAGCACGTTCGCGCCGGACGGTTCGTATGTGAAAGTGCCCGGAGAAGGGTATTCCGTGCTGTTTTTTTACGATACGGGGTGTGCCACCTGCAAGGTGGAATCGGCCCGGCTCAAGGCGTTGGTCGGGGAAGGGAAGTATCCGGTGAACGTGTATGCCATTTACGTGGGGCGGGACGGGGCTTCATGGAAGTCCTATGTGGCCGATTTTAAAGGCGTTACGCACGTATGGTCGCCGGAACCCGCAGACTGGCAGCGGCTCTATGGTGTGCTGCAGACTCCGCGCATGTTCCTGGTGTCGCCTTCCGGAGAAATTCTGGGCCGTGGACTGGATACGCCGGCGCTAGAACTCCTGCTGGCCCGGGAATTTTCCTCCGGGCCCTATGTCTATGGCGAGGCCTCGCAGATGGCTGCCCTGGACCAGCTTTTTGCGGCCTTCGGGGATTCGCTGAAGGTTTCCGACGTGATGGATGTGGCCGATTATACGGCCGCCCGAACGTTCGGGGAGGGGAATATGGATGCCTTTAAGCAGAATATGGGCGACTTTCTGTATTATGTATCGTCCCGGAAAACGGAGGTGTTCCGCGAGGCTGCCGTGCCGTTTGTAAAGAAGTACATTCAGTTGCCGGAAGTGTGGGATACGCCTGAGGACAAGGCGCAGGTGGTCTCGCTCGGGGAACTGCTGCTGGACCTTTGCTCCCGGACGCCGGTGGGCTCCCCGGTGCCGGATCTTCGGGTACCGGGCGTTTTGCGCCGGAAGCCTTGCCTCTTTGTGTCGGGCACCCGTTCCGGCGCGTTCGCCTTGCGGAAACTCAAAGGCTCACCTGCGTATGTGGTGTTTTATTCGCCTAACTGCCAGGCCTGTCAGGAAATGTTGGCTTCCGTGGAGCGTGTGGTTGCGGAAAACCGCCGTGCACGCGTGCTGCTGGTGGATATGGACGGGCTCATGACCGATGCGCCGGAGCTGGCGCACCGCTTGCTGGATACCTTCGACCTTACCGCCCTGCCCATGGTGGTGGAGCTGGACAAGAAAGGCGTGGTGCAGCATAAGTATGTGGACCTGACGGCTGTTTCGGGCACTGTTCCTGTCGTTTCGGGCACTACCCCTGTCATTTCGAGCGAAGTCGAGAAATCTCATTGATATGGCCAGACGTAAGAAAATCCCGGGCGTAGACCCCGCCTACCTGGAAAAACAGCGCGAACTACTGCTGCGGAAGAACCGCTATGTCCTCTATTTCAACGCCAGCGAGCTGGCCGCCATCGACGAGTACTGCTCCCGCTTCAAGGTGCACGCCAAGTCCACCCTCTTCCGCGAGGCCATCATGAGCAAAATCCTCTCCGAACTGGAGGAGAACCACCCTACCTTATTCTAGTCCTCTTCCTCTCTCCCTTCCTCCTTTCCTTCCTTCGGCCCGTCTCCGAAGGTCCACTCGCTGGACCCTCAGCGCCTGTTT
>DEKS01000085.1:0-21278 GCA_002354005.1 Bacteroidales bacterium UBA2716
CAGAGGATGGGCGTGTGCCAGTTCTGCACCAGCTTGTGCGGGGAGTTGGCGTAGTGGCGCACGGCAGCGGGCTTGTTGCTCCAGGGAGAGCCGGCCTGCTGCAGGCCGCCAAAGGTGATACCGTCACCGGCGGGCCCCACCTGCCCTTCCTCATAGGCGTATTCGTTGGGAGTGCCGCCATTGTCCCAGTTGGGGAACCACATCTCCTCCGTGGTCATGTACATGTGTTCCTCGTTGAAGATACCGGCGTGGGAGATGAAGCAGTCATACACATCCCCGTGGATACCGGCCAGATAATAAATGCTATAGCCGCCATAGGAGGCGCCACAGGCCGCCACGCCGCTCACATACGGTTCCGCCTTGATATTGCGGGCTGCGGTGAGGTAATCCTGCATGTTCAGGCCAATGTAGTCGCCGGAGATTTCCTCGCACCAGGGCTGGCCAAAAGCCGTGGTTCCGCGCCGGTTGGGCAGTACCACCACATAGCCCTGATGGCACATGAGCAGGTAGTTCCAGCGGTAGCTCCAACCCTGGGACAGCGTGCCCTGCGGGCCACCCAGGCAAATCTCAATGGCCGGATAGGTCTTGGAAGCGTCGAACTGCGGCGGGAACAGCACCCAGGTGAGCATCTTCTGCCCGTCCACGGTGTCCAGCCAGCGGGCCTCGGTTTCGTGCGTATCCAGCTGGGAAAGGAGGTGCTCGTTCTCAAAGCTTAACTGCTTGATGGAATGGTCGTTCACGGCCACCAGTTCCGTGGGGAAGTCCATGGAAGCATAAGTGGTCAGGAGCGTGCCGTCCTGCAGCACGCCAAAGGGAGCGTCAAAGTCGAACCACAGGTTATCCGCCGTAAGGCGTACAATCTCAGGCGTTTCCGACAAAACCACGTTGAACATTCCCTGCAGGCCCTCCGCCAGCGCGGCAAAGTAGAGGGACTGGCTGTCCGCCGCCCACACGGGGCTGTCGGCATTGTACTTAAAGGCCGATGTCACGTCGCAAATGTCCTCCACTACGGGATTCTCGCTCTGCCCCTCCCCTTCTTCCGCATAGCGGACCGATGCCACCATGAGGCGGACTTTGTCGGCCTCATAGCCGTCGCGTTCCATGGACAGCCAGGCCAGCTTGCTGCCGTCCGGGCTCCAGACAGGATGCGTGTCGTAGCCGCCCGCGGAGATTACCTGCGTAGTCTGTCCTGTGAGCGGGCAGTAGATGTAGATGCAGGTGTTGGTAGAGAAGGCGTACTGCTTCCCCGCCAGCTTTTTGCAGGCATAGGCAATATAACGGCCGTCCGGGCTCCAGCAAAGGTCTGCCACGTCCGGGAACGGGCCGTTGGGCAGCTGGAAGAAGGCCTCATCCTCTCCCAGAATATCCAGGCCCTCACGGATAACGCCATTGCCCAGCGTTGCCACAAAGCTGTGCGGAATGTCCGTCACCCAATGGTCCCAGTGCCGGTACATCAGGTCCTCCGTGGCATAGGCTTCCGCCTTGGCGAGCAGCGGATCCGTGTCCGCGGGCACCTCTACGGCGCTGTGCACGTTGGAGACAAAAATAAGCTGCGCCTCGTCCGGTGAGAGGAGATAGTCGTCCACGCCGGCGGGAACGTCTGAAAGCTGCGTCCTCCTGCCCAACTTGCCGTTCTTGTACGGCGCCTTGTACAGCTGTCCGTTCTGGAGGAAGTAGATGGCGCTGCCGTCCTTGCTCCATCGGGCCGATGCAATGCTCTTGCCGTCCATGGTGAGCTGCGTGGGCTCGCCGCCATCGGCAGGCATCACAAAGAGGTTACGCACGCTGCGGTTTTCTGCAATGGAGGTGTAACTGACGCCATACAGGACGGTTTTTCCATCCGGCGAGAGTTGAGGGTCGCTCAGGCGCCCCAGGGAGAGCAGGAGTTCAGGGGTCATGTGCCCGCCTTCCACTTGCAGGGAAGAGGGGCCTACATACGCTTTGTCCGGTTTCATTTCCGCGTTGTTACAGGCAGCGAGGGCCAGCACGGCGGCCACCACTGCTAAATACTTAGTTTTCATATAATTGTAATGTTTTTTTCAAAGCTTCTTTTACCGCTTGGCGCAGGCTCTCCGGCTCCAGCACCTCCAGCCCGGCACCGTGCTTGCACAGTTCCATAACCAGGTTGGGATTGGGGATGAGCCGGAGGATAAATTCACAGTGGTCACCCTCCTGCAGAACCAGCGTCTGACTCTGATGCAGGGGCAGGTCCTGCAAATAGGCGGCCTCCCGCAGCGTGGTGCGCAGTTTTACCAGCACGGGGGCCTGTCCGGGCTCCGGCAGATACATGCCATAACTGGCCTCGAAGGCCTCTTCCACGCTGAATCCGGCCGGCATCTTGAACTTGGCACCGGTGCGCTCAACGGAGAGCAGACGGTCCAGGGCATAGACCCGCAGCATGGCGGCTTCCTCACTGTAAGCTACCAGGTACCAGCGCTTGGCAAACTCCCGCAGGGCATAGGGACGTACCGTACGGAGATCGGCCTGCGCACTCAAATATTTGCGGTATTGGATGCGCAGCACCTCCCCTTCCAGCATGGCCTGCATGAGTACGGTAAGGTATTTCTGGCCCGACGGGACATCCTCCACGCTCACCCGCCCCCGCAGGCGTTCCTGCCCCAGGGTAAGGAGGCTGTTTACGGTGAAGGTATTGATGAGGTAATCTACCGCTGCACGCTTATCTACAGCACTTTCCGCCGAGTCTATTTTGTACAGGTTGGAACTGCGGTCACACACGATGACAAGGCCAAAAACCTCCTCTACGGCGGCGCGGTGGTTCAGGAACGAACGACGGGGATAGGCCTCCCCGTAGCGGCTTTCCCAGCGGCGGGAGACCTCCTTCCAGGAGAGTCCCCGCTCCCCCGCTTCCACAAAGAGTTGCACCAAAAAGATGTATTTTCCAATCAGTTCCGGTACCATAACTTACAAAGGTAACAAATTTTTATGTAAATTTGCGAGTTAGTAGTGTATATAACCAAGAGAATATATGGACAATTTTACCCGCAATTACATCGAGGGCTTCATGGGCGAGGTCATTGCCCGCAACCCCGGTGAGAACGAGTTCCACCAGGCCGTACGTGAGGTGGTGGAAAGCGTCGCTCCCTATGTTACCGAAAATCCGCAGCTGATGGACCTCAAAGTCCTGGAACGCATTGTGGAGCCGGAGCGCATTGTTATTTTCCGCGTCCCCTGGATGGACGACCGTGGAGAGGTACACATCAACCGCGGCTTCCGCGTGCAGTGCAACAGCGCCATCGGCCCGTACAAGGGCGGCCTGCGCTTCCATCCCAGCGTGAACCTTTCCATCATGAAGTTCCTGGCGTTTGAGCAAACCTTCAAAAACGCCCTTACAACACTTCCGATGGGCGGTGCTAAGGGCGGCAGCGACTTTAACCCGCGCGGGAAGTCCGACGCCGAAGTCATGCGTTTCTGCCAAAGCTTCATGACGGAGCTGTGCCGCCATATCGGCCCCCACACGGACGTTCCCGCCGGCGACATTGGCGTGGGCGGCCGTGAAATTGGCTACCTCTTTGGCCAGTACAAGCGCCTGAAGGACGAATTTTCCGGCACCCTTACCGGCAAAGGCCAGGCCTGGGGCGGCTCCCTGCTGCGTCCGGAGGCCACCGGTTACGGCCTCTGCTACTTTGCCAGCCAAATGCTGGAAACCCGCGGCCTCAGCTTTGAGGGCAAACGCGTGAACATCTCCGGCGCCGGCAACGTGGCCCAGTACGCGGCCCAGAAGGCCATGCGCCTGGGCGCCATCGTCCAAACCCTGTCCGACTCCGACGGCTTTATCCATGACCCGGAAGGCCTTACGGAAGAGAAGATGGCCTATGTCTTCGAGCTCAAGAACCTCCGCCGCGGCCGCATCAAGGAATACGCGCAGAAGTTCCCCCAGGCCACTTATTATCCCGGCGAACGTCCCTGGCGCATCCCCTGCGACATTGCCCTCCCCTGCGCCACGCAGAACGAGATTGAGAAGGCCGATGCCGAGATTCTGGTGAAAAACGGCTGCCTGTGCGTGGCGGAAGGCGCCAACATGCCTTCCACCCCGGAAGCCATCCGTATTATCCAGGGCGCCGGATTGCTGTACTCTCCCGGTAAGGCCTCCAACGCCGGCGGCGTAGCCACCAGCGGCCTGGAAATGAGCCAGAATTCCATGCGCATGCACTGGACCGCGGAAGAAGTGGACCAGTACCTGCACCGCATCATGTCGGACATCCACGCGGCCTGCCTCAAATACGGCACCGAGGCCGATGGAACCGTCAATTACGTCAAAGGCGCCAACCTGGCCGGCTTCATCAAAGTGGCCGCAGCCATGAGCGACCAGGGCCTTGTATAAAGACTTATGAACGACACTACCTCCCTCATGGCCAGGCGCATCCGCCGGATTCTGCTGGTCTGCAACAATTACGACAACTTCTCGCTGGAAGAGGACGGCCGGCTGGACATGCGCATCTCCCACGAGTACGCAGAGCTCAACCTGAGCGGCCCGCCCGTCTTTGAACGGGCCTCCAGCACGCGCGAGGCGCTGGAACGCGCCCAGGCCGGTGGCCGCTGGGACCTGGTAATTACGCTCTACAATGTGGGCGAGGTAGATGTTTTTGACTTTGCCGCCCGGATGAAGGCCTTCGACGCCTCCACCCCGGTGGTGCTGCTCACTTCCTTCTCCAAGGAGGTGTACCGGCAGCTGGAGCGGCGGGACCTCAGCCACATCGACCATATCTTCAACTGGAACGGCAGCACAGACCTCATCATTGCCATCATCAAGCTGCTGGAAGATAGCATGAACGCCCCGCAGGACATCCTCCAGGGCGGCGTGCAGTGCATTTTGCTGGTAGAAGATTCGGTCCGATATTACTCCACCTACCTGCCGCTGCTGTACAAGCTGGTGCTCCAGCAAAACGTGGATTCCGTGCGCGACGCCCTCAACGAGGACCAGCAGATTTTCCGCAAGCGCGCCCGGCCCAAAATCCTGATGGCTACCAACTACGACGATGCCGTGGCCCTGTACAACCAGTACAAGGAGAACCTCCTGGGCGTGATTTCCGACATCGGCTTTGTGCTGCACCGGCACGACAAACCGGCGCTGGAAAAGCTGGATGCGGGTGTGGACCTTTGCAAGATGATCCGCCGGGAACTCCCCAAGATGCCCATCCTCATGCAAAGCTCACAGGAGAGCATGCGCTCGGTGGCGGAAGGCCTCCGGGCCGGTTTCCTGATGAAACGCTCCAAGACGCTCACCCATGAGCTGTCGGAGTACATTGGCCGGGAGTTTGGCTTTGGCGATTTTGTCGCCACGGACGCCAAGGGGCACCAGACCGCCCGTGCGCAGGATCTGCAAGGGGCGGAGGAACTCATCGCCCGCCTGCCGGAGAGCCAGCTGGAGAAACTCCGGAGCAAGAATTACGTGTCCCGCTGGCTGCTGGCCCGGGGTATCTTCGAGGAAGGGAACGCCCTTAAGAATACCACCTTTGAGAACACGGAGGCGTTCCGGGAAAGCGCCGTCATGTGCATCCACGAGTACCGGGTAAAACAGAGCCTGGGCGTGGTGGCCCGCTTCGACCCGGCTACCTATAATGACACCATCTGGTTCTCCCGCCTGGGAGAGGGGTCCATTGGCGGCAAAGCCCGCGGCCTGGCCTTCCTGAACCACATCCTGTACAAGTACAACCTCTACAGCGAATGGGACGGGGTGCGGCTCACGGTGCCGCGGACGCTGGTGATTGCCACGGAATACTTCGACCGCTTTATCCTGGAAAACGGCCTGCAATATGTGATCAATGCCGATATTTCGGACGCGGAGCTCCTCTCGGAGTTCGTATCGTCCAACCTGCCGGCAGAACTGACGGATGCCCTGCGGGCGTTTATCCGCGTGGTGCGAAAGCCGCTGGCCGTGCGGTCATCGTCCAAACTGGAAGATTCTTATTACCAGCCTTTTGCGGGCGTTTACTCCACCTACATGATTCCGTCGGTGGAAAACGAAGACCAGCAGCTGCGCCTGCTGGCCAAAGCCATCAAGAGCGTCTATGCCAGCGTGTATTTTGCCGCTTCGCGTGGCTATATCACCGCCACGGCCAACGTCATCTCGGAAGAAAAGATGGCCATCATCCTGCAGGAGGTGTGCGGCAGCGAGGAGCAAGGCTTCTTCTTCCCCACCCTGTCCGGCGTGGCGCGGAGCGTGAATTTCTATCCCATCGGCTACGAAAAAGCGGAGGAAGGCATTGTAAAGCTGGCCTACGGTCTGGGAAAAGCCGTGGTCGATGGCGACCAGGTGCTCCGCTTCTCACCGGCCTACCCCAAGCATGTGCTGCAGACATCGACCCCGGAACTTTGCATGCGCGAGACGCAGCAGGAAATGTATGCGCTGAACCTGCAGCCGGAAAAATTCAAAACCTCCGTGGACGATGCCGTGAACCTGGAACGCATCCGGGTAAGCGACTGCGACCGTTTTGCCTCGTTCCAGAAAGTGTGCTCCACCTACGACTACGAAAACCAGCGCATGGTGGATTCGCCCTTCGCCAAGGGTCCCAAGGCCATCACCTTCGCCCATGTGCTGCGCTACGGGACGTTCCCGCTGGCCCCCATCGTGCAGCGGCTCCTGGACATTTGCAGCACCGAAATGCAGGGCAGCGTAGAGCTGGAATTTGCAGCAGACCTTTCAACGGGTACATTCAACGCCTTGCAAATCAGGCCCATATCGTCCGACAGTCTGCAAGCGGATGTAGACTGGCGCAACATTGACTGTTCCGGTGCACTCATCACCTCGGAGAGCGCCCTGGGCACCGGCTGGCTGGAAGGCCTGCAGGACGTGGTGTACCTGAAAGCATCGGCCTTTGACAAAATGAAAACCGTGGAGATGGCCGACGAGCTGCGTACGCTCAATGCCCAGTTCCGCGCGGCCGGTAAACAATACGTCCTCATTGGTTTTGGCCGATGGGGCTCCAGCATCCCCACCCTGGGTGTTCCGGTAGCCTGGAGCGACATCTCCGAGGCCCGCGTGCTGGTGGAATGCGCCCTGCCGGACTTCCGCGTGGACCCTTCCCAGGGCACGCACTTCTTCCAGAACCTTACCTCCTTCAACGCCGGCTACGTAAACGTAGACCCGTATTCCCGCCGGGGAGACGCCATGGACCTTTCCGCCCTGGACGCCCTTCCCGCCGTATATGAGACGCCCTGGCTCCGGCATGTGCGCCTGGACGCGCCCTTGACGGTCTGCGTAGACGGCCGCGAAGGCCGCGCGGTGATAAAACTCTGATTATGAAAGAATTCGAGATAGCGCAGAAGATTGGTAAGCCGCTCACGGACGCACAGCTTCGTGAGGCCGCGGCCAAGGCCTTGGGCGTAAAGCCGGAGAAAGTGGGGCATGTGGAAGTAACCCGCCGGAGCATTGACGCCCGGCAGGACATCCTGTACCGGTATCGGGTACAGGCCTACAGGGATAATGATCCTTATGAGCCGTATCGTGTGGCGCCTTACCTGGATGTGCACCAGGCCCGTCCCGTGATTGTGGTGGGCGCCGGCCCTGCAGGCATGTTTGCCGCTTTGAAGCTGCTCCAATTGGGCCTGAAGCCCATCGTCCTGGAAAGGGGAAAAGATGTGGAGCGACGCAAGGTGGACATGGCTCGGCTTTCTACGGAAGGCGTGCTGGACCCGGATTCCAATTATTGTTACGGGGAAGGCGGTGCTGGTGCTTTCAGCGATGGAAAGCTGTACACGCGCTCTTCCAAGCGGGGCGATATCCGGGAGGTGCTGCACCAGCTGGTGGCCTTTGGCGCCCATCCGGACATTCTGATTGACGCGCATCCGCATATCGGCACGGACAAACTGCCGGAAGTGGTGAAAAACATCCGCCAGTGCATTGAGGCGCATGGCGGAGAATACCATTTTGATGCGCGGGTGACGGACCTTATCCGCCAGGCAGATGGCAGCTTTGAAGTACACTGTGGGTCGACGATTTATACGGCCTCCCAGGTGATTCTGGCAACGGGCCATTCGGCACGCGATATCTATGAACTTTTCCAGGCCAAAGGCTGGACGCTGGAAGCCAAGGGATTTGCCCTGGGCGTACGCGTAGAGCACCCGCAGTGGCTCTTGAATCAGATTCGGTATCACGGTAAGTATCAGCCGTGTATGCCAACGGCGGAATACTCGTTTGTACAGCAGGTAGACGGCCGCGGCGTGTTCTCCTTCTGCATGTGCCCGGGCGGCATTCTGGTTCCTTCTTCCACCGAGCCGGAGACGGTCGTTCTCAACGGCATGTCCAACGCAGCCCGCAATTCCAAATGGGCCGATGCCGGTGTGGTGGTGCAGATTGAACCCGGAGACCAGCCGGAGCAGTATACCGGTCCTTTTGCCCTCATGGATTTCCAGCGGGATGTAGAGCGGGCCATGTACCGCTACGCGCAGGAGCATGGCGCACGGCATCCGTTCACGGCCCCGGCCCAGCGTATGAAAGACTTCTGCAGAGGACTGCTTTCCAAAGACTTACCCAAGACTTCTTATCATCCCGGAACGGTATCGGCCCCGCTGCATGAACTGTTGCCGGAGCATGTAGCTTCCCGTTTGCGAAAGGTGTTCCCCATGGTGGAACGCGGCATGCGCGGCTACTACACCAACGATGCGCTGTTGCTGGGCGTGGAATCCCGCACTTCTTCGCCGGTCCGCCTCCCGCGGAACCCGGAAACCCTGGAGCACGTGGACGTTCCCGGTCTGTATCCCTGTGGGGAAGGCGCAGGGTACGCCGGTGGCATTGTTTCCTCCGCCCTGGACGGCATCAACTGCGCCATTGCCGCTGGTCGCTAAGTCATTGATTCTCACTACATTGCTAATAATCCTCGGCTCCTTTTGCGCCGAGGATTATCCATAAGTGCGTGGTAATCAGGCTGTTATTGGCCAGGCACCCCCTTTGCTTCATGTTGGTCGGTAAGTGCCTGATAATCAGTTGATTCCTTATATTCCTCGGCGCAAAAAGGACCGAGGATTATTCATACTTCGCTGATTACTAATCACTTATCGGCCAGTTGCTTCAAAACCATGTTCAAGGCCGCTGGCAAGTATACACCTGTCACTCAGCGTATTACAAATAATCCTCGGCCCCAAAAGAGCCGAGGATTATGCGTAATCTATTTAGAATCAATATGTTGCGGGCCAGCTGGGCTGCGGGCCGATGCTGGTCGACAGTGAGCCCAATCTATACGCCGGCGGCCACCTTGCCGGCCAGGTCCAGGAAAGCCTGGGAGTCCGGACGGTTGAGCAGGGCCACGGGCTCGCCGTTGTCCGCTCCCTCGCGGATGTCCTGCACCAAGGGTATCTGTCCCAGGAAAGGGATGTCCAGGTTGTGGGCCATCTGGCTGCCGCCGTCCTTCCCGAACAGGTAGTATTTCTCCTCCGGATGGCTGGCCGGGGTGAACCAGGACATGTTCTCCACCAGCCCCAGGATGGGCTTGTTCACCTGCGGATTGCGGAACATGTTCACGCCGCGGAGGACGTCGGACAGCGCCACGGCCTGCGGGGTGGTCACAATCACGGCACCGGTCATGGGGACATCGCCAATGAGGGAAATGTGGATATCGCCGGTTCCCGGAGGCATGTCGATAAGCAGGAAATCCAGCGGCCCCCAGGCGGTTTGCAGGATGATCTGCTTGAGGGCGGTGGAGGCCATGGGACCGCGCCAGATGAGCGCTTGCCCGGCCTGCGACACGTGCCCCACGGAGAGCCACTTCACGCCGTATTTCTCCACCGGGATGAACAGGTTGGTGTTCTCGTCCTCGCCTTCCATCTCGATGGTGACGTCCTCCGTCCCCGTCATGGTGGGGATGGAGGGGCCGTATACGTCGGCATCGGCCACGCCTACCCGGTAACCCAGGCGGGAGAGCGCCACGGCCAGGTTCACGGTGACGGTGCTTTTGCCCACGCCGCCTTTTCCGGAGGCAATGCCGATGATGTGACTCACCTCCCGCAGCTGCTCCAGGTTGAACTCGATGCCCTTGGGCGCCGCTTTGGCCGGTTCCTTGACCACAGTATCGACCTGAATGTCCGTTCCGCCGGGCAAGTGCCTGTACAGACACGCCTGCACGGCACCTATCAGGTAGTTCTTAAGCGGGTCCGGACGCTTGGGGAAGCCCAGCGTCACGTGGACGGCGTTATCGGCCAGGTCTATTTTTTCCACCAGCCCGAGGGCCACCACATTCTGGTCCTCTTTGGCCGGATGCTGCACCTCCTGCAGCCACTGCAAGATTTCTTTCTCGTTCATGTGCTTTCATTTGGGTATGCAAAAGTACAAAATAATTGGCAGACTTTCCAATCAAGTCTCTCCCACCTCTTTTTCGTCTCCTTTCCCACTGGCCAATAATCACCTACAAATCAGCAAAATACGTATAATCCTCGGCTCTTTTTGCGCCGAGGATTATTCATAAAACGTTGTGTGTCAATGTTTTGTCGACCAGCGCCAGAACCCTACTTCGCGAAGGTGAGCTCGGAGATAATGTTGGAGGCGCCGCCGTATTTCTCCACCAGCCAGAGGACGTAGCGGATATCTACGCAGATGCAGCGCTGGAGGTCCGGCTCGAACATGACATCGGAGCTCATGCTCTCCCAGTTGCCGTCAAAGGCCAGGCCGATGAGGTTGCCCTTGGCGTCCAGCACCGGGGAACCGGAGTTGCCGCCCGTGATGTCGTTGTTGGTGAGGAAGCAGGTGTGGAGGGTGCCGTCAGCATCGGCCCAGCGACCAAAGTCACCGGTTTCCAGCAGTGCCTTGATGCCGGCAGGCAACTCAAATTCGGGATTGCTGGGATCTTCTTTCTCCAGCAGGCCCTTGGCGGTGGTGTAGTACTTGTACACCAGGGCGTCCTTGGGGCTGTAGGGCAGCACGTGGCCGTAGGTGAGGCGCATGGTGGAGTTGGCGTCCGGGTACAGGGCCACGCCTTTCTGCCACTCCAGGAGGGCGGCGGCAAAGTGCTTGCGGGCCAGGTCGAAGGCCGGGTCCGGCATGGCGTACAGGGCCATGTAGGACGGCATAAGGGCCTCAATCACAGCGGTGCCCAGTTCAACGGCCGGGTCTGCGGCAATCTGGTCTGCGGTGGCAGCCATGAGGCCGGCCTCGGAGGTGAACACACTCTTGGCAAAAAGGTCTTCCACGTACGCGGGAATGTCCAGGGTGGCAAAATCGCGTTCGCCAATCTTCAGGTAGTTGGCCGGGTCCGCCGTCTTGCGGTAATGCTCCAGCAGGGCCACCGCTGTTTTCTTGTCGATGGAAGCTACATAGTCCTTATACTCTTCACGTACCTGTTCGCGGGCATCGGTGAGGGCCGCCACGGAGTCCTTACCCGCCTGCAGGGCACGTCCGTACAGGCCGGTCATGGCCGTTGCAAACTGCATCAGCTCAATCTGGTAGGGGCCTTCGATGAGGCGGTTCACGGCGATATTGGCCGCTGCGTTTTTCTCCACATTCTTGGCGATATCGGCCACCGGGTCCCCGTACAGGGCCTTGCGCTCCGGAGAAGCCTCGATCCAGCCCTTCAGGTTGGCTTCCTTCTGCTCTTCGCGGCCGATGATGTTGAGGGCCTTGAAGGCCAGCTCCTCACCCTGCCACTTCTTCCAGCCGTTGGCGGAGGAAGCGTATTTGTCGGCATATTTGAGACGGATGGAAGGGTCGGCCACCATCTGCTCCCACATGATGTCCTGGCGGATGGTGCGGGCGTCGATGCGGATGCGGTTGTTCTCAATCATGCTATTAAGCTGGGCGGCGGTCTGGTAGCGCTGCGTGCGGCCCGGGTAGCCCAGGATCATGGTATAGTCGCCTTCCTTTACGCCCTTGGTGGCAATCTTGAGGCTGCGGGCGGGCTGGTAGGGGACGTTGAGCTCGCTGTACTCGGCCGGCATGTTGTCTGCACCGGCGTACACGCGGAACATGGAGAAGTCGCAGGTGTGGCGGGGCCACATCCAGTTGTCCGTTTCTCCGCCGAACTTGCCCATGGATGCCGGGGGAGCGCCCACAAAGCGTACGTCCGTATAGGTCCGATACACAATGATATAGTGCACATTGTCGTTGTAGAAGCCCGTGACGGTGACGCGGCAGCCGGGATTGGCGGCCTCTGCGTTCTTTTTGAGGTCATCGGCCGAGGCGCCCTGCTTCTCAATGGCGTCCGTGACGTCTTCCATGCTCACCAGGAAGGTGACGGTGAGGCCGGGGCAGGGGATTTCCTCGCCAAAGTTCTTGGCCCAGTAGCCGTCCATCAGGTAGTTGTGCTCGTCCGTGGACAGGCCCTGGATGCTGCTGTAACCGCAGTGGTGGTTGGTGACCAGGAGACCCTGGTTGCTGATCATTTCACCGGTGCAGCCGCCGCCAAAGTGGACGATGGCGTCTTTCAGGGAGGTTTTGTTGATGGAGTAGATTTCCTCCGGAGTCAGCTTGCAGCCGGCCGCCTTGAGGTCTTTTCCGTTGAGTTGTTTCAGGAGGGGCAGGAGCCACATTCCTTCGTCGGCCATGGCGCTCACCGTAATGGCAAGGCCGGCCAGAAAAGCAAGGATTCGTTTCATAAAAGACAATTGTTTGCACAAATGTAAACAAAATCCATGTAATCGCAAAGATTCTTCGCTTCGCTCAGAATGACAGTTCGCTCAGAATGACAGTCTTTTTAGGATAATCCAATTAAAATTGCGAAATTTGAAAGATGGAACCATGTGGAGGAGAAAATTTCACCCCTCCAAAGCACTTCTTCGGACTATGATGGACGCATTTCTGAAGGCCGTAAAGGGCATCCTGCCCAAAGACCGCATTTATACGGACGAGCTTCGTACCCTTGCCTGGGGGGCCGATGCCAGCGAATACAAGCTGAAGCCCAGGATAGTTCTGCGTGCCGCCGATGAAATAGAAGTCTCCCGGATTCTCACTCTGGCACACGACATGAACCTCCCGGTGACTTTCCGCGCGGCAGGGACCTCCCTTTCCGGGCAGGCCATCACGGACAGCATCCTTCTGGTGGCCGGCAAACATTGGGAGAAATGGGAATACCACGACGACACCACCGTCACGCTGCAACCGGGCATCGTGGGGGCAAGGGTGAACCAACACCTGGCACCCTTCGGCAGGCACTTCGGCCCGGATCCGGCCTCCATCGGCAGTTGCATGGTGGGTGGCATTGTGGCCAACAACGCTTCCGGCATGAGCTGCGGCACCCATGCCAACTCGGACAAGATGCTTGTGAGCGCCCGTCTGGTACTGGCCGACGGTACCGTCCTGGACACGGGTTCGGAAAATTCGCGGGGAGCCTTCCGGAAAGCGCATCCGGAGATTCTGCAGGGGCTCGTCAAACTCCGGAAAGAAGTCCTGGCCAACGAAAAGCTGACGCAGCGCATCCGCCATAAATACAGCATCAAGAACGTGACAGGCCTTAATCTGAGGCCTCTTGTGGCGTACGAAGACCCCTTCGAGATACTTGCTCACCTGATGGTGGGCTCCGAGGGGACCCTGGCCTTTCTGTCGGAAGTGAGCATGAAAACCCTTCCCATCGCCCCGTACAAGGCCAGCGCCATGATTTATTTCCCGGACATGGTGACGGCCGCCAAGGCCGTTGTGGCCATGAAGGGGAAGCAGGTATCGGCCGCGGAACTGTTGGACAAACGGAGCCTGGCTTCCGTGAACGACCCTCATTTACGGGCCGATGTCCCGGATCTCACGGCCGTGCTGACGGAAACGCAGGCGCAGTCCCCGGAAGCACTGCATGAACAGATTGACGCTATTGTCAATACGCTCAAGCCCTTCCAGGTGGAGGTAAACTTCTCATCAGACCCTGCCGAAGTGGCGCAGTACTGGGCCATCCGCTCGGGGATATTCCCCACCGTGGGCGGCATGCGGAAAGAGGGGACCACTTGCCTGATTGAAGACGTGGCCTTCCATATCGAAGACCTTCCGGCCGCCACGGCGGATTTGTCGGCCCTGCTGGACAGGCACGGCTACACGGACTCCTGCATTTACGGACATGCCTTGGAAGGAAACTTCCATTTCATTATCAATCAGGCGTTTGAAACAACGGAGGATATCCTGCGGTATGATGCCATGATTAAAGACGTCGTGGAGCTGGTGGTGGGGAAATACGACGGTTCCCTGAAAGCCGAACACGGCACCGGGCGCAATATGGCACCGTTCGTGGAGCAGGAATGGGGAGCGGAGACTTTCGGCCTGATGAGACGTATCAAAAACCTGCTGGACCCCAAAGGCATCCTGAATCCCGGCGTGATTTTCAACGAGGACCGGGACTGCTACCTCAAGAACCTCAAAACCATGCCCGTGCTGCCTTACGAGGGCGTTAACAAGTGCATAGAATGTGGTTTCTGCGAGGTGAACTGCGTAACCTGCGGTTTCACGCTGAGCTCCCGCACCCGGATCGTGGTCCAGCGTGAGATAGCTCGCAGAAAAGCCGCCGGTGAGCCTTGGGAAGCCTTGGAAAAGGCCTACAAGTACCCCGGGCAGGTCACGTGTGCCGGAGACGGCCTGTGTTCCACCTCCTGCCCCATGCACATCAATGTGGGAGACATGACCCATGAACTTCGCAAAGCGCAGCTGGGAGCCGCCGGAAACTGGCTGGGGGCCTGGGTGGCAGAGCATTTCAGGGGCACCAAAACTTTGGTACGCGGCACCCTGGGCGTGGCTCATGCCGCCAACCTGGTCTTGGGCGATACGCTCATGGGCGCAGTCGGAAAGGGACTGCATGCCGTGGGAGTCCCGCTCTTGACTCCTGAAACACCGCTTCCCCTGAAAATGAGGAAACTCTCATCCCCTCAAAGCCCGCTCAAGGTGGTTTATTTTCCCAGCTGCCTCAATCAAACCATGGCGCAGGCACCGGCCGATACTGTCAAACCCCTTATGGAAGAGACGGTCGAACTGCTGCACAAAGCCGGCTATGAGGTTATTTTCCCGCCCCGGATGGAGACGCTTTGCTGCGGCACTATCTGGGAAAGCAAGGGGATGCCGGAGGTGGCCGACAAGAAGCTGCGGGAGCTGGAGGAATCCCTTTGGGAAGCATCGGCCCAAGGGAAATATCCGGTGCTCTGTGACCAAAGCCCTTGTTTGCACAGGATGCGTAAGGGAATCAAAACCATGCATTTATACGAGCCGGCAGAATTCCTGCTGCGCTTTGTGGCCCCCCGGCTGGAATTCCATCCCACCGATACGCCCGTGGCCGTGCATGTGACTTGCTCCACCCGCCTGATGGGCCTCAAGGACGCCTTGGTGCAGCTGGCCCAAAAATGCTCCACGCAGGTGTATGTGCCGGAAGAGATTGGCTGCTGTGCCTATGCCGGAGACAAGGGCATGACCCATCCGGAGGTGAATGCCTATGCGCTCAGGAAGTTGAAATCGGCCTTGAAAGACCATGGAATCAAGGAGGGCTACTCCAACAGCCGCACGTGCGAGATAGGCCTTTCCACCCACGGGGGCATCACCTATCGCTCCATCGTTTATCTGGTGAACGCCTGTACTACGCCCAAGGCCTGAACAGTGACCGGCCCGTTACGGAAACCCCGTCCGTCGCCTCAGAGCGTAAAGCGGAAGCCGAAGCTGAAGTCGAAGCTGAGCGGCCGCAGCGAGTAGACGGACTCCACGTTGCCGTTTCCGGCAAAGTGCCAGCTTATGCCGGGCTGCACGAAAATGGCGCCGTGGCGGAAAAGCTGATATTGCACGCTCAAGCCGGCATTCAGCGACCAGCGGAAGTCCTTGACAAGCGGGTATTCAAGCTGCCTGGACGCCAGCATGTCACCTACATACGACTGCGTCCATACCTTGGAGCCGACGGCTGCCTCAAACATGGGACCGGCTTCGGCAAGGATGCTTAAACGCTTGAATTCAAAGGCTTTGAATTGCGCGGTAAGCGGCACGCCCAGGTAGTGAAGCCGCCGGGTGGTCTGTGTGCGGGTTTCTCCCGACACCGTTGCATACTCCGACTGCAGCAGTGAATAACTGACGCCGCTGCCTATGCTCCACCGCTTGCTCAGCGGATAAGTTACGCCAAGCTGCACCCGGAGCAGCTGCCGGTGCCTGGCCTCCGTGGAACTCTCCCTGTTCCGGCTCAGCATGGGAACCGTAATCTCCCCTTCCTCACCGGACTTGGTGGCTATCGTCATACCGGGATTATACGGCACCCCATACCCCTTGAAAAGCTCATTTGCCGCCTGAGCCAGATAAGTGCCCGAAGACAGCCGCAGCTGTATTTTCTTCTTGGATGCCGGCTTTTCCCGCTCCGTCGTCCCGAAACTTTCGGGGAAGGTGTCCTCTTTTGCCGGTTTCTCCGGAAGCGTCTCCGCAGGCACGGGCGATTTTTCCGGAAGTGTCTCCGTCGGCACGGGCGGCTCCTCCGGAACGGCCTCGTCGGTCTGGGTGTCTATTGGAAGCGCCTCAGTAACAGCTTGTTCATGCGCCAAGGTCTCCTCCGCAGCGGGTTTTGGCGCGGCGGGTTTTCCGGCCGGAAGTTCCGACGGGGCAAACCGGAGCTGCCCGGCCTCGGGGGCGGTAGCATCGTCCGGCGCATTTTCCGGAAGCGTCTCTGCAAGCATCGTTTCAGGGACGGAGGAAACGCTTGCAGGCTCGGTCGCGGGCTTCCAAAGGAACACGGCCAATACCACGGCGGCCGCGGCCGACAAAATGCCGCCGCCCCACCAAAATGCCGCTGCGCGTTTTTTGCGCCGCGCCATGCCGTCAAGGACTGCGTCCCACAGCCCTTCCGGTGCGCTTTCCTCATATTCCTCCAGGAGAGAGGGAAGCTTGTCTGTCCAGTCTTTACTCATGTTCCTTCAAATATTCTTTTATCCGCTTTCCGAGCAGCGCCCTCGCACGGAAATACTGCGAGGCCGACGAATCCTCCTTGACGCCAAGGAGCGAAGCAATTTCCTTATGTGATTTCTTTTCGAATACAAAGAGGTTGAAGACGGTTCTGTAACCGTCCGGGAGTTCCCGGATGAAGCTGTGCAGCACTTTTGCGGGAAGACGTTGCAAATCAGGCGCTTCCTCTTCCTGGCAAAGGTCGGGGAACTCGTCCGTGAGGCGCAGCTTCCCGTGCTGCCGGAGACTTTTGAGCGCCGTATTCACCACAATGCGCGACGCCCAGGCCTTCAGACTGCCCTCTCCCCTGTAGCTGAACTTCTCAATTGCGCCGAAAATGCTTATCAGCGACTCCTGCAACACATCTTTTGCGTTGTCTTTGTCCGGAATGTAACGGGAACAGACTGCGGCCAGAAAGCCGGCGTAGCGCTCGTAGAAAAGGCGCATGGCGTCGGCTTTGCGGCTGCGGAACAGGTCCAGGAGTTCCTGTTCACTGCCGGCTGCGGAAGCGGAAGTTCTTAGTTGCAATTTCTCCGGCACAATTCTGCCATTTAAGGGTAAGGGGTACGTAGTCTCCGCCGGTGGAGGGGAGGCTGTTGATGTCAAAGTATACAAGGGCGTCGGCCTTCCTGGACGAAGCGTCGCCGTTGCTGCCGTGGCAGAACCACAGCTCGTAGGGGTTGTCGGGATTCTTTCCGCTGACGAGCCGGAGCGTGTGTTCCACATCGCCATCTCCCCACCAGGCGGAGTAGTGGACGGTGAGGAAGCCGTCTTCAACGCTGGTCATCCAGTCGGAGAGGATATCGGCTCCGTCCGATTCCGCGTTTCCGGCCTTTACAAATTCGCCTTTTTCCAGGAAGTCCATCCACAGGACGTCACAGCTGTTTTGCCGATACACCCGGAGCCCGCACATGATACGCTGCATCCCGTTGTAAGGCTGGGCATAATTTGTGGGAAAAAGCCGGGTTTCGTCGTCCAACTGGAAGAAGACGCTGCCGGAGGCGTTCTGCTTTACGGTTACAATGGCGCTGTATTCGTCAGGGGCGGCAGCGCTCGGGTCAGACTGCCGAAAACCCTCCTTGGAGCAGCTCCAAAGCAGGATTAGGGAAGCAAGGCCATATAACAATTGTTTGTACACCATATCTTAAATCCAATACATCGTGAAATCTTGCACGAAAATAAAAAAACTCCTGCGGGCATGCAAGATTCGGCAAAAAAAGGATTATATTGACGGAACAAATAAAAAAGCATCATGAAACAACAACATCTTCTCATTGCCGGCATCCTTCTTCTTGCCACAGCCTGCAGCAAGGAGGGCTATTATAATTATATGCCGAAGGCAGCCGGCCAAGACGCCGTATACGAGAGTGACCCCGTCAGCCCGCCACAAAGCGGAGACTCCTTTGACGAAATAAAGGAGAACCCCTTCGTCAAAGTGGCCGACGAGCCCCAGTCCAGCTTTTCCGTGGATGCCGACGGCGCCGCCTACGCCTATATGCGCCGTTGCATTACCCAAGGCTTTCTCCCACAAAGGAACGCCGTGCGCATCGAAGAGTACCTGAATTATTTTACCTTCAACTACCCGGAGCCGAAGGGGGAGGAGACGCTCGCCATCAACGGGGAAATCGGCCCCTGTCCCTGGAATGCGGGGCATTCCCTGCTAAGGCTGGGTCTTAAGGGCAAGTCCCTCCAGGAGAGCGAGATTCCGGCCGCCAACTTCATCCTCCTTGTGGACGTTTCCGGCTCCATGAGTGGAAGCGACCGCATTGACCTGCTCAAAAGCGGGCTCGTCAATATGGTGGACTATATGAGGCCCCAGGACCGCATGGCCATCATCACCTATTCCGGCAGCGTGCAAAAGTTCCTGGAATCCACGCTACTTTCCCAAGGCAAGGAGCAAATCAAGAGCGCCATCCGCGGGCTGGTGGCCAGTGGGTCCACGGCCGGTGGCGCAGCTATGAAGATGGCCTACGAGGAGGCCGCCGCGCATTATATTGAGGGTGGCAACAACCGCATCATCATGTGCACCGACGGCGACTTCAACGTGGGCGTGTCCTCAACCGATGCCCTGGTGGAGATGGTGGAAAGCTATCAGGAAAAAGGCATCTACTTGAGTATCATGGGCTTCGGCTATGGAAATTTCCAGGACAGCCGCATGGAGAACCTCTCCAACCACGGCAACGGCACCTACACCTATATTGATTCGGAGGAAGAGATGATGAAGGTGTTTGTCCAGGAGCGCAGCCACTTCTACAGCGTGGCCAACGACACCAAGTGCCAGGTGCGCTTTAACCCGGAAGTGGTTGAAAGCTACCGCCTTATAGGCTATGAGAACCGCGTCATGACGGCCGAGGAGTTCGAGGACAGCAAGAAGGACGCCGGCGAGATAGGCGCCGGGCAAACCGTGACGGCCCTGTATGAGCTGGTGCTGAAAGAGGGCCTGGAAGAAGGCTTTTACGTGGGCGATTTCGAGGCCCGCTACAAGTACTCGCTGAAAGACGCGGAAAGCCACTCGCTTACGGAGTCTATTGGGACCACGTGCGAAATCTCTCCGGAATTCACCTTCGCTGCCGGCGTCGCTGCTTACGGTCTGGTGTTGCTGGATTCGGAATATAAGGCCGATGCCACCCTGTCCATGGCCAAAGAATTGGTTGCCGGTGCGGCAGGGGAGGACAGTTTCCGCAAACAGTTGGTGAGCCTGATTGAAAAAGCCGGAACCCGGTCAAAATAAGGAAGGTTCCAACTCCTTCACATGGAAAGACTTCCGGTGCCATGGGGTATATCCGTGGCGCCGGATGGCTTCTATGTGCTCGGCGGTGGGGTAGCCCATGTTGCGGTCCCAGCCGTACTCAGGGTATTCCCGCGCCAGTTCCCGCATGCAGTCGTCCCGGTAGGTCTTGGCCAGGACCGATGCCGCCGCAATGCTGGCGTAGGTGGCGTCCCCGTGCACCACGGTCTGAAAATCGTTGAAGCCATACGGGCCGAAGGGACGGAATTTGTTGCCGTCGACCAGCAGGAAATCCGGCCTGGGTGCCAGGCGCAGCACCGCCCGCTGCATGCCCGTCACGGACGCCCAGAGGATGTTGAGTTGGTCTATCTCCCGTGCCGACACCGCCTCCACCGCCCAGGCCACGGCCTCCCGTTCGATGATGGGCCTGAGCTCCTCGCGGGCCTTCTGGCTCATCTGCTTGGAGTCGTTCAGGAGCGGATGGAAAAAGTCCGGCGGCAGGATGACGGCGGCGCAGTACACCGGCCCCGCCAGCGGCCCGCGTCCGGCCTCGTCGCAGCCCGCTTCCAGCCTTCCGGCCTCGCAATATGCCTTCAAATTCGGTTTCACAGGCACAAAATTACGAAAAAAGCCTAACTTTGCGTCTATGATTAAGGAAATGTCTTTTGGAAAGTGGTTGGGGCTGCTGGTGGCGGCCCTTTTCCTCGCGCTCCTCATGTATGGATGCGCCTGTATGGTGGACCTGGCACCGCACGGCTGGGTGTACAGCGGGGCGTGCCTGCTGCTCTCTGCCGCGATGGTGGCGCTCTACGCCCGTTTTGTCTTGTGGTTCGAGGGTGAGAAGCCCAAGGACCTGCCCCTGAACAAGTTGGCCGCGCACACGGGCCTTGGGCTGGGCATCGGCCTGGGGTATTTTTGTGCCGTGACCGGCCTTATGGCGCTCATGGGCGGATATGCCATTGTGGGCTGGGGCGCATCGGCCAAGGAGCTGGTGAGCATGTTCTGCTATTTTGCCATTGTGGCGGTGGGTGAGGAGATTATGTTTCGGGGCGTGCTGTTCCGCTGGATAGACGAGAAGTGGGGCTTCTGGTGGGCGATCGGGGTATCGGCCCTGGTCTTTGGCATCATCCACATCACCAATCCGGGCGGAACGCTGTGGAGCTCCGTGGCCATTGCCATTGAGGCGGGGCTGCTTTTAGGCGCGGCCTACAAGTGGTCCGGGACGCTGTGGCTGCCCATCGGCATTCACTGGGCGTGGAACTTCTCCCAGGGCAATATTTTCGGTTTTGCCGTGTCCGGCCAGAAGGCGGGCGAGAGCCTCCTGCATGCGCAGACGCAGGGGAGCGACTGGCTCACCGGCGGCGTTTTTGGCGCCGAGGCTTCCGTGGTGGCCGTGGTGGTGGGGCTGCTGGTATCGGCCTGGTTCATTTGGCGCATTTCCAGGCGATAACTATTGCTTTTTAGGCTAAAATCATTAAATTTGCAGACTGCGACAGATAATTGCAATAATTTAATAACACCAATGAAAACTTACACAACTAAAAACATCCGCAACATCGTCCTTATCGGCGCTCCCCGCAGCGGTAAAACCACCCTGTCGGAGGCTATGCTGTTTGAAGGCAAGGTCATCGACCGTCGCGGCACCGTGGAAGACAAAAACACCGTGTCGGACAACACCGAGTTCGAGCAAACCAACCAGAAGTCCATCAACGCCACTCCGCTGTACGCAGAGTT
>DEKS01000085.1:21364-21570 GCA_002354005.1 Bacteroidales bacterium UBA2716
AAGGTGGTGGATGCGGCTATCATGGTCATGAACGGCACGGCCGGCATCGAGGTGGGTACCACCCTGTTCGCCCGCTACGCAGACCAGTACGGCATTCCCATGGTCATCGCTGTGAACCAGCTGGACCACGACAAAGCCAACTGGGAAGGCGTCCGCAATGCCATCCATGAGGAGTTCGGCAAAAAGGCCGCCCTGTGCCAGTTCCC
>DEKS01000085.1:21679-42152 GCA_002354005.1 Bacteroidales bacterium UBA2716
GGTTCCGACGAACTCATGGAGAAGTTCTTCGAGACCATGGAACTCACCACGGACGAGATCCGCGAAGGTCTGCGCCTGGGCCTGCAGAAGGGAGAGACCATCCCGGTGTTCTGCGTGGCCGCCAAGGAAGACTTGGGCGTAAAGCGCCTCATGGAATTCACCGTGAACGTGGTTCCTTCTCCTTTTGGCAAGGAAGAGCCCACCGTGGACGGCGGCACCATCAAGTGCGACCCTGCCGGCCCCGTGGCCCTGTTCATCTTCAAGACCTCCGTGGAACAGCACCTGGGTGAGGTTTCTTACTTCAAGGTGATGAGCGGTACCCTCAACGAGGGCGCAGACCTCATTAATCCGGAAACAGGCAACAGTGAGCGCCTTTCCGCCATCTACGCCGTGGCCGGCTCCAAGAAGGAAAAAGTGTCCCAGATTGCCGCCGGTGACATTGGCTGCGTCATGAAGCTCAAAGCCGGTAAAACAGACGTTACCCTGGCCCAGAATGGCGTAGAGGCCATTAAGCACATGGTGTTCCCGGATGCCAAGTACCGCTGCGCCGTAAAGGCCGTGGACAAGAACGACGAGGCAAAGGTGGGCGATGCCCTCAACAAAATTGCCGCCCAGGATCCCACCATCGGCGTGGAATATTCCAAGGAACTGCGCCAGACCATCCTCACCGGCATGGGCGAGCAGCACATCAACTACGTGAAGTGGAGAGTCACCAACGAGTTCAAGCAGAACATCGAGCTCTATGCTCCCAAGGTGCCCTACCGTGAAACCATCACCAAAATTGCTACGGCCCAGTATCGTCACAAGAAACAGTCCGGCGGCGCCGGTCAGTTCGGTGAGGTACACCTGCTGGTTTGCCCGTACGTAGAGGGTCAGGAAGCTCCCAAGAACTTCAAGATCGACGGCAAGGATGTGGTGTTCAACTTCAAGAGCCAGGACATCACGGACCTGGAGTGGGGTGGCAAGTTGGAGTTCTACAACTGTGTTGTGGGTGGCTCCATCGACCTTTCCTTCATGCCCGCTATCCTGAAGGGTATCAAGAGCAAGATGGAAGAAGGCCCGCTCACCGGTTCCTACGCCCGCGACATCCGCGTGTACGTATATGACGGTAAGATGCACCCGGTAGACTCCAAGGAAATCGCCTTCATCATTGCCGGTCGTAACGCCTTCAAGGAGGCCTTCCGCAATGCAGGTCCCAAGATCCTGGAACCCATCTACAATGTGGACATCTTCACCCCGAACGAGTATGTAGGCCCTTGCATGAGCGACCTCAACACCCGTCGCGGCATGATTATGAACCAGGACATGGAGAAGGGCTTCACCGTGCTCCACGCCCGCGTTCCGCTGGCAGAACTGTACCGCTACTCCACCGTCCTGAGCTCCCTCACCGGTGGTTCCGCCACCTTCCAGATGAAGTTCGCGGAGTACGTACAGGTTCCGGCCGATGTCCAGACCAAACTGCTGGCAGAATACGCTGCCCAGGAGCAGGAAGAGGACTAAGCCTGCAACATTGTTGCTTTTCTATACGGATGGAGGTATTTTTCACCCCCGTCCGTTTTTTTGTCCCTTGTTTGCTGGTCGGCAAACGGTTCACGGTCAGCTATTTACGAAAAATCCTCGGCTCTTTTTGCGCCGAGGATTATAAGCATCTCGTTGATTGTCAAATGGTTACCGACCAGCGGAGGACAGGGTGTGGATGAGGTCATCCAGCGTGCCATACAGGCCGGGGGCGGTTTCCGGGGTGATGCTGCGGCAGGCCACGGCCTCGCCCAGCTGGAAGGGGATGCAACTGGCCTGCGATTCCAACTCGCGACCTTTCGGGGTGAGATTCACAATCACCTGGCGGGCATCGGCCTTGCCTTTACTGCGGGAAATAAAGCCTTCCGCCTCCATGCGCTTGAGGAGGGGCGTCACCGTATTGGTTTCCAGGTACAGCTTTTTGGCAATGTCGTTCACCGGCTGTGCGTCCTGCTCCCACAGCACCATCATCACCAGGTACTGCGGATACGTCAGGCCTATCCCACTCAGGAGCGGATGATAGGCCTGCGTAATGAGCCGCGAGGCGGTGTACAGCCTGAAACAGAGCTGATTGTTGAGTTTAAGCTGTTCCTGCATACCCATTAGAGCATAGCTTCTACTTCCTGGGCGAAGTCCTTGGGTTCGGCCACGGGAGCAAAGCGCTTAACGATTTTACCGTCGCGGGACACCAGGAACTTGGTGAAGTTCCACAGGATGTCGCTGTCCTTTTCCACGCTCTTGCTCAGGCCTTTGAGCAGCTTCTGGGTGGCTTTGGCCTTGAGGCCTTTGTACTCCTCAGTGGGAGCCTGGGCCTTCAGGAACTCGAAGATGGGCTCTGCATTGGCACCGTTCACATCGGTCTTGGCCATGAGGGGGAAAGTGACGCCATGGTTCAGGCGGCAGAACTCTTCAATTTGCTCATTGGAACCGGGTTCCTGGCCGGCGAACTGGTTGCAGGGGAAGCCAATCACCACCAGGCCTTTGTCCTTGTACTGCTGGTACAGGGCCTCCAGGCCGTCGTACTGCGGGGTGAAACCACACTTGGAAGCGGTGTTCACAATGAGGAGCACCTTGCCTTCATAGTCCTTGAAGTCCACTTCCTTGCCCTTGTTGTTCAGGGTTTTGAAATCGTAAATACTTGCCATGTCTTGTTCGTTTTGTGCGCAGGCTCCAAGGCCCAGAAGGGCCAGGAGCAACGCGAGTATAAGCTTTTTCATTACAGCTGCTTGACCAGCCAGTTCTGCAGGCCGATGAGCTCGATGAGGTCCAGCTGCTCCTGCATCCAGTACATGTCTTCTTCCTCGTCCTGATAATAGCCCTTCATGAGGTCATAGGTGGTCATATCCTCGGCCAGCGAGAGGGTCACCTGACCCAGCACGGGCACTTCCTTCACGGAAACGGCGAGGTCCGCCTTCAGGAATTCGACCACATCCTTGTAGATGGTCTGTGCGGGCGTGGCTTCCACTTTGGCTTCACCGCCCAGGTCGATGATGCGGGCCACCATCTTGTCCACCCACTCGGCTTCTTCTTTGGAGTGGTCGGCATACTTCTCGGCCAGTTTGTTCAGTCCCATGGAGGCGAAAACCTGGCTCTGTACTTTGTGCTGACGGGACTGTGCGCTGAGGCCGGTAGCATAGGCCTGCAGGACTTGAATGGAGTTTTGTGCGTTCATGGTGTGTTGTATTTTGTGTTTATTTATATCGTTCACGATGCAAAGATACGACAATTGTTTTATATCGCAAGCGATATTTCAAAAAATTTACAAAAAAATAATCCCATACGCTACCGGACGTACAGGATTATCTAAATGAGTTACTCCTCGTGACAAGTGGAGCAAGCATATCCACTGGAACGGCAGCCCTCCATTGTTGACCAGCAGGTACCATGATTGTCATTATACCTATATCCGCAGCACGATTTGGTCTGGGAACAATAATAAGGTTTGTCCGGGTTTGTGCATTTTTTTGATTTTGTGCAGCCTAGCAGGGCAATGCCAAGGAGCAAAATAACAAGAAGACCGGCAAATAGTTTTTTCTTTTCCATAATATATAGAATTAAAGATTTTCCAAATAGGCCTTGCGGAACCACCAGGAACTGGGGACGCCGCCTTCTACAACAAACTCTATCTTTCCCTTACGGATATACAGAAGAGTGGGGACGGTCTGGGTAAGGCCACTTAAGGCATCGTCAACCTGTACCCGCTGGAAAGGAAGGTGGTAATAGCTGCCTATTTCCGCATTTTTATCTTCATTTACAGCCAGGCCTATCACCCGGTCGCACACGGAGGAATCCTGATATTCCAGCAGGGCAGGAATGCCGTTTATGCAGCTTACACAGGTATAGGAAAAGACATACAATGTGTACGTGGAATCCGGACTCATGTCCACGAATTGCGGAAGCGGCGTTTGGGAGACATCCATGCCAATCAAGGGGTGTCTGCGGGGCATCCGCTCTTTAAAAGACTGAGGAAGCGAAAAAGTATAACCGCTGAAAAAGACAGTAAGGGCCAGGCAGGCTGTCCAAATGCCAAGCGCCAGTGAAGCCGGGGCCGCGGCACGCCCTTTCTCCATGCCGATAATCAGCAGGAAAAGAAGAATGGCATTCCTGAGGTAAGTGGCCCATACCGGCAAAGAAACCAGGTTCAGGTTGCCAAAACATCCGCAGTCTTTGATTCCATTGAACGTGTTCCCATAAAAGAACGCTCCCGTGAACACAATGAGCATCCCAATCCCCACCCATGAAACAACGCGGGGATACATATCCAGCACCAGGGCGATTCCAACCCCCATCTCTGCAATGACGATGACCGGAGCCAGCAAGGCGCTCCAGAAGAAACCATACGAGACGATAAGGTTGCCGAAGTTCTCCACGTCCATCAGCTTTCCAAAAGCGGAGACAATGAAGAGTACTCCCACTAAAAGCCGGACAAAATAACGAATCGACGGATTGGCAATGCGCATCTGGAAAAGTGTTATAATGTGCGAAAATACAAATACTTGTCAAATAAAACAAAAAATAAATACAAAGATACCGGACGACCTCATCCACACCCTGTCCTCCGCTGGTCGGTAACCGTTTGAAAATCAACGAGATGCTTATAATCCTCGGCGCAAATGGAGCCGAGGATTTTCTGTAAATGGCTGACTATAAGCTACTTGTCGACCAGCACTTGTGGCCCGTCAGCCACTGCCACCATGCACATACTAACGCACAATATTCCTCTTTTTTCGTATCTTTGCAGGCAGATACAGGTGCCTTCATAAAAGGCTCAAAAGGGAAGCCGGTGAGAGGCCGGAACTGTGCCCGCAGCTGTGTTATCCGGAACGGCTCCGCATCCGTTGCCATTGGGGACAACCCTGAGAAGGCCGGGGCCGGGAGAAGTCAGAAGACCTGCCTGCATCCAGTTGAGTATCCGGGCTCGGGGACAAGCCGGTGCGTTAACGTAAATACCTTATTCTATGAAAAAAGCCCTGTTGCTTTTCACTTTTGGCGTGCTCAGTGTTGTAGCCTGCCGGAAAACCTTTGTGCCGGGAACCCCCACCAAAGATGCCTCCCTGGAGGGAGAAAGCGTGAGCGTGGCGGAGTTCCCTGCCGATGTTAAAAAGATTTTTGTGCTCAATGAAGGCCAGATGGGCGCCAACAACGCCACGCTGGATTTCCTTCGCCGGAGCGACGGTCAGTACATTACCGGTGCGTTCAAGAAAATGAACCCTTCTGCTGCGGCCGGCCTGGGCGATGTAGGCAACGACATCGCCATCCATGACGACAACGTGTGGATGGTCATTAACAACTCCGGCCTGGTGGAGGTGGTTTCCGCCGCGGACGAGACAGAACTTGCCACCATCGAGATTCCTACGCCCCGCGCCATTGCCTTTGACGACAAATACGCCTACGTAACCTCCTGGGCGGGCGCTTTTGCCACCTACGAAGGCTACGAGGTCACCGATTCCGCCAACCCCAAGGGCTGTGTTTACCGCATTGATCTGAATACTTACAAGACAGCCGGCACCGTGGAAGTGGGCTATCAGCCGGAAGGCATCGCCTATTACGGCGGAAAGCTGTACGTGGCCAATTCCGGCGGCATTTCCAGCCAGCTGCCGCCCTTGTACGCCTACGACAATACGGTGAGCGTCATCGACACCAAAACCTTTGCCGTGACCCGGACCGTGGAAGTGCAGGTGAACCTGAAAAACGTGTATGCGGATGGTAAAGGGCACATTTTTGTGAGCACGCTGGGCAACTATTTTGATGTGCATTCCGGCTTGTACGTGTTCCTGGCCGATGCTCCGGACCAGGTGACGCACGTGACGCGCGATTTTCTCAAGCACACGCACGTGAGCTGCTCCTTTGCGCTGGGGGACGAGGTATACTGTATCGGCACGGAAAACGAATTTGCCTTTAATGAGAAGCATGTGTACACGTTGTGGTCCTACAATGCCGTAAAGAACAAGTTGAGTTTGTATCCTGTGGATTTGGGCGGTGTGCCCTACGGAATGGCCGTGCTGGAGGACTCCATAGGACTGCACACGCTGCTGGTGGGCGACGCCGGCGACTACTTTAATCCCGGTACCGTGACTTGCTACCGGCTCTATGACCTGCAAGACAAAGTCTGGAGCGTGACGGCGGGCGTTTGCCCGGGTCACTTTGCTGTCTGGAAGTGATTCTTGCGGCCGCTATAGCCTTTTTCCTGCAGGCGCCTCCGGATACCCTGGCGCCTGCGGCCGTGTATGCCGTGAAGGAGCTGCCGGTGGTGCGGGCCACGGAGACCGTGCAGGTGGATACGCTGGTGCAGACCCCCCGGGCCGTGGCGGACCTGCTTCGCGTTTTTACCGGCGTGCAGGTGAAGGATTATGGCGGCGCGGGCGGCCTCAAAACCGTGAATGTGCGCAGCCTGGGCAGCGAGCATGTGGGCATTTTCCTGGACGGCATCCAGGTGGACAACGCCCAGAACATGCAGGTGGACCTGGGCCGATTCTCCACCGACGGGCTGGGCAGCGTTTCCCTCTATAACGGGCAGAAAACCAGTCGTTTGCAAACCGCCAAGGAGTACGCCAGCGGGGCGGCCGTGCATTTGGAATCGGCTGTTCCGGTGACCTCCGGCGGGCGGGTACGGCTCCGGGGCGGCACCTTGGGCAGCGTGAACCCCTCCGTGTTGTGGGACCAGCGGCTTTCCGGACGGCTCATGCTGCGGACATCGGCAGACTTCCTCTACAGCGCGGGCCGCTACAAATACCCTTGCTTTGACACCACCCTGGTGCGGGAAAACGGCGACATTCGGAGCCTCCGGCTGGAAGCCCAGCTCTTTGGCCGGGTACAAGGCGGCGCGTGGCAGGTCCGGGTCTATGGCTACGGTTCCGAGCGCGGCTTCCCGGGTCCGGTCATCCGGCGCCTTTCCTTCCCCTTCAGCGCAGAACGCCAGGCCGACCAGGACCTCTTTGTGCAGGGTGGCTGGACGCAGGAATGGACGGGACGATACAGTACGGCTATCCGCTTCAAATACGCCAACAACTACACCCATTACAACACCCATCCGGAGAAAAACCCCATGGCGCTGCCCTACAACCTGCATTATCGGCAGCAGTCCGGGTATTTCTCGCTGGCCCAGTCTTTTGTGCTGGCAGGGCCCTGCTCCTTGGATTTGAGCACGGATGTGCAGCGGAGCGCCCTGGACTCCGACGTGGGGCAGTTTGTGACGCCGCGCCGGACCACGTTTACAGGCGCCTTGGCGACGCGTGTGGTGTGGTCCCGCTTCCGGGCGGCGGCGCACCTGGTGTACGAGGGCGCGTGGGACCACTTTGCTTCTCCGCAAGCCGGCGGTTGGAGCCGGACCAACACGTACAGGGACAGCTGGATGCCCTCCCTGAGCCTCTTCTGGGCGCCGCTCCCGTGGCTGGAGGCCGATGCCTTTGTGAAGCGCAGCTATCGGCTCCCCTCCTTTAACGACCTCTATTACAGCCTCATGGGCAATGCGAACCTGGTGCCGGAGGCGGCGCTGCAGGTAGGGGCCGACGTCCGCCTGGCCTTCCATCCGGGCGTTTGGGAGCTGGACCTCCGCGTCTCTCCGTATTATAACCGTGTGAGCAACAAGATTGTGGCCATTCCCACCCTGTCGCAGTTCCGCTGGACCATGCTCAACGTGGGCCTGGTGGATATTACCGGTGCCGATGTGAAAGCCTCCGCCGCCTGGCACAGCGGGCCGTGGCGGGCTTCCGGGACGCTTCGCTACAGCTTCCAGCAGGCGCTGGACCACAGCACGCCCGGCAGCCAGACCTGGGGCAACCAGATTCCCTACATTCCGTGTCACAGCGGGAGCGTATCCCTGGGCTTGGGGTGGAAGGACCTGGCGTTCACTTGGGACAGTTCCTTTACCGGCGGGCGCTGGTCCCGCACGGCCAACACGCCGGACTATTACCTGGTCCCATGGAGCCTGAGCAGCGCGACGGCCCAGTATATCCTGCGCTTTCCAGGACGGGCGGCCGCTGGCCGTTCCCTCCTGCTGGGCGTTACCATCGACAATGTGTTCAACACCCCTTACCAAATTGTCCAGGGCTACCCCATGCCCGGACTCAACGCGCAGCTTTCCGCCACCTTCCGCTGGTAGGAGCGATGTTCGCTGGCTGACAAGTAGCTCATAGTCAACCGTTTACAGAAAATCCTCGGCGCAAATGGAGCCGAGGATTTTTTATAAAATACTGAGGGTCAATGGTTTATTGACCAGTGCCGTTTAGCGATTCTCCGCGGCCTCTACGGCTTTGAAGTAGCGGTAGCTGCTCACCTTGACCTCGCTGATGGAGTTTTCGTCGCACACGATGGTGCCGGCGGGGTGGTTCTGCAGGCCGCTCAGGGTGCAGTAGTGGCTCATGGGACCCTCGATGGCATCCTTGAGGGCGCGGGCTTTCTTGGAGCCGAAGGCCAGGATGACCACTTCCTTGGAACTGAGCACGGTGGCGACGCCCACGGTAAGGGCCTGTGCAGGCACGGCCTCCGGGTTGCCCCCGAAGAAGCGGGCGTTGACCTCGCGGGTGTCCTGGGTGAGGGTGACCACGCGGGTGCGGCTGCTCAGGGAAGAGAAGGGCTCGTTGAAGGCAATGTGGCCGTCTTCGCCCACGCCGCCCAGGAACAGGTCAAAACCGCCGGCCTTTACAATGGCTTCTTCGTAGGCGGCGCATTCGGCCTCGATGTCCTTGGCGTTGCCGTTGAGGATATGGATATTCTCGGGTTTTTCGTCAATGTGGTCGAACAGGTACTTGTGCATGAAGCTGTGGTAGCTTTCCGGGTGCGATTCCGGCAGGCCCACATACTCGTCCATGTTGAAGGATATGACGTTTTTGAAGGAGAGTTCCCCGGCTTTGACCATGCGGATGAGTTCTGCATAGGTTTCAATAGGAGTGGAACCGGTGCAAAGACCAATGACGAAAGGCTCGCTGGTGCGGGCGGCTTTTTCTTTGATTTTGGCTGCGATGTAGTGGGCAGCCCACAGAGAACCCTCGGCGGAGTTCTGGCGGATAATAACTTTCATACTTTTAAAATGTTAAGTAAAAAATTAAACCGGAATTCCATACAACGGCGGTAGGAATTCCGGAACGCAAAGTTATTAATTTTTTACAAAAAACTAATATAATTTCAGGAAAACTTCAATGGCTTGATATTCAGCCATTCCCAGCTGGTCGTACAGGCGGGCGGTGTTGGAGGTACGTTCCTCGGCCCGCTGCCAGAACTCGCGCGGGTCCTCTCCCGGGAACGGCACGATGTCTTTCTGGGAAAGGTGGCGGAAGATGGCGTGGCGCTTTTTGACAACCTCGTCCGGGGACAGCGGAACGGCCATGTCCACGCGGCCCAGTTCCCATTCCATCCAGGCGCCGCGGTACAGCCAGACATGCGTTTTGGCGGTCCAGGCGGCTCCTTCTTCCTTGAGCTGTTCCAGGGCATCCAGGGCGGCCTCCGTGCACACGCGGTGCGTGCCGTGCGGGTCTGCCAGGTCTCCGGCCATAAAGATCATGTCCGGTTTGAGCTCGTTCATCAGTTGTTTGATGATGTCTACATCGGCCTGGGTACGGGGATTCTTCTTGATGCCGCCGCTCTCGTAGAACGGGAGGTTGAGGAAGTGGGCGTTGGTGTTGTCGTTCAGGCCGAAGGAGCGCACGGCGCCGCGGGCTTCGCTGCGACGGATGGCGCCCTTCATTTCCAGCAGTGCACGGGGCTCCGGTTCGCCGGGGACCTTGCTCTCCACCAGTTTTTTCACCTCTTCGAATTTATCGGCAAAACCCAGCTGGAAGGCGCAGTCCATGTGTTGGAGCACAACGTCGTCGTGGACGGCTACGTTGCCGGAGGTTTCGTAGGCTACGTGCACGTTGTGGCCCTGGGACACCAGGCGGATGAAGGTGCCGCCCATGGAGATGACGTCGTCGTCCGGGTGGGGCGAGAAGATGAGCACCGTCTTGGGGAAGGGGATGGCCTTCACGGGACGTGTGGAGTCATCGGCATTGGGCTTGCCGCCGGGCCAGCCGGTGATGGTATGCTGGAGGTCGTTGAATACGTCGATGTTGATTTTGTCGAAGGGGCCGGCCTTCTCCAAAAGCTCGCTCAGGTTGTTGTTCAGATAGTCCTTTTCCGTGAGTTTGAGGATGGGCTTGCCGGTGACCTCGCACAGCCACACGACGGCCTTGCGGATGAACTTGGGCGTCCAGTCGCAGGGGCCTACCAGCCAGGGGGCAACGCTCCGGGTGAGCAGGCTGGCAGCAGTTTCGTCCACATAGAAAGAGATGTGGTCGTGCTGCTGAAGCAGGGAGGCGGGGCAGTCGGTGGTGACAGGGCCTTCCGCAATGGCTTTCACGGCGGCGGCTTTGTCTTCGCCCCAGGCCATGAGGATGATGCGCTTGGCGCTGAGCATGGTGCTGATGCCCATAGTGATGGCTTTGTCCGGCGTGGCGGCGATGTCGCCGTTGAAATTGCCGGCCTGGCGCTTGCGGGAACCGTAGGAGAGGCGTACCACGCGTGTGCGGGTCTTCTCATTGGACCCGGCCTCGTTGAAGCCCACCTGGCCTTGTTCGCCAACCCCGATTACCAGCAGGTCCAGGTTGCGGGCAAGCGCGTCAAAGCGGGTGCAGTATTCCCCCAGGTTTTCCTTGGAAACGGCGCCGTCCGGCAGATGGACATTCTCTTTGAGGATATCCACCTTGTCCAAAAGGGCCTCGTGGATGCGGTGGTTGCGGCTTTGTGCGTCTCCGGTGGACGAGGGATAGTACTCGTCGATGGAGACTACCTCCACGTTCTTGAAAGAGACCTTTCCTGCGGCGCAGCGGCGCGCCAGCTCATTATACAGCGACATGGGCGTGGCGCCGGTGGTGAGGCCCAGGCGGAAGAGGCCGTCCTTGTTGCTGTTGATGGCGTCTACAATAAAATCGGCAATGGCATAGGACGCCGGACGGGATTCCGGGTACACGTGCGTCCAGATTTTCTCATACGTGTGAAGGATGCCTGCAGGCAAGTCTTTCTCGATGAGACCGCCCTCATAGGGCAGTGTGAAGTGTTTGGCCATAGTTTTATTTAAGGATATGTTGAATGCGTTCCAGTTTTCCGTCCACCGGCGCAGGCTCTACGCCCAGCAGTTTGCAGAGCAGGGGATACAGGTCGATGTTGCGGAAGGCCGACTTTTCGCCCTCCGTGAAGGGGGCCTCATAGCCCACCTTGAAGTCCGGGCCCACCGCGCGGAAGGCCACCATCATGTCCGTTTCCTTGCAGTCGAAGCCGTGGGCGCCGTGGTTGCGGGACGGGGCAAAGTTGAACTGCCAGCCAAGGTCCGGACTCACGATAAGGTCTCCCAGGCGGTTGGAGGTGCCATAGTGCAGGTATTCAGGGACTTCTCCGTGTTTCCATACGTGGAGGTGCTCCACCTGGGACAGGCGGTTGTACAGGCTGTCTGCATAGCCTTCCTTGGCCCAGATGCTGGTGGGAAGGCTGCCCACCACTTTCCGCGTCCATTCCTGCGGCATTACGTCGTACCAGCCAATGAAGCGGTCCGGGGAAATTTCCGTCATGCCGTGGTCGCCGGCCAGGATAAAGTTGATGCGGTTTCCGTGCGGCAGGGCCTTCAGGCGCAGGTACAGGGCGTGCATGAGGCTGTCCATGTGCTCCGCCATGGCTTTGGTTTCCGGGGAGAAGGGGCCGTGCACATGGCCCTGGTGGTCGGGTTCGTCAAAGTAGCCCATCACCAGCTGGGGGCGTTCCTCTTCCGGGAGGCTCATCAGGCGCACAATTTCGTCTACGCGCTCATCGAAGTTCCAGTGGGGTTTCTGGTCCCAGTGGCGCCAGTAAGTAGGGTATTCATTCCCCTTTGGGCCGATGGCAATATCCGAGCCCACCCAGTATACCACGCCGCATTTGACGCCTTGCTTCTGGGCGGTAATCCAGATGGGCTCACCGCCATAATAATGGGGGTCGAAGCGGGTGTCCTTGCTGTTGATGGCGTAATTGCTGTCCGTTTCCGGGTCCCAGAAGCTGTTGTTCACCAGTCCGTGATGGTCCGGCACCAGGCCGGTGGCCATGGTGTAGTGGTTGGGGAAGGTGGAGGAGGGGAACGACGGTTCCATCCGGGCCTTCACGCCCACCGTGGCCAGGGAATCGAAGAAAGGCATGTCGTAATAATCGGCATAGTCCCAGCGGCTTCCGTCCAGGGAAATGATGACGGTGTAGTTGGCCGGTTTACTGCCACACGCCGTTAATCCGGCCAGCAAAGCAAAGAGCAAGAGTAACTTTTTCATGCGTCTGTTATTTGAATAACAAAAGTACGAAAAAACTTGTATATTTGTGCCGATGTAATACGTAGAATTATGAAGAAAACCTTTTTTCTGCTTTCGTTTGTGGCGCTCCTGTTTGCGGCCATTCAAACAGCTGAGGCTCAAATCAGTTTAGGCATTGGCAGCGGAAGCCGCGTGTACACCTTCCAGGAAGGGAATGCTCCCGCCATGCCCGGCGCCGCGCCCTCCATCTCCATTGAGTTCGAGGCCAACTTCCGCCTGTCCAGGGTCTTTGGCGTGTCCGTAGGCGCAGACCTGGCCGGTGTCGCGGGTTACCACTTCATGAATGACAAAAGCAAAAACCTGGGCGATATTTACCTGGAAGCCCCGGTCCGGGCCAAGCTGTACATCCCGCTGGGAAGCAAAGTGGACCTGTATATTTTTGGCGGCCCCGTGGCCTCGGTGAACCTGATCTCCGGAGATTTCCATACCACGCAAATCACGGATAACTATAAGGCCAATCCCAACCTCCGGCGCTTCGACGTCATGCTGGGTGGCGGCGTGGGCGTGGAGATTATCCGCCACATCCGGGCCACCGTGGGCTATGACCACGGCCTCATTAACCGTGACGGCACCCCGGGCCGCAATGTGCACACCGGCGCGCTCAAGGTGGCGGCGTATTACATGTTCTAAAGCCTGAAATTCCAGTTGAAGCCTAGGATGAGGAGGCGACGGTTCTGGTAAATTTGCTCCACCCAGATTTCGTCTCCATAGACAGAGGTATACTGGTTCTTCTGCATGTGCTCCAGCAGGTCCTTGCCCTGGAAGTAGATGGTGAAGTTCTTGAACTTTTTCTGGACGCGGGCGTTCAGGGTCCAGTAGGCCGTCATCAAGGTGTGCAGGGTCATGGTGGGGCTCTTGTAGTTCATGTCGGCCCCGATGCTCCAGCCGCTGCCCAGTTTTAGCAGGAAGTTGCCCTGGATGCGCCATTCGTCGGTGTGCTGCTGTTTCTTCTCCAGCTCAGCTATACGGTAGGTGTGGGTGTACTTGACGTTCAGCTTGGCGTCCACCCATTTCCCGGACCAGGAAAGCCAGGGGTTTAAGCCGCCCACGTGGCTGTTGGAGGAGTTCATCCAGGTGAATACCTTGTACTCCCGGCCGTCAATCTCTTCCTTGCGGAAGGTCTGGTCCACCTCGTTGAGTTTGCGGGTGTAGAAGATGGAGGCGCCGGCGGAGAACCGCTTCCAGGTGAACTTGTAGTCCGTGCTGAAAGTGGAGGAGGTGTTGGACTTGAGCTCCGTGTTACCGCGCCAGATTTGGTTGATGAAGGCGCCGGGGCGCTCGAAGGAACAGGTTTGCAGGTAGGTGGGGTGCTTCACCGTGCGGTCGTGGGACAGGCCCAGCTCATGGGACGGATGGATTTTCCACATGAGGGACGACTTGCCAATTACATGCGGGACCACCGTGGTGGGGGTGTCCAGGTGTTTCTCGTTCTGCAGCTGGCGGACATAGACCTGCAGGCCATAGTCGGCTTTTACTTTCAAAGGGCCGAAGGTATAGTCTGCCGCGATGTAGGGCTCCGCCTGCAGGGTGAAGAAGAGGAATTCTTCCCGGATGCTGGTGGAGTCTCTCCAGGACCAGTTTTTCTCGGAGAGGGGATTGATCATGGTGGCGCCGCTGTTCTCGTCGTAGGTGTACTTGACGTTGACGCGGAGGCCGGGGTCCAGGATGAGTTTGTGCCGTGTCTTGAGAACCGTGTCCCGCAGATGGATGACGGCGTCGGTGGACAGGTTGCCGGAGAAGGGCGTGAGCCGGTATACCTTGGCCCACAGATTCAATTGGTTGGGGTCCGTGGCGTCCCAAATGTTGCTTCCTTTGGCGCCCAGCGTATTCCACTGGTTGTGTTTGTCGTCCGTCTTGAACTCCGCGGTGATGCTGCTTTGCAGGGTCCTGCGGCCAAAGGCATGGGAGGAATTGAAACCTGCCGTGTAGGTGAGACGCTTGCGCAGGGCCCATTCTTCCGTGTAATCTACGGTTTGGATGGCGGCGTTGCAGGTCTCTGCGTCGTTGCCGTCCACTTGATAGCGGATGTTGAGCCAGGCGCCGTATTTCTTCTGCGAGGCCGGCGTCCAGGTAAAATCGGTCCGGAAACCCAGGTCCAGGGGACGTGTGGCGTTGGCTTTGATGAGGGCGTGCAGGTTCAGGTCCTTGTCCTCCTTGCCGGTCTTGGCCTCCATGCGGTATCGTTCCGCCGTTTTGGGCTCATAGCTGCCTTTGAGCTTGGCGCTCCATTGGAATTTGGGGCTCTTGTAGCCAAAGCCCACGTTGCCTTCGCCCAGTCCATGGCCGATATAGGGGTTCTGGCCTTCCAGCAGTTCTCCCCGCAGGCTTTTCATCCAGCCTCCGCCGCCGGCCATGTCCACGTTTCCGTACCACTGCTGGGCACGGGCCGTCCCGGCCGCCACCAGCAGCAGCGCAAGCACACAGATATGCCGAACCTTGTTCATAGAGTACAAAGATAGTGATTTTCCGGGGATTTTTACCCTTCCCTGCTCCAAATCGCAGATTTGCAGGGCCCCTCCAGGTCCTGCGAAAAGAGGCCACCGTCTCCGGCGGCCTCCTGTACATAGACCTTCATCCCTATTCCCACCAGGAGTAGTACGGTGGAACAGGGCTTTCCTAGGCTTCCTTCAGGGTGCCCAGTTCCGTGAGCGCCGTTTCAAAGTAGCGGCGGGAAAGCTGGGGATTCTCTTCGCCGGCAACCAGAATGCCGTTGTCCAGGGAATAGAGAATTTCGAGGAGGCGCTGGATGAAACTCTTGTAATTGAAGCCCATGAGGGTTTTGTCGTCGTTCTCAAGGACAAAGAGCACGGGGCCCCAGATGGTCTCTTCGGCAATCCGGCTTCCTACCCGGTTGGGCTTGGGGTCGGCCCAGTATTCCTTGGGGGCGAAGATCATGACCAGCTTCCAGCCGGCGGCAAGGCCCATTTCCTTGTTGATGGCATCCAGGGCCCTGGACCTTCTGAAGAACTGGAGGGACTCTGCGTCCTGGAACCAGGCGAACACCTTGTCCCGCACGTTGACCCCGCGGTCCCACTGCACATACTGGACGGCACCGTCGCAGATGTCCGCTTTCACGCGTTTGTAATTGACGGTGACGGCAGTCTGGCGCTCAAGACTGGCCTCGGTTTGGGCGCTGTCCGAGCTGCTTTCCAGGTTGTGGTCCGGAAGGCCGCATTTGTCCATGATGTCCCAGTAGAGGCTCTTTTCGTTCTCTTCCAGGTTGCCGTCTGCCACGATGGTCTTCACAAAGAAATTGGACGTCCACTGCTTTTCCGTGGGGCCGAATGCGGCAATGCGCTTGAGGGCCTCCTGGGGCTGCATGTTCATGCCGTCATTGATGTACTCTTTGAGGAGATCTTGTTTGCCTTCAAAATTGTACTGGTCCGTAATGGACTTGACGATAGCTTCCATTTCGTCGTCCGTCACGTTTCCGTCCGCGTTGGCCAGGTGCACGGCCAGGCAGATGACGGAAGCAAGGTCTTCATAAGATAGATTCAGTGTTGCCATAATGATGTGTGTTTTTGCAAATATAGTCAAAGTTTTGTATCTTCGGCAAAACTAACCGAATAATTATTTATGCACGTCATGGCACAGACCTTCGACATCACCCCGGACCGCAATTTCCTGCAGCATTTCCTTACCGGCTGGCGCGTCAAAAGCCTTTCCCCGGAGATGGTGGAAAAACTCAAGGCAAACAGCGAGACAGACCCTTATGCCGCCTATGGTTATGGCCGATGGCTGTCCATGGTGAACCCGGGCGGAGCGTGTCTCAAAGAGGCGGAGGCTCTTCTCACCTGGGCCGGCAGCAACGGTGTTCAGGACGCAAACGCCGCCCTCTCAGAAATGTATTTTGACGGTCGCACGGAGGCCGATAAAGCCCATCCCGGGATGCACGCCTACCTCATGGATTCCTCCTACAAGGCGGGCAGCGAACTGGCCCAGGCCATGACGCTGGAAAACACCCTTTACGGAGACTACGGATTCCCCAAGGACCCTGCCATGGTGGCCGATATCCTCCAAAAGCACATAGAGAAACACCCGGACTGTGATACCCTCTACTATGATTTGCTGGGCTTAGCGCTGAAAGATACAGACCCTGCGGCGGCAGAAAAGGCTTTGAAGGTAAGTATAGACCGCGGAGACAATGAGAGCTATTACTCGCTGGCTATGCTCTACGAATCGGCGGGAGACTGGGACCGCGCCTGCAAGGTAGCGGAAGAAGGCGCCCAAAAAGGGGCTGTAAACTGCCACCGCTTCAAGGCCGGGATGGAGCAGGACGCTTTCCTGGCACTGCCTCAGGAACAGCAGGAGGCGCTTCACCGGGAGATTGCTGAGGGACTGGACTATGCGATAGAACATCACGACCGTTTTGCCTGTTTCCTGAAAGGGTGTTGCCTCTATTTTGGCAACCTGGGGTATTCGGAAGATAGGGTCCTGGCGCTGGAACCGCTGGAGCGCGGCTGCCAGATGGGCCACTGCAGCTGTTTTTGGCTAAAAGCGAACATCCTTCGTGAGTTGGGGAGAAAAGGCGTCGCCAAGGCCAGTCTGCAGGCGGTACGCATGGGGGACAGGGAGCAGTTTACCCTGGAACAGGTGGCCCGTGGATATGTCTCCGGAGAACTTTCCCAGTATACGGAAGAGATAGAACAGCTTTGGCTCAAGGAATACTTGAAGGTAAATCCCGAGGAAGAGAACGGGAAGGACAGCCTGGGCATCATTGCCGTGTATCCGCAGGGCTTTTATTACGCCATGGACGTGGAGGAAGACGGAGAACTGGACCTGGAAGCGCTCGCAGACAAAGTGGAGGCCCGCGGCTTTGACGTGGTGCATTATTCGTCCCTTCTCACGCGTATAACCAAAGCCCTCTCCCTGGAAGGCTGCCATGTGGCCATGCTCGTGGACAAGGAGGGTTACATGAAGGACCTTCCGGACAACATGGCCGGCACCCTTATTTACGGCCAGGCGCAGGAGATTCGCGGCACCGTAGTCTTTGTGCTGGAAGACGACAAAAACTATACACTCCGGCCCATGAAGGGCCTCCAGCGGATGTATATGTTCATCCAGCTGCTTAACGCCGCTACCGACGGGCTTGTCAGGCTGCCGTCATCGGAAGAGCTGGAGTCCATCGGCGCGGAGGACCCCGGCGGTTTTGAGGAGTACGACGATTTTGAAGAGAAGTACGACGACCCCGACATCTTCGACGGCTATGAGCGGAATCCGGATCAGGAAATCGAGGAGGAGATCGAGGAGGATATGGTGAGCGTCGATACATCCGAAGATGCAGAGCCCAAAGAAATCACCGTTCCTGTAGACAAAGTCCTGGAGGGCATTGCGCAGTGCAACCTTTGCATCGACACTCTCCTTGTCACGCTTCCGAAAGATCCCAAGTACGGATTTATGTCAACGGAAGAACTTTTCTACAAGTTGAAGCTCATGGAGGCCATCGAGGAGAACATTGAGCAGCACGGCGGCTACATGATAGACGAGTGGCAGTTTGTCGATGCCCGCCAAATCCCCATGGACATCCGCTCCCGCGTCCGGTTCCGGTAATCTAAGGGATTATTCCGCCCACTGGGAGAGCATCTCCAGCGTTTTTTCTACCGTGCGGGGCATGGAATTGCCGGCCTGGAACCAGGCGTCAACGTCGGCCTTGCGGGAGGCGAAAATCTTGCGTAAAGACTTCTTTGTCAGGGGAAAAACTTCGCCGCCCTTATAGACGTGGATGGTTTCCGTGACTTCATACGGATATGCATCGTCGTCGTTGAGGTTGTAGGTGACACCGTCGGCATATAGGGTGCTGTACTCCTTGGTAGAACTGGTTTCCGACGTGCCGCCGTAGGCCGCCACTTTTCTGTCGCGGATAATATGCACTTTGCGGCATAGGGCCACGCCGACATCGGCTTTTAAAGGATATTGCCTGTAAAAGACGTCCTGAGAGCGGAGAAAAGACACGTTGCCAATGACCACCTTCAGGATATTGTCCTCTCCCGAAGACAGTTCTGTTCCGTTGTCGTCCAGGAAACGGAGGGTATTGTCCACGGCGCAGATATTCATTTTGCCCTGCGCCGGCATTTGACCGCGAAGGAAAACGTACCCCTGGTCGAAGCGGGGCATGAGGTAATATACGCTGTCCGGCATCCATTTGGGGGCCGATGACTGTGCCTGCAGGGCCCAAGGCAGACCTGCAGCCAGCAGCAGAAGGAAAGCAATTCGTTTGAGCATAGTGCAAAAATAAAGAAAGACGGGGAGAATTGCAAACTCCTGGCCGATAGCCGCGAACGGGGCTGGAACGCGAGCGATTGAATATCAACACATTAAGTGAACGGACGGGGTCAGGAATGGACTCCGTCCGTTACTGTATCGCGCTGTAAATCAAGCGCTTCTGTGCCATGCGGCATTGTCCAGCGCGTCTGGATGGGGCACCAAAAAAAGCATCGCCGACGCGATGCTTTTTTCTGTGCCCAGAGCGGGAATCGAACCCGCACGATATTGCTATCACAGGATTTTGAGTCCAGCGCGTCTACCAATTCCGCCATCCGGGCAAACGGGGTCTTTGGAAAGACAGGACTGCAAATTTAGAGTAATTTCGGGGAACTGCCAAATTTTTCCGTTATCTTTGTAGTCTATGAAAAGAATTCTCTCATGGGGGATTGCGGCAGTGCTGGTTGTGGCCTGCGCGCCCCGCACAGAAACGGCAAGCGGCCACTCGGAGCCGGATTTAGGTTGGCTTTTCCTGGAAAAAGGTCCGTACACGTTGAGCACCCACGTAGATGCAGCCCCCGGCGAGGCGTCCTTCGTCCTGGTGAAGGATGTGTCGCTCATGGCTGCTACTCCGGACACGGTGCTGTGCAAGGTGGCCACCGTATCGGCCGACAGTACCCTTTGCGTGGAACTGGGGATGCTGGAGCCCGGTTTTTACCAGGTGCGCCTGCGGGACAGCCTCCGCTGGAACATTGGCGTGCGTCCGGACGCCGTGGTGAGCGCACCGGATGCCCCGGAGGACTTTGACGCCTTCTGGGAAACCACCTTCCAGGAACTGGCACAGGTGCCGCTGGAGCCTGAGTATAAGGAGCTTCCGGAATATTCCAACGAGCTCCGTACCTGCTATGAGGTGCGCTATGCTTCCTGGGGCGGGGCCGTTTCCGGCGGTATCGTCTCCATTCCCAATGCGCCCGGCAAGTATCCCGTGCAAATCATGTACATGGGCTACGGCGCAGAGCCGTATTATATGGATCCGAATGCTTATCCGGAACAGATCCAATTCCTGGTGAGCGTCCGGGACCAGGGCATCTTCAAGGCCGGGCAGGACCGCTGGATAGACCGGGGTATCGGCGCAAAAGAGACCTTTTATTATAGAGGTGCGTTCTGCGATGTAAAACGGGCGGTGGATTTTGCCGCCTCGCTGGACAAGGCCGATGTCACCCGCATGGCCGCCTGGGGCGAGAGCCAGGGTGGAGCATTCACGTTCCTGTCGGCCGCGGTAGACAGCCGCATCAAGGCCATTGCGCCGTCGGTGCCGTTCCTGGGGGATTACGAGGACTATGCCCGCATTGTCTGGTGGCCGGTGCACGAGGTCTTTGAGACGGCCGATGCAGAGGGCATCTCCCGCGAGCAGCTCTTTGCCATGCTGCGCTACTTTGATATCAAGAACTTCGCCCCCAAGGTGAAGTGTCCGGTATATATGAGTTTTGGTCTGCAGGACCCCACTTGCCCGCCGCATACCAATTTTGCCATTTATAACAACCTGGGAACCGGCGACAAACGCTTCCTTTGCGTGCCCACCTGCGGCCATGCCATGTGGCAGGAGCCGGTGTGGGAGCGCGAGCGCGCCGCCTTCCTCTCAGAGATGCTACAATGAACGCGCCCGTCCTGCTTTCCCTGTCCGAAGCCCTGGCCCGCCTGCAAGCGGAGCCGGAGCTTTTTGTGGTGTATGACGCCAATGTAGCCTGGGTGGCCTCGCAGCTGACGGAAGCCCTTCCGGTGCGCGCGTCCATGGCCCTGGAAACCTCGGAAGAGGGAAAGACCCTGGAAACGGTGCAGGCGTTGGAGCGTTGGCTTTTACAGGAGGATGCCTCGCGTGGCGCCCTCCTTTTGGCCGTTGGCGGCGGCATTACCACGGACCTGGTGGGCTTTGCGGCCGCCATCTACAAGCGGGG
>DEKS01000054.1 GCA_002354005.1 Bacteroidales bacterium UBA2716
AGGACAAAGCCGATGATTGAATTCTTGTCCATACGCTACTGTTGTCCCTCCTGTTCCTTCGCACGAATCTGTGCCTTCAAATCCTCCAGCTTAGCCTTAGCGGCATCGATTCTCTCCTGCATCTGGGCCTTGAGTTTCTCTGCGCCTTTGGACAGGCCAAAGAAGCCGATGTTGTTCTCATAGGTCTGGATTTCCTGCTGGAGCTGGTTGAACTGCTCCTTCAGGCGATCCGACTCCGTAAGGGGACGACGGCCGTTTCCACCTTCCCTGCGGCCCCCTTCCCTGCGGCCACGCTGGCCATAGCCGGGGAATTTTTCTTCCATGGCCTCACGGTATGCGGCCTGGATGGCATCTTTTTCCTTGAAAGGAACAAAGCCGATGGCTTTCCAGCGCTCTTCAAAGTCCTTGCGGGCCTCTGCATCTTTCTGATCATCCGGCACATAGGCCTTGATTTCCTCGATGAGGGCTTTTTTGGCAGCAAGGTTGCCGCCCAGGTTACCAGGGCCGGCGGGACGATTGTCACGGGCGGTGAAGAAAGCGTCGCAGGCGGCGCGGAAACGCTTCCAGATTTGTTCGCTCTTCTTGCGCGGCACGGCGCCAATCTCCTTCCACTGTTTCTGGAGCTCGATGAGGCGGTCGCTGGTGGCTTTCCAGTCCGTGCTGTCCTTCAAGGACTCCGCTTCCTCGATGATGGCCATCTTCCTGGCCAGGTTCTCATTCATGGAATCCTTGAACTCCGAGAAGGAAGCGCGCTTGCGCTCAAAGAATTTGTCACACGCGGCGCGGAAACGCTCGTAAATTTTCTGGTTTTCCTTGCGGGTAGCGAAGCCGATGCTGCGCCACTCGGCCTGAATTTTCTCAATTTCCTTACTTAAAGCGTTCCATTCGCTGGACGATGTAATTTCCTTGGCTGCAATGGCTTCTACCTTTTCGCAAAGAGCTTCCTTCTTGGCCAGGTTCTCCGTTTGCTGAGCTTTCAGGCCCTCGAAATGCGCCTGGTAGCGTTTGTTGATAACGGAGGTGGCGGCGCGGAAGCGCTCCCAGATTTCCTCGCGGAATTCCTTGGCCACGGGCCCCAGGTCTTTCCACTGCTCGTGCAGTTTCTGGAGCTCCTTGAAAGCCTCTACGATATCTTCTTCCTCTGCCAGGGCTTCTGCGCTCTCGCAGTAGGCGGTTTTGGCTTCCAGGTTCTTCTTGAAGTCCAGATCCCGCAGCTCCCGGTTGATATCTACCAGGTCGTAGAACTTGGTGACATACAGCTGATAGGTGTCGTTGATGTCGCGGAAGTTCGGCTGCGGCACCGGGCCGGTCTCCCGCCAGCGGTTCTGGATGTCACGGAAATGCGGGAACGCGTCTTTCATCTGGCCGGGTTCCTCTACCAGGGCCTTGAGTTCCTCGATGATGGCCTGTTTTTTAGCCAGGTTTTCCTCGCGCTCGGCTTCCAGCTGCTTGTTATATTCGGCCCGTTCCTTCTTGTAGGCCATGTACAGCGCCTTAAAGCCGGCCTCGATGGCGGCAAAGGGGCTTACAGGACCGCTCTGCAGGGGAACGGTGGCTTCTTCTACGGGGGTATTGTCGTCCGGCTCCTCCACGGAGGCATCTTCGCCGGCCTCTGCCTTTTCCTTGGAAAGGCGTTTATAGAAGGCGCTCTTGAGGGCATCCGCCTCCTTGGACCGTTTCATGCGGTCTTCACTTTCTGTCAACTGCTGGAACAGCTCCGTGAGTTCTGCCAGATTTTTCTCTGCATAGTTCACTACAGGGGTCTCCTGTTCCACTTTTACTACATCTGCGGGTTCTTCCGTTACCACAGGCTTAATTTCTTCACTCATGAGTATTAATGTTTATTATTAGCTTACAAATTTAGGAATAATCCTTTACTTTTCCAACATACCCGGACGGCGTTCCCGCGTACGGGCAAGCGCCTGCTCATCCTGCCAGGCCTGAATCAGTTTGGGATTGCCGCTCAGCAGCACATCCGGCACCTTCCAGCCATTAAACTCGGCCGGGCGCGTATACACGGGCGGAGACACCAACCCATCCTGAAAAGAGTCGCTCAGGGCCGACGTCTCATCTGTAAGCACGCCGGGAATCAGGCGGATGATGCTATCCGCCAGCAGCGCCGCAGGAATCTCTCCCCCGCTCACCACAAAGTCCCCTACAGAGATTTCGCGCGTGACCAGATGCTCCCGGATGCGCTCGTCAATCCCCTTGTAATGCCCGCAAAGGATAATGATATTGCCTTTCAGGGAAAGTTCGTTGGCGATTCCCTGCGTAAGAATCTCGCCGTCCGGCGCCATGAAAATAACTTCGTCGTAGTCCCGTTCTGCCTTCAGGTCATTGATGCAGTTGAATACGGGTTCCACCATCATTACCATGCCGGCGTCTCCGCCATAGGAATAATCGTCTACGGTTTGACGGCTGCCCAGCCCATATTTGCGAAGGTCGTGGATATAAATCTCGGCCAGGCCTTTTTTGACGGCCCTGGCGGGGATGGAATGGCTCAGCGGGCTTTCGAGCAGTTCCGGAACCACACTGATAATGTCTATTCTAAGCATACGTTGTTATTTACCTTGCAAAATTACAAAAAAATCCCAAGGTACAGATGAAATAAAGGGCTTACATCCCTGCAAGCCCTTTACTTGGTTAGTTAGTAGTGTATTCTTACCTTAAAAAGAAGAAGGTTAATTAGTTGGTTAGAAGATGCGTTTTCGCCTGCAACAGGGGTTTCATCCTCTTTTGCTGTGACAAAGGTAAATAAAGTTTTTTAAACTGCAAAATTTTTTAAACTTTTATTTACAAAATAAATTTTTTTAAAAAGTAAAACGCAGCTTCACCATGAAATTACAAGGTGCCTGGGGATATACGCCAATTCCGCTTTCTACCTTGTCTGAAGCAGGGTTATAGCTTTCCCAGCGCCAGCCGGCCGCATAGTACATACGATTCAAGAGATTGTTTACATAAACCGACAAATCGAGCAGTCCCAACGGCAGTTTAAACTGATGCCCCGCCTGCAAGTTCGCCACCCACCAGGCCGGAATGGCCATCTCCTCGCGCATGGAGTTGTCTATATACTGCTTGCCCACGTACTTGGCATCCACACTGATGCGTCCTCCTTTCCAGGGCCGGAATGCAGCCCGGGCCATGGCAATCACCGAGGGCGACATGAGCATGGTGGTACGTCCGTACCGGACCGCATGCAGGGCCGAATAGTCCTCGTAGGGGACATAAGAAGTGTAGTCGGCAATCTGATTCATGGAAAGCGTGACATTGCCGTCCAGTTTGAGCCAGGAGAGCGGTTCCCAGCCCAGGCAGAGCTCGATACCCCGCCGCCAGGAACGCGGCACATTCTCCTTAATGGCATAGCCGGAAGAAGACAGCCGGCCCGTCTCCAGCAGCATGTCCCAATACTCCATCAGGTATAGATTGGCCGATGCCTGGAAGCGCCGGCCGGTAAACGCATAGCCCAGCTCCGTATCCAGCATTTTTTCAGGTTCTATGGAAGTGGGGGCGCCTTTCACATTTTCTTTAATATCTCCCCTGCCCGGCTCGCGGTGGCCCCATGCCACGGAAGCATACAGCTTGTGGCGGCCCCAGGCACCGGTAACACCCGCACGCGGATTGAAAAAGTTCCAGCGCTTGTTGTAATTGAGCCGGTCCGCCTCCACGGCGCCGTACTCCAGCCAGTCGTCATCGGCCCCCAATAATTTATAGTCGATACCGCGGTACTGCAAGTCCGCATAGGCGGTGAGCCAGTGAAGCGGATGGTATTCGGCCCGGACAAAGACGCTCTGCTCGCGCTTCCAGCCGGTGTTGTTGTACCAGTCCAGCGTACTGTACGGGTAATCCGGCGCCTCCTTGGCCCAAAGGACCTCTCCCCAGTGACCGCCCCGGTACCAGGACAGATTCACGCCGCCCGTAACATCCAGAAGGGCCGAGCGGTAGCGGAGGCTGCTGGCCGCCACCCACAGGTCGTTGTCCATCTTTTTCTGATAAATCATGTCCGAACGACCGCTCAGGGGAAAACCGAAATTGGGGAACTTCCGGTTCATCTTGTAATACTCGTCATAGCCGTCGCCGCGGGTATAATTCACCGTATTCACCCAGGTCAGATGCGTCCCGAACTGGCGCGTGTAGTTGAGCTGCAGATGGTGCTGGGCATAATTATCCGTCTGGTTGGGATAGTAGCAGACATTCCCGTTGTCGTCGTAGTATTCCCCCGCCCCATTGTAGCGACGGTCTTTGTGATACTGTTCCAGGTCTATCCCGTCCCAGGTGATACCACTCCGCTGATCGCCCAACAAATACGTCAATCTCAGCGAGTTAGCGCCGCGGAGCCATCCCACCACGGCAAAGAGCGAGGTAGACTCCACAAAGCCGTTCCGGATGTACCCGTCGGTGACGCCCACATTCATGGCCAGGTC
>DEKS01000083.1 GCA_002354005.1 Bacteroidales bacterium UBA2716
GGAGCGCCCTAATCTGGGAGATAGAGACCTTTGCCGCGATTGCAAAAAAAACGTCCCCAGAGGCCATTCCGGATGCAAACGTGGCTGGGCGTACCCGGGGAAGGGCCCGTAGCAAGAATGCAGATTATCCATTGCCGTTGGCGCGAATGTTCTTATCTTTAGGGTATGAAAAGAATTGTGCCCATCCTTATGGCTTTGCTGGTGCTGGCAGCGTGCGCCGGGAAGCAGTCTCCGTCTTATATCGTCCAGGTGTCCCTGGGGCCTTGGCAGAGTGCCGATTATTCCGCCGCGCAAATCATTGCCAGGCTGGATACGGTGGCAAGCATCATCCCCGTGAAGAACGTGATTATCGGCTGGACAGCCCAGCCGGAAATCTACAAGGAGGTGGGGGCGTACCTGCACGGAAAGGGGATCGGGATGTATCTCTGGCTGCCGGTGTTTGCGGAGACGGAGGGGGTTTGTGACAACACGCCGGCCGTGGACCTGTGGGGCAGGGAGCCGGCCAATTATGACCTGGCGGCGGGGGAGGGCTTCCGTTTCAATTGCCCTTCCAATCCCGCCAATCGGGCCAACGTGGTGGCCGTGTATGACAGCCTTTTTGCCGATTGCGGCTTCGACGGCGCCTTCCTGGACCGCGTGCGTACGCAGTCCTTCGTGGGAGGGGTGAGCGGCGTTCTCAGTTGCGGCTGTCCGCTGTGCCGGGAGCAGTATCTGGCCCAGGGCGTGGATCTGGACGAGGTCCGTGCCGCCTGGGAGCAGGAAGGGGACCGATTCCTCTCCGTGACGGGCTATACGCCGGAGTGCGGCTTCACCTTTGAGAACCCCCTCGCGGCCCGTTTCTTCGCGGCCAAAGGGAAGGTGGTGAGCGGCGCCGTGGCAGCCGTGGCAGACAGCCTCCGCGCGAGGGGCCTGCAAATCGGCCTGGACCTGTATGCGCCGTTTATGGCACCGTTTGTGGGGCAGGATTACACGATTTTATCGGCCCATGCCGATTTTATCAAGCCCATGCTTTACCGCTGCACGTTTGCGCCTGCGGGGATGGGGTTCGAGTATGACCTGCTCAAGCAGGCCGCGCCGGAGGCTACCGGCTATCCCGTCTTCGAAATGGACCTGGCCTTCCTGGAATCCCAGCTTCAGGCCATGGAGCCCTATGCCTGCGGCAAGTTCCCCGGCATCGAAATCAATTACCGGGAGGGCGTTGTCTCGACATCGGCCCCATATGTGCGAGAGTCCCTGGATGCCATCATGGGCCACGGCTTTGACGGCGCCGTCCTCTCCTGGAACATCATGGAAGCCCCCAAGGCCCATATCGACTGCCTTCATTTTGAATAGTGAACCGGTGCCCGTGGAGGTCCAAAGCACACTTATGCACCCGCGGCAACGCCGGCAGGTGCGGTTATGGGTCCCAAGAGTGGGACGATGACAGCGAAAACGGCCCTAGATGCGGTCATAGGTACAAAGACGGGGACGATAGCAGCGGTCGAGGGCGGGAGTACTACTAAAGCCCGGGAGCCGCGGGGGGGGTGAGGGGGCAGCGCCCCCTGTATTAACGCGAAAGAGGGCCAAACATTTCTGTTTGACCCTCTTAGGCGGTGCGGACGAGGCTCGAACTCGCGACCCCCGGCGTGACAGGCCGGTATTCTAAACCGACTGAACTACCGCACCAAGTTTTCAGTGAACTTCCCTTTCGGGATTGCAAAGGTACGAACAATTTTTGAATTTGCAAGGGGTTCTTCAAAAATTTTTAAGATATTTTTATTTTTCATCTTGTAGCGCCAAAAAAAGTGGTATCTTTGCATTCCCGAAGACTTGGCCCATGGAAGAAGCACCACAGATGAAATGGTATGCGTTGAAGACTTTCTTCAACAAAGCCTTCGACGTGGAGGACTATCTGAATGCCCGGGGCATCGACACTTATATTCCCGTTCAAAAAGTACTGCTTAAAGGTATTGCGCATATCCTGGCCCGGAAACGGCTGGCCAAGGCGCCCGAGCACCGGGATTCCCGTTACATTGTGGAAGGGGCCCTGATTTATCAGCGCAAGCCGCTGGTTACTTCTCTTCTGTTTGTCCATTGTGCGGAGGAGCAGCTTTCGGAGGTGGATGCGTATATGAAGGAACGCGACGCCAATAACAACATGCGCGGGTACATTTATAGTACGTATCAGAGTGGCGAACGGAAGCTCACCTCCATCCCGGATAAAGAAATGGCCTGCTTCCGGCTGGTGGTGGACAATGGCTCCAAAGGCCTGGAATTTTTTGCCGGTGACGATATTGCCCGCTATGCGAGCGGAGACCGCGTCCGCGTAAAAGAGGGCCCGCTGAGGGGCGCAGAAGGGTATATCAAGCGCATCCGCCGGGACCGCCGCCTGCTGGTGGTGATAGAAGGCATTGTCGCCGTGGCCACCACCTACATTCCTCCGCAGAATCTGGAGAAAATTTAGTACCTTTGTACCGACATGCCGGTAGAAGGAAACATCATCATTAAAAACGCCCGGGTAAACAACCTGAAAAACATTACGGTGGAGATCCCCCGTAACCGGCTGGTTGTAATTACAGGCGTGAGCGGCAGCGGAAAAAGTTCCCTGGCTTTTGATACCCTCTTTGCGGAAGGCCAGCGCCGTTTCGCAGAAAGCCTTTCCTCCTATGCCCGGCAGTTTCTGGGCCGCATGGTAAAACCGGACGTAGATGCCATAGAAGGCATTCCGCCGGCCATTGCCATCGAGCAAAAGGTGAATATCCGCAACCCGCGTTCCACGGTTGCCACCACCACGGAAATCTACGACTACCTGCGCATCCTGTTCGCCCGTATTGGCCGTACGTACTCGCCGGTAAGCGGGGAAGAGGTGAAGGCTCATACCGTCAAGGATGTGCTGGAGGCCCTCACGGAAGGGGCGTGGTACATTCTGGCGGACCTCCATTGGGACAGCCGCCAGGACCGGGTGGAGCTCATGCTCTCGCTCAAGGAAGAGGGCTTCGGCCGCCTGTTTTCTCCTGCCGATGGTACCTTATATGCCATCGAGGACGTCATGCAAATGGATGGCAAGTACCCGGAAGGCCTGTGGCTTCTGGTAGACCGCGTGAAGGTAAAAGGCGCGCTGGACGATGACCTCCGCACGCGGCTTCATTCCTCCATCCAGACCGCCTTCGACAAGGGCAATGGCGACATGGCCTTGTGGGAGATGCCCGGCTCCGACCGGCCCTCTCTCATCCGCTTTTCTTCCCGTTTCGAACGTGACGGACTGACGTTCCGCCAGCCGGACGAATACCTCTTCAGCTTTAACTCGCCGCTGGGCGCCTGCCCGGTGTGCGGCGGCCTGGGCAAGATCGTGGGCGTGAGCGAGGACCTGGTGGTCCCGGACAAGACCAAAAGCATTTACGACGGCGCCATCGCTTGCTGGCGCGGAGAAAAAATGGGCTGGTTCAAAGACCAGGTGGTAAAGAATGCCGATAAATATGGCATCCCCATCTTCGAACCTTATTGCAAACTCACGGACGCGCAGAAACGTACGCTGTGGGACGCCCGTTCCACCATGGGCGACGAAAGCACCATTGTGGGCATCAACGAGTTCTTCGAGTGGGTAGAGGCCAACCGTTATAAGATTCAGTACAAATACATGCTCAGCCGCTATTCCGGCCGCACCACCTGCCACGCCTGTGGCGGCAGCCGGCTGCGGAAAGAGGCCCTGTACGTTAAAATAGGCGGAAAAACCATCCATGACCTGCTCTCCATGACGGTGGAGGAACTCCTTTCCTGGTTTCGGAACCTTTCTCTTTCGGAATACGAGCTGGGCGTAGCCGGGAAGGCCATCGAGGAAATCTGCTACCGCCTGCAGTGCATCCAGGACGTGGGGCTTGGGTATCTTACCCTCAGCCGCACCATGAACACCCTCTCCGGCGGTGAAAGCCAGCGGGTGAACCTGGTAACGGCCCTGGGCAGTTCCCTGGTGGGGTCCATGTACATCCTGGACGAGCCCTCCATCGGCCTGCATCCGCGGGATACGGACCGCCTCATTGCCGTCCTTAAGCGCCTGAGGGACATTGGCAATACGGTGGTGGTGGTGGAGCATGACCCGGAGATTATCCGCGCGGCGGACTGCCTCATTGACCTTGGGCCCAAGGCCGGCGTGAATGGGGGAGAAGTGGTGTTTCAGGGAGATCCCTCGACTTCGCTCGGGATGACAAACGCTTCGCTCGGGATGACAAACGCTTCGCTCGGGATGGCAGAGCGCTCGATCACCCTGCAGTACCTGGCGGGCATCCGCAAGCCGTACGTGCGGGAGAAGAACCCCTGGCACTATTCCATCACCGTGCAGGGGGCCATGCAGAATAACCTTAAGGACATTGACGTACAGTTCCCGTTAAACGCATTCACCGTGGTTACGGGCGTTTCCGGCAGCGGTAAAAGCTCGCTGGTGGGAGACATCCTGTATCCGGCCCTGCACCGGCGCATCAACGAAACCGGAGACCTTCCGGGCACGTTCAAAGGCCTGGCGGGGGACCTCAGCCGCATCACGCGCGTGGAATACGTGGACCAGAACCCTATCGGCAAAAGCAGCCGTTCCAACGCCGTCACGTACCTGAAAATCTATGACGATATCCGCAAGCTCCTGAGCGAGCAGCAATATGCCAAAATCAACGGCTTCACGCCGTCGTATTTCTCCTTCAACCAGGACGGCGGCCGCTGCCCGGAGTGCCAGGGAGACGGTTTTGTACGGATTGGCATGCAGTTCATGGCCGATGTCACCATGGTGTGCGAAAGCTGCGGCGGCAAGCGTTTCAAGCCGGAAATCCTGGAGGTGAAGTACCAGGACAAGAATGTGGACGACATCCTGAACATGAGCGTGGAAGAGGCCATTGCCTTCTTTGGCGCGCAAAAGGAGGAAGCCGCCCAAACCATTGCCGCCAAGTTGCATCCGCTGGTGGACGTGGGGCTTGGCTATATCAAGCTGGGGCAGCCTTCCAGCACCCTTTCCGGCGGCGAGAGCCAGCGCATCAAGCTGGCCTATTTCCTCTCGCTGGCAGAAGGCGGGCGGGAGCGCATCCTCTTTATCTTTGACGAGCCCACAACGGGCCTCCATTTCTATGACGTGGAAAAGCTCCTGAAGGCGTTCGATGTCCTTATCGGCAAGGGCCATACCGTCATTGTGGTGGAGCACAACCTGGACGTAATCCGCAGCGCAGACTGGGTGATCGACCTGGGACCGGACGCCGGAGACCGGGGCGGGGAAGTAGTGTTCGCCGGTACGCCGGAAGACCTTGCCGCCAAGGGGAATACATTTACTGCCAAATACTTACGCGTATGAAAAAGATAGCCGCCATTACCATGGTCCGTAACGACGATTTCTACCTGCGCAAGTGGGTGGAGTACTATTCCCGGGAACTGGGCGGAAAAGAGCATCTGTATATCTTCTACGATGGTCTGGACCAGCAGGTGGCGCCCTTCTGCGCGGGCACGCATGCCTGCGCGGTGGAAAAGATAGGGACGCAGGTGGTATCGGCCGAGAAAGGCCGGCTCAAGTTCCTTTCCGGGAAGGCGGCGGAACTCCTTGCCGGCGGGTATGACCTTGTCATCGGCGTAGACGCAGACGAGTTTGTGGTGGTGGATCCCAAGCTGGAAAAAACCCTGCTGGAGTACCTGAGCGGCATCCGGGTGAACGGCTCCCTCTCGGCCCTGGGACTGGATTTCGGCCAGAAACTGGGCGAGGAACCGGACATCACGGAAGACAAACCCTTCCTGAACCAGCGGCATTATGCCCAGATTGGCACGCGTTATACCAAGCCGTCCATTTTGGCGGCGCCCCTTACCTGGGGCAGCGGCTTTCATCGGATCAAAGGACATAACTTCCATATAGCCAAGGATTTGTATTTGTTCCATTTTGGCTACTTTGACATGAAACGCCTGCAAGACCGCTTCCGGGATAAGGACCGTCTGGCACAGGGATGGGGTAAGCACATGCAAAAGCGCTCGCGCGCCATCCGCCTGGTGACGGAACTCAAGGCCCGC
>DEKS01000018.1:0-430 GCA_002354005.1 Bacteroidales bacterium UBA2716
GCAAAATATTCGCTGCCGGAATTCTGCCAGACCACGCCCATGACACAGCTGTGGCAGACGGCCGGTTACAAACCCGTGAATATTCCGCTTCCGGCTTCCAAACTGCTGGGCCAGGAGAAGGTTTGGATACGGATTATCCCGGATGCCGCCATGCAGACCGGCAGCCAGACCGCGTACCTGGAGCCGTCGTTCACCTATCCCAATTCGGGTTCTTTCCCTACGGCCTGGAACTATATAGGCATCCGTTACAACACCGTGGATCCGCCGGCAACTGCATTTGACGGCGGCAGCGACATAGACGGCATGGAACCCATTGACTATAACTGGTAATGCGTATGAAAAAGTATATGATACTGTTTGCAGCCGTATTACTGGCTGCATGTACTGCCAAGGAAATGCCCGACTCCGTAAAACCGGAGGAGGCCGTGGA
>DEKS01000018.1:505-3175 GCA_002354005.1 Bacteroidales bacterium UBA2716
TGGGCGCGGACTGGAGCGTCTCCTGGAATGAGGGAGACCAGGTGAAAATCCTGTGGAACGGCGGTGAGGCCGTTTGCGCGGCAGAACTGGAGGGTGGTAAAGCCTACTTCAGCGCCGTGGTGGACGAAGTAAAAGAGTATTATGCCGTTTATCCTGCCGGCATTGAGGCGCAGGTGGGCGCCGACGGAAAGCTGGTGCTGGCTATTCCCACAGCACAGAGCGGACGCTTTGAGGACAGCGCCGTCATTGTGGCCCACACCACGCGGGAATCCCTGAACTTCGGGCGTTTCAAGAGCGCCGTGGGCATGATTCGCTTTTCCATCGTGGACCCGTCTGTGACCAAGGTGCGCTTTACGGCGACAGACAGCAAGCCCGTGGGCGGCAGCGTGAGTGCCGGCCCCGAACTCACGTACGAAACGGTCCCCGGCAGCGCTTCCGTGGAGGTGGCCGTGGAGGGCGCCGGCACCTATTATCTGTCCGTCCTTCCCGGAGTGGAGCTTTCCGGGCTCAGTTTCCAGTTGGGCAATGAAGAAAAGTGGTTTGGAACAGCCTCTTCCCAGACCCCGGCTACCATTCAGGCCGGCCAAATCCTGCTGGTAAGTGCCTCCCTGGAGGACAATCTGGTCATTGAAGGCGATATTTACATCTCTGAGCCGGAGGCCCTGCGCAGCCTGCTTTCCAACCCGGCATCGGCCTCCAAACTGGACGGCCATACCGTGCATGTGAGCGCCGGAACCTATGACCTGGCGGTGGAGGAGAAAGGTCTCTCGCTGGACTTTGAGCAGGCCATCACCCTCAAGTTGGTGGCAGAGGAAGGCACTGTTTTCACTACCTCCCTTTCCGGTGCCGAGGGCTGCATCCTTACGGTGGCCTCGGACAACGTAAACCTGGATATGGAAGGCGTTACTTTCACCGGCGGCTCCCATAACGGCTCCGGTGGTGCGCTTAACCTCACCAAGGGCAAGCACGTCTTCCGCAACTGTACCTTCGACAAAAATGTGTCCACATCCACATCGGCCGACAAAACCGGCGGCGCCGTGAATGTGGGCGGATCGGCCGAGGCCGATTTTGAAGGCTGTCTTTTCACGGACAACCGGGCATCGGTTACCGGCGGCGGAGCGCTGGCCGTTTACACTACCGGCATGGTCCGCGTCCTGAATTGCACCTTTACGGGCAATACGTCCCATACGGGAACGGGGTATGTGGGCAACGGCGGCGCCATCCTGCAGAAGAAGGCCGGGAACATCCTTTATATAGTCAACAGCCGGTTCAGCGGGAACGGAACCAATACCAACGGCCCGGATATCTTCACCTCGGCCGGCGCAGCGCTCATGATGTTCAACAACACCCTGGCCCATCCGTTGTATCCGCAGGCAAACAGCCTGAACCGCGGCCTGGTTCGGGTAAATGCTCCTGCATTGGTGGTTAACTGCACCTTTGTCATGGAGGTGGACGGCAACGCGACCGGCGCCGGCTGCAACAACGGTGTACTGGCCTTCTCCCAAAACAACAACAATGTCATCATGGGCAACCTGATGCTCGCCAATGCGGGGTATGCTATGGGCGCCGGTGCCAACTATGCCGGCACCACCACCAAAAAGGCAACTACGGCCGGTTACAACGTATATAGCGAGGCTCCTAAGATTGAGTTCACTGATGAAGGAAACGGCACGGACCTGACCGGCATCCGCACGGCGGACATCGTCTCTTCCGACGCCCTTTCTTCCGACGGCCTGCTCCTTTGGGACGGTCCGGCGGTCAAGCTTCCGGCCTATCAGGCGCCGACGCCTGCCCAAGTGGAGGCGGTCATCAAGGAATACCCGGGCGGAACGGATTTCTACAACTGGCTGGTCGCCAAGGGGGTATTTGGCAAGGACGCTGCGGGTAACGACCGTGGAAACGCTTGGTGGCCGGGCGCTTATCAGGGAGAATGATGAAACGGTTTCTGACGACATACCTGTGCTTGCTGCTTCCGCTGCTACTCTCGGCGCAGCCCATGCCGCGCTTCAAGGTGGGGACGTACAACATCTTTACGTCCGACTCCCGCCTCAAGAACGTACGAAGCAGCGACCAAGTGAGCCCTCAGCGCCTGTGGTGCAACAGCTACACGGCCGTGGGCGATATGATTGTGCACATGGACTGCGACATCCTGGGCCTGCAGGAAATCTGCGACAGCATCTGGAACGGGCCGCAGAACATCCGTGCCGACGTGGCCGCCAAGGGCCTTCAGTATGAATGGATTCTGTATCCCAACACCACGCACGGGCACATTTCCTATGACGATGCCATCGGCTATAAACCGGAGGTGTTCGAGTGCCTGGACAACGGCATCTTCTGGATGGGGGGTGTTTTTGACGCGCCTCAGATGGCTGAGGATGCTCCCAAAGGCTCCATGCGCCCCACGGTGTGGGCGCACATGAAACACAAGGCCTCCGGAAAGGAATTCTACTTCCTGAGTACGCACCTGCTGGTGTCCCAGAAACAGGCAGACGGCAAGTACAGCCACGAGGGCAACAAATACAACGCCCAGCAAATCCGCAAATGGTGTGCGGAAAACCTGCCGCTGGACATGCCGGCCATCCTGGTGGGCGACATGAACGTGGACGACAAAGCCAAACACTGGGGCTCGCTGGCCCAGACGCCCTTCATGGATGCCAAGCTGTATTTCCT
>DEKS01000161.1:0-375 GCA_002354005.1 Bacteroidales bacterium UBA2716
GTGTTTACGTCCAAACGCATCCACATAAGCGTCCCTTAGCACATCCTCGTACACAGGATTGGCGAATGATTCCAATTCTGCTACAAGCGTAAGCTTGCGACCGCCTATTGTGGTGGTTGCATATTCTCCTCCCCTGTCATAAACTGCATCCATATGGAACATCAGCACGGGCTCATTCCACATATCCAAATGATCAAGCCACATCCCACCACGCCTATATTCATACATTTGGGGAAATTCCGCTATCTCGTCTGGCTCCGTGCGAATAGACCGTGGCCTTTGGGGGTCATCTTCAAGCGGCTGTTTGGCGTAGAAATCCGGTGCGTAGTTGCGCACAAAATCCCCATTGGCCACATCCTGAAGCACAATAGGAAC
>DEKS01000161.1:406-10665 GCA_002354005.1 Bacteroidales bacterium UBA2716
TGGGGTAATGTTTCCAAATAAAGTACGGAGGCTTCGCATTATCCAGACTAATGGGATACAGAAAGCGGAAGAGCGGCTGGCTTGTCGCAAAGGCTGGATCGGAATAGGCCACGCTGAACGCCTGGGTCCTATTACGCTCGTCTCCCCATCCCATAGTTACCTGAACCATATCCAGAAGGTTTATATCACAGTGCTTAAACAAATGTAACACCATCAGTCTGGAGAATTTGGTGGGTTCTGGATCCTCAAAAGCACCCCTTCCCTCTCCGTAATGGTGACGAATATAGGTAGCGCCACGGACTGCCTGGCCAAAAGTAGGCAAGGAGGAGACAACGCCATTATTCTGGCTCATTCCTTCAAATGAAATCAACTCTGCCAGTGGGGCCGGCTCACAATCAACATTTAAGTAATATCCTTTTTTCTCATCTGTCTTTATATCTCGTCCCTGGCCGGCAATATTGAAGACAATCCACTTCTTTCCCTGCTCATCTTTATAGACGCTTCCCAGCGTATAATGTCCCGTTCCCGTAAAGTCGTCCCTGAAATTTTGCTTCTGGGGATCATTGACAATCACACTGGTGGTGATTTCCGGCTTATGCTCTTTGAGATTGGAAATTGGCAGGACATCCTCGTAATAGCGATACACGTCCGTAACGCCCGGAATGGCCTTGTCCACCGCCGGTGATTTTCCGTCGCTGGCAAGATCCGAACCCTTGGCATAACGCACAATGTAACGGGGTCTGGAATCCCCGAAGAACTGCTCACTCATGAGGTATTTCTTTTTCCGGACATCAAAGACAACATCCAACATAGGTTCATCTTTACAAACCAGCGTCGAAGTCACTTCACAATAGGGATTTTCCGTTTGCATGTTGGCATGTTCAGTTCCCGGCTTATTCACGAACGTAGCCTCGTACAACGTACCGGTATTGTACCATTTCCACCACCAGGAATAACCTTTATAGAGGAAACAGATACCTGAATTGGAAAGGTCCGTTGTCAGATATTCCAAATTTCTGCCAAGTACCAGGACGTCCAATCCCTTTTCTTTCCATTTCATCGCCACATTTGTCCAGAATTTGGCATTGTGGTACCCAGCATTGTTCTTGCTAAAATCGTGGAAGATAGGAAGGCCGGAAGGGCCCGTCCAGCCCACTTTGCTATAATTACTGACGTTGGACTGCCACTCTTCCGGCTTGCAAATAGCGAAAAGCATCTCCGCAAAATTCTGCATGTGCTCCTTGCTGTATTTGAGGTTCGTGGGCATAGCATACTCCTTCTTGTGGCTTGAGGTGTATAATGCGTAATTCTCCTGGGGAAGCGAGCCCACGCACATCCAGTGGGAATCCTCCTTGCCCTCGGGACCGAACGCAGGACGCACGCATACCCAGTATTCCTCGATGCCGTCGTTGTTATTCCGCTTGACCACATCGCCAAAACGGTAATAGGCGGCATGCGAGAAAGAGCCGTTCTCTCCGCTCTGCTCTACAGAACGGTAGATAATCTTGGAAAGGTGCGGAATGGAAGGAATGTCCACCTTTACCTCCGCCCAGGACGAGGTGCCATCCGTCTTGGTATAGGTAAGCGTTCCCACCTCCGGGTTACTCCAGGTGTAAGAGGAAGTCTGCTCATTGATGGTGCTCACATTCACCAGATCGCCAAAGCTTTGGGCCGCCGCAGCAGCGGAGTTACTCTTCACGATACGGGCTTGGGGGTCCGATGCGTCAGCAATGCCAATCACGGGCTCAAAGGTTTTGCCTTTGTAGTCCAGGGTGATGTCCGAGGCGGCTACAAGCTGGCCCACTACGTCCCAGAACTGGTCGGTTTTCTCTGCCTGTTCCTTTTCTTCTTGAGCCTTCTGCTCCTCGGGACTGAGCGTCGTTTTTTTGCAGGAGCCTGCAAACAGTCCCGTGGCGCATACCAGCGCAAGCAGCAGGAAATACTTACTATACTTTTTCATGGTTGAATATTTGTTTGTCTATTTGTTCCATACTTCCTGCCAGGAAGCAGGCTGCTTAGTTTTACCGTCCACGGATAACAAGTCGGCCTTCATCTCTTTCCAAAGCTGCGCCTTATAATTATAGGCCTGCCGGATGACCCTATTATAATATTCGACTTCACTTTCACTGTCGGAATCGAAAATATAAAAAGCCGGGCACGGTTCATAAGGTTTCAGTAAATGGCCGTTGACGGTCCTGGTCGCATATTCGGTTCCCCGGTCATAGACGGCATCCATCCTGAACATCAGCACCGGTGTATTCCACATATCCTTGCCCATGTTGCGATGGCTATAGAAGTAGTTGGAAACATTGGTGGCGTTCCAGTCTGCTTCCGTGCGTATACGAGCCGCATAGTAATCGTTGGCATGCGCGAGCACCTTTTCATTACTGGCCATGTCCTGCAAATAAATGGACTCCGAAGAGAAGTCTGTGTAAACCTTCGTATTGGCATCCGGATTGCTGGGATAATGGCACCAGAAATAATAGGGCGTATTGTCCGGCATATCGAAATGGGGATAAACGAGGCGGAACAAAGGTTGCCCCTTGGAATAGTCATTGTCAACGGGGGCATAGGCGATGGAGGCCGTATGTGAAGACTTTATTGTCTGACTAAACAGGTCGGAAATATCTACAACCTGCATGTCTCTCAGATGGATGGCCACTTGCTCCATCACGCCCTCGGCGTCTTTGATGTTTTTTTCCCGCGCTTTATATCCATACCGGAACATATCGCTGAGGAACAGTGTTCCGCGAAGGGTCTGGTCATACGTGGGAAGCGGGTATGCATACAGGCCGTTCTGCATGGCCATGAGCCCCTCCACGGATAAGAGTTCCGTGTAGGGACTGCTCTCTGCGTCGGCCTCACCGTTGCTGCCAGCCATGTTCACCACAAACCACTTCTTTCCATCTTCGTCCATGTAAACATTCCCCAGTTTATATTGAGCGACACCGTTGAAGGCCGATTTATTTTGCGACTGTGCTTTGTTCACGATCCTTGATTCCGTGATTTCAGGAAGCTGAAATCCCAGATTCTCAACGAGATGGATATCGGTATGATAGCAGTATACATCTGTGGTCCCGGGAATGGGTTTATATACGGAAGGGGTCTTTTTGTCGCTGGCAAGGTCCGCGCCCGTGGCGTAACGCACAATGTAACGCGGATTGGCGTCGCCAAAGAAGTCCTCGTAAACAACAGACTTTTTGTTCCTTACATCAAATTCCCTGATGTCCTTCTGCGGCTGGTTCTTGTAAATCATCTGAACCCTCTGGTCCGTGTACGGCTTCTCCGTCTGCATGTTTGCATGCACGCTGCCGGGCTTATTTACAAACTGGGCCTGGTACACCGTGGCATAGTTGGAAGTGGAAGTCCACCACGAATACCCTTTATAAAGGAAGTAGATGCCGGGGCCGGTAAGTTTTTGCGCCAGGTTGTCCAGGGAAGTTCCCAAAACCAACAGGTCAATCCCTTTGTCCCGCCAAGTCTCCGCCACATTGGCCCAGAAGTTGGCATTGTGGTATTTGAGATTGGTCATGCTGAAATCATGGAACATGGGAAGACCGCCGGGGCCCCAGAAACCTTGGGTACTGTAATTGGTAATGTTCTGGGACCAGGTATCCGGATAGCACAGGGCGAACAGCATCTCCGCAAAGTTCTGCATGTGCTCCTTGCTGTACTTGAGGCCGGTAGGGAAAGCGTATTCCTTCTTGTTGCTTCCCGTGTAGCTCCAGACATTCTCCTCAGGAAGGTCACCAACGCACATCCAGTGCGAATCCTCCTTGCCCTCGGGGCCGAAGGCCGGACGTACGCACACCCAGTATTCCTCTTTGCCCGACTTGTTGACAAGGCTCACAACGTCGCCAAAGCGGTAGTAGGCGCTGCCTGCGAAAGAGCCGTTCTCTCCGCTCTGTTCCACAGAACGGTAGATAATCTTGGAAAGATGCGGAATGGAAGGAATATCCACCTTTACCTCCGCCCAGGATGTGGGACCATCCGTCTTGGTATAGGTAAGCGTTCCCACCTCCGGGTTACTCCAGGTGTAAGTGGGAGTCTGCTCATTGATGGTGCTCACATTCACCAGATCGCCAAAGCTTTGGGCGGCCGCAGCGGCGGAGTTGCTCTTCACGATACGGGCCTGGGGGTCCGATGCGTCTGCAATGCCAATCACCGGCTCAAAGGTTTTGCCTTTGTAGTCCGGGGTGTAGTCCGATGCCGCTACCAGCTGCCCCACCACGTCCCAGAACTGCTCCGTCTTCTCTGCCTTTTCCTGCTCCTCCTGCGCCTTCTGCTCTTCGGGGGTAAGCGTCTCCTTTTTGCAGGAGAGTGCGAACAGCCCTGTGGCGCATACCAGCGCTGCCAGGCACAAATACTTACATGCGGTTTTCATATAGCATTGTATAAAAATTGACAAAAATAAGGTAAAAAACCCCCGATATCCAATACCCACCGGGAAAAAATTGACGCAGAGTTACAAAAATGCCCCAATTTTTTACTCAAAGTGTCTTTTTTGACGGAATTACTCGTCTGGCGTGGTAATTTCGGGGGCTGCATCCAAGTTTACGGGGCCATAGTAGTCATTGTACCGGTATACTTCCGTGAATCCCTTGATCGGGTTTTTCACATGATACCGTCCGTCGGAAGCCAGGTCTTGTCCCGATGAGTGGCGGATCACCCAGCGGTATGCGCCGTCGTTGTTGAAAAAGCGCATGTAATTGCCCGTATTGCCGCTCATGGAACGGCAATCCAGCACCATGTCACTGACCTCCTGCTCCCGGGTAGGATACTCGGCAAGGTGCATATTGTGCTCCTTGTTACCGGTTCCTTCTTTATACACGGCTTCAAACAAGGTACAGTTATGGGTAGAAGCATACCACCGGTTCCCCCGGAATAGCAGGTGAAGGCCGTCGGCATCCAGGCGGCGAAGAAAGTCTGCTTCATCTACCCCGAAGACTGTCCGGAAAATGTCCCTCTCTGTCCAGGCCCTGTGCACCCTATCCCAGAAATAGCGGTTGTGGTAGTCAAGATTGTTTTTTTTGAAATCCGTAAAGAACGGCATACCTACATTATACCACGCCTGCGAATCATCATGATATGTATTGACGTTTTCTTCCCACTGGGCAGGATGTGCAATAGCGTATAACATTTCCGCCAGGTTCTGCATGTTCTCGTTATCCCGGCTGATGCCGCTGTTGGGGACGTACCATTCCCGGCCCGAACCAGAAAGATTGGTAACAAACTTGTCCGGAACCGTGTTGACGCATATCCAGCGCGAGATTTGCTTATTCTCGGGGCCGAAAGCCGGTCGTACGCACACCCAGTACTCCGTTTTTCCTTCCGGCAGGGTGCGGGAGATGACATCGCCAAAGCGATAATAGGCGGCGCCGCGGAACGCAGGGGCGTTATAGCCCATTTGCTCGGCTGTCCTATATATAATGTTGGTCAAATGGGGCATTTGCTTGATACTCACTTTTACCGATGCCAGGGAGCGTTCGTCCTTGCTTTGGGTATAAGTGAGGGTGCCCACCGCCGGGTGCGAAAAGGTATAAGTGGCGGTTTGGGGATCAAAATTCTCCAGGCCCACAAGATTGGCGAAACGCAAGGCTGCAGAGGCCTGGTCATTGGTTTCCACAACACGGTCGTAGGAACCCTCCACGGCCTCACCTATAGTGGGCTCAAAGGTTTTGTCCAGGTAATCCGACGTGTAGTTATCCGGATTGGAAAGCTGCCCTACAATGCCCCAGAAAACTTGTTCGTCATCGGTTTCCTGCCCGGGTACAGGAGTGGGATCGGGGGTCTTTTTGCAGGAAACGGCAAGCAGGGTCGCCGTCATCACCAGGATGCTGATTGCAAGATTGTGTATTTTCATATCGCTCTCGATTTTTATTCTCGCCACAGGAAGTAGTCTTCCATATTCTCCGTGTACACGGAGCCGTATTGAGCATGGTTATAGATAGATACATGGGAGCCGTTGGTGGTTCTGGCCAGCTCCTTATATAAGTCGTATATCGTGATTTGGTTGTCTGCCACAATGCAGTCGCGGAACGTTCGCGCAAAAGCGTTGGAAAGGTACACGCCCAGCTCCCGGCTGTGGACATCGGCCTTGCTGCTCTCGTAGGGATTGGCGGCCGTGAGCACCAGCACATCCGGAATCCCCTTCAGGGCCTCTCCCCAGCGTCCGCTGTAGCAGGTCTCGATGGCAAAAAACATCCGGCGGTACTTGTTCTGCTCGTGCAGAGCAGTGACGATATCCTTGATTCGCTGCTTGCCAAAATATTCCCGAGCGTCTTCATCGCCCCAAAGCGGGCCCTCTTTATCTCCTCCATGGCCGCTCCAGAAGAAGAAGATATTGGAGCCTTCGTCCGGGTAAATGACCTGCGGCAGGCGCTCGCTGACTTGTCCTGTCATGATGCCGGCCAGGTCTTCCGGCCTAAGGTCTGTAAAATGATAGTCCACCACCGCGCCTTTGCGGACATCCTCTCCCATGATGCCGGCATCCCCATCCGCGCCTCCGCCCCGTTCCACGAAGATCTGGCCGGGATAAATGTTCCGCGGATTGTCATACAGGTTGTCTTCCACGATAAGGACGATGTGGTCGTCCTCATAGCCGCTGCGACGCAGCAGCTGGTACATGGCAAAAGCATCGGCCTGGTGCCGATAATTGCTCCAGGTGGTGGAAGGACTCAGCACCACCGCCCAGCGGCTGGTGATGGGCCCCAGGTCGTGATCTACAGGGGTATCGTTGAACACCTGCTCCCACTGTTTGTCCCGCTCCCACATGGCGGTGACGGAGGCTTCCGTATTGCTGCCGGACGCGGAAAGGTAGCAGACGGGTTCCACTTTGTCCGCACCATCGCCCATGGACCAAAGCATGTAGGTGGTGTTCAGGATGCTGGTATAATTGTCCTGGGCGAATGTAAGGTGGCCGGTGGCGCCGCTCAGGGACACCGGTTTACCGGCTCGGATTTGCGTAAATGCCGTGGTGAGACCGGCGGCATCCCACTGGGTAGCCTCCCCTTCCGTAGAAGCCACCAGGGAGCGCATATGGTCCGTGAGGCCAATGGTATAGGGACTCTGCAGATACTCCACCTGCTTGCCATCGATCAGGCAGCGTTCCCCGTTAACCATCTGGTGCGTCTTGCCCAGCGCCAGCAGGCAAAGGGCATCGTACACCTGCGCCTCCCCCCTGTAGGGCAGGCGGCCATAGAGTTCCTTATAGCTTTGCGGGTATCCCAGGTTCATGGAGCCCACAGGCGTTACGCCCAGGTAGAAAGTATGCCTGTCGTCCCAGGAATTGATGAACCGGGACTCATAGCAGTCATCGGCACAGATGGGGTAAATGTGGGGGAAATCCACCAGCTGGCGGCATACTTCCTCATACAGGCTGGCATCCGACAGGGCGATAAGCAAAAATACTTTCTCCCCCTGGGCGGCTTCGCTGGCCTCCTGCAGGAAAGGACGCAAATCTTTTCCTTTGGCATAGGCCAAGGGTGCCTCTACGGCCATGTGGATTTCCTGCTCGGTGGCATAGAACGCGAACCAGTCCTTGAACGACTGCCCGTAGGTGTCGTTGCTGTAAACCATGGCCACGTCCGTAGCGCCCACTGCACGGGCAGCCCCAATCATAATCTCGCACTGGGTAATGTCACTTTCCGTGAAGAACCATGCATAGGTTTCCTGGGCGTAAATGCGCTGCAATTCCACACTGGTGCAGGTGGGCATCAGGACCGGCAGACGGTTCTCGCGCGCGTAGCGAAGAATGTGCTGCGCGTTGTAGGAATAATATGGGCCCACAACGGCATGGCAGGTGTCTGCCCCCTCCTCCGGATGGGTGAGCGCGTAGCCCAGGGCATCCAGGTCTTCCGTTTCCTCGTTGTGATAACGAAGGTTCAGCCTTACGGGGTTATCCACGCGGTTCTGCGCCAGCGCAATGGCCTTCTGCGCCAGCCCTATACTCTCTGTCCACTGTTCTTTAATTGCCTGGGGAGCAATCACATCCACATTCAGGACCACCTCTTTCCTCACCGGATTCACGGGAAGCGGATCCGGCGTCTTGTTGCAGGAGAGGGCGCCAAGGCTCACGATTAAAAAAAGCAATATGACAATCTTCGTCCGTTTCATACATCACTGGTTTTTAGGGATGTTGTCTGTGCAGTACCCGTCCCAGGCACCGTGTTCCTCCATCAGGGGCATCTGCTCCCCCCGGGCCCAGCGGACGCACCATCCGCACAAGGCTTTGCCAAAGTCGCGTGTGATGAAAAACCGGCTGGCCAGGGACATCTGCCGGGCATCCATCAAAAGGGAGGTGAAGGTTTTTTCGGGCGCGTCCAGCAGGAAATAGTCCCACCCCGCATTCGCGGCCCCCAAGTCCACCACCGCAAAGGAATTCAGCGCAGAATTGAATGCATTCTGCATCATATTGGCCCACTGGAAGGCCGACTCCAGCGCCGTGGTTTCATAGGTAGTGGAGAAAATCCCTTCGCTGGCATCCGTGGAAAGAGGGGTAAGATAAATGGCATCTTCCCCGCCCAGCTCCCGGGAGAAAACTTCATAGAGGCTATCCCGGTAGGTGACAATCTGCTCCGAGTACAGCCGGAAGAAAGGAAGGGTGTGCTCGTCCGGCTTTTCCGCCTTCATATACCGGCAGAAAGCCCGGGCCGATGCGGCGGCCGATATATTGAGCCCGTGGATTCTCTCTCCAAGGACGTAGTCCTCGGCGGCTATCCGGACATCATCTTCGTTCACCTTCAGGACCAGGACCTCATCGGTATCTCCCAGCTGCGCGTACAATTCATCGAACCAATCCAGCATGTAAGGCTCCGTAATCACCACCAACCTGCGCTTATAGGGTTTTCCATAGAACGGATTGCTGCTGTTTTTGAGCCAGGAGGCCAATTGGTTATTGGTCTCCGCATAGGTATCGGCCGATATGAAACGCACATCCAGGGAATCTGCATCCGGAAGCGTGCCCTCCCTCTTAAGGGAATACAAGCCGCTCATCACGGAGTCTGCGTAGCCATTGTCTCCCAGTTGTCCGGGGCCGAACAAGACCATCACCTGCATAGAGGCACCGGTGGCTTCCGCGGCCGGCGGTTCCGGCTGCGCGGGTTGCTTGCTGCAGGAAAGGACCATCAGAAGCATGGTGGCGATATAAAGGGTCTTTCTCACTGCTGTTCAGTTTTAAAATACTCTGCAAGGGTATTGTTGCTTACACTTCCGTACCAGTCGTAATTGTACATCATGGCATGGGAGGCGGTGGTGTGCCGGGCCAGTTCCGTGTATAGCTCGTAAATGGAGATATCCGGATCCTTCTCTATCTCTTCCCGGAATACGCGGGTGAAGGCGTTGGAAAGGTAAGTGGGGCCCTCCAGGACGTCTGCGTGCGACTTCTCGCCCGGGGAACAAGCCGTAAGGGAGAGCAGGCCGGGGAATCCGGTACAGTACTCCCCTACGGACCCGCTGTAGCAGGCCTCCATCACAAACAGGAGCTTACGGTAATTCTCCTGGGCACCCTCCAGCATGGAACGGATTTGGCCCGATGTGACACTGTCATCGGCCCAGGCCATGAGGTTGTCGTCCAGCCCATGGCCGCTCCAGAAGAAGAGCACGTTGGTGTTTTTGCTGCCATGGACCACCTCCGGCGTGCGCTCTGTGACGGTACCGGAAAGGATATTCCCCAGGTCCTCCGGGGTAAGCTGGCTTATTTTGTAGTCGTTCACCACTCCCTGGTACAGATTTTCGCCGTCCGGAAGCACGTGTACCACGCCCGGATGCGGGTTTTCAGGGTTCCGGGCCAGGTCGTCTTCCGTAATGAGGACTATATGGTCGTCCGGGTAGCCTGCCTTCTTGAGCATACGGTAAATGTCCAGGGCGTCCGCCTGGTGGCGGTAGTTGTCCCAGCCCGTAGAGGTGGCCATTACCACGGCGTAGCGGTCCTGAAGCGGCTCATACTGAACGCCTTTATCCACTTGGGAGATGGAAAAACCGATGTAGGTAATTTCTTTGTTCCACAACTGGTCCATGGACGATTTCTTGGCGTGATCGCTCCGGGTAAGATACTCTACAAAATGGAAGGTGCCGTCAAAGTAACGCCAATGGCCATACCAGGTGCCCAGCTGGCTGATGTGGGTATTCCGGTCAAAGACCCAACTGCCGGAAGCGCCCGCCATATTGGGGAGCTCACCGGAGCGGATGCTGCGGAAGCCGTCGGCAAGGCCCTCCGCCGTCCAGGAGAGGTCGTTCCCCGTTCCGTCACAGGCATCCAT
>DEKS01000161.1:10780-13101 GCA_002354005.1 Bacteroidales bacterium UBA2716
CCCTTTTGAACCGCCGGGAAACCGCTTTCCGGACTGCCGGAAAGGGCAATGCCTTCATATTCGTTCTGCAACACGCCCTCAAGGGAGGAATCACAGGCCATTTCGGCGCAGTAAATGCGCGGGAAAACTTCAGCTTCTGCTCCAGCTTCTACTGCTTCCATATCTACTACCCCCTGCGTCTTGATCTCTTCCTCCGTAAGAATCTGGTCCAGCCACAGCATGTCCTCCGTAGTGGAAGGGACAAAGAAGATACTGCTGAACATATTGCCCAAGGCGGTGTATCCTTTAATGATATGGATTTGCTCACGCATGCTTTCTTTGTCCGCATAGGAATAGAAGTACAATTCCCCCACCTTGAGCTCCATAGAGAGGAAAGGCAGATAACCGTTGAAGGTGGTTGCGTAGTCGTCGGAATCGTCGCGGCGCGAAAGGACATAGATGTAGGTAATCCCTACTTGCCGGGAAATCACCGTGAGGAGAGCCTGACTCTGGACCATGTCGTTCTCCGACATAAAGAAAATATTGGGATCCGTTTTGTTGCTGCCCGCATAAATGCGCTGGACCTCTGCCGATGTAACGCTGGGCATGATGACGGGCATGCGCAGGGCCAGGCTTTCCTTGGCCACCATGCGGGCGTGGCGGCTATATTTGGGCCCCACCACGGCTGCATACGAGGTGTCATGCGTGACCCGGCGTACTTCTTCCTCCAAATTGGGAATGTCCTCGTCTATCCACTCCAGTTCCAGTTTGACGCGTTCCCCAAGCCTCTCCTGGGCCTTTTCCAGATTCTGGAGGGCCTGCTGGGCGATGGGCTTTTCAGTTGCCCAAATGCGCTGGGGCATAATCACCGCCACTTTGTACGTGGTGGTGCGTGCCTCCTGCGGCAGAACTTCTTTTCCGCTGCAGGAACACAGCAGGAGGGCGGCCGCCAGCGATATGAGCACATTGCTAATACGCATGGCTGGCCTCCTGTTCTAAAGCAATGGGTCTATACCGGGCCTCCCATTCCATGTACTGCTCCTGCGTGAACAGGCAGGAGCCACTCAGCAGAAAACTAAATAGAGTAACATATCTAGGAATCCGTTCGAAATAACGTGGATTGTACTGAATGTACACATGACCCGTGGACAGGCCAAAATCCTGATGAGCCGGCCAGGGTTCCCCTTCCAGCCACCGGCCTATGTAGTCTTTGACAATGCCTCCCAAGTCATATACCAGCGAGAAGGGCAAGATGTCGGAGAAGATGCTGCAGTCTTCTCCGACGCCCATGGATAAAAAGTACATGTTGTTTGAGAACATGTAGGCTCCCATGCGGGATGCACCGCACACCGGCACCAGCATCGTGTCCCCATCTATGTCCATATCTGATCTGTATGTGTAGAGATGGGCAAATAGCTCGTCCGGCATATTGGTGCCCTTGTAGCTGTCCGACAGGACCAGTACCTGCGCCACCTGGTTGGCGGTGGCCGAATAACCGTCCGCAATTCCGCCCGCTACGGTATCCATCATGCGGTCTCCATCCAGGGCTTTAAAAATCCACATTTTAGGAAAGCTCACGCACATGGCCCCCGCCAGGTAAGCGCCGCCATAGCGCTTGAGTTGCAAGGTGGCAACGCCGTTTTCCAGGGTTTGACGGCTGTCCAGCAGCAGGACACGGCCCTTGCCTGGAGAAAGGGATGGGGCCAGGGCTTCGTACTGGACGCCACATAACAGCAGCATGCTGCGCTCCCCAGCATTTTCCTGCCACTGCTGCGCCATACCGCGGGCCTCGTCCAGGGTTTCCGGCCGAAGCAGGGAATGGTTCACCTGAGGATGCTCCGCCATGCTCTCCACCACAGCCTTGAGGATGGCATCATCGTAGCCGGCGCCGCTAAAGCTGACACCGGGAGAAAACAGCACGGTAAGACTCTGCTGCTCAGGCACTTGTGAACCAGGAGCATCTTTTTGACACCCCGTAATAAGGACCAAAAACAGGACCACCGCCGCTATTTTTTTCACAAAAAACACCTTACGTGTATAATTAGCAACGCAATATACAATTTTTTTTTGAAAAAACCTTATTTATATAAGTTTGCACTTTTGTCAGATTTTAACGACCTTTGAAAAAACAGTGCTCCAATGAGATTCTTCGCTTCGCTCAGAATGACAGACAAAGGTTCGCTCAGAATGACAAACGCGACAGCACTTGTTGCCGTCATCATTGCCGGCCTTACCGGCAATCTGTTCACCGCATGCACGTCAAAGCCTGCGGAAGACCTCGTTTCCTGCGTAGATACGCGCATCGGAACCGGAGGACACGGACACGTGTTCGTGGGGGCCGA
>DEKS01000161.1:13225-13974 GCA_002354005.1 Bacteroidales bacterium UBA2716
AGCCACACGCATCTTTCCGGTACGGGCATAGGCGACCTGTTCGACGTTACCGTCATGCCGGTAGTAGGTGAGGTAGCTTACGCCCGGGACGGGATGTGGTCCTATGCAGACCGCACAAAGGAAGTCACCGAGCCCGGGTATTACAGCGTTCCGCTGCTTCGCTACGGCATTACGGCGGAGCTCAGCGCCACGGAGCGCGTAGGTATCCACCGCTACACCTTCCCCGCATCGGAAGAAGCGGCCCTCGTCTTTGACCTGGAGAACGGCGGCTGCTGGGACAAGGCCACGGATACGCACGTTGAGGTGCTGGACGCGTGCACCCTCCAGGGCTGGCGGCACTCCACCGGCTGGGCCAAAGACCAGAAGCAGTTCTTCTATGCCGTCTTTTCCAAACCCGTGAGCGTGAAAGAAGAGGGGATGTATGCCCGCTGCTCCTTTGCCGCCAAGGAAGGCGAAAAGGTCCTGCTGAAGGTGGCGCTGTCGGCCAACAACTGCGCGGCCGCCAAAGCGGCCATGGAGGCGGAACTGCCCGGTTGGGACTTTGACGCCGTCCGCAGCAATGCCCGCGCTAAATGGAACGACGTTTTAGCAAAAGTGCGTATCGACACGGATGACGAAGCGGCCCGCAAAGTGTTCTACACGGCCCTTTACCACACCATGATTGCACCGTCGCTGTTCTCGGACATCGACCAGAAGCCGTCTTATACAACCTATTCCCTTTGGGATACCTACCGCGCCGCCATGCCGTT
>DEKS01000048.1:0-8545 GCA_002354005.1 Bacteroidales bacterium UBA2716
CGATGGACCCTCAGCGCCGGAAAAGGGCCCAAAGGGGCTTCGAAGGTCCAGTCGGTGGACCCACAGCGACGGGAGAAATAGTTTAGGGGGCGGGGGTTGATTTTTAGGCGGGATATTTTTAAATTTGCAAGATATGAAGGAACGTTTACTTGGAAAGACGCCTGAGGAACTGAAGGCCATTGCACTGGAAGCAGGCTTACCGGGGTTTGCCGGGAAGCAGATAGCCCAGTGGCTGTATCAGAAGCGGGTGCGCAGCATAGAGGAGATGACCAACCTGTCCAAACAGGGCAGGGAAGCGCTGGCCGCACGGTATGAGGTGGGCCAGGCGCAGCCGGTGGATGTGCAAACGTCCAGGGATGGCACCCGGAAATACCTGTTTCCGGTGAGATGCCCGGTCGTGGCCGGGCATGACGGGAAGGACACCGGGCATGACGGGGAAAGTGCATTCTATATCGAGGCCGTGATGATCCCCGACCAGGAGCGGAAAACGCTGTGTGTGAGCTCCCAGGCCGGGTGCAAAATGGCCTGCAAGTTCTGCATGACCGGCCGGCAGGGTTTCCACGGCAATCTGGACGCAGCGGACATCCTGAGCCAGTTCTTTGCCATAGAGGAAGCGGCCGACCTTACCAATACGGTGTTCATGGGCATGGGAGAGCCGCTGGACAACTGGGACCAGGTGAAACGTGTCATTGATGTTCTCACTGCCCCCTGGGGATTGGCCTGGAGCCCTAAACGCATAACACTGAGTACAATAGGCGTATTACCTAAACTGAAACAATATCTGGAGGAGAGCAGGTGTCATCTGGCGGTGAGCCTGCACAATCCTTTCCCGGAGGAACGGGAGGAACTCATGCCCGTGCAAAAGGCCTGGTCCATTACGGAGGTGGTGCGCCTGATTAAACAGTACGATTTCACCGGCCAGCGGCGCGTGAGCTTTGAATATACCATTTTCAGTGGCTGGAACGACACCCCGCGCCATGCGGAGGGCCTGCTGAAACTCCTGCGGGGCCTGGAATGCCGCGTGAACCTGATTCGCTTCCACGCCATCCCGGATTTCCCGTACACAACTGCATCGGCACAGGCCATGGAGGCCTTCCGGGAGCGTCTGGAGAAAGGCGGTCTCACCGCCACCATCCGTGCTTCCCGCGGAGAAGATATTTTTGCTGCTTGCGGCCTTCTTGCCGGTAAACATAACTTGCAACCATGAGAAAGATCCTGCTCTTTTTTGCCGCCCTGCTGTGTGCCTGGGGGGTAATGGCACAGAATAACAAAGACCCGGAATCGTCCACTTTCGGACTGGACGAAAAAGATGCCGCGGCCGTGCGCGAAATCCGCTACAAAATGGCGCAAATCCGCAAAAAACGGCCCACGATGGCACTCGTTCTCTCCGGCGGCGGTGCCAAGGGCGCCGCTGCAGTGGGCGCGCTCAAGTACCTAGAACAGTACGACTTCCCCGTGGACATGGTGGTGGGAACCAGCATTGGCGGCATGGTGGGTGCCATGTATGCCCTGGGTTACGATGCGGACTACCTGGATTCGCTCTTCAAGCACATGGACTGGGGCGTTGCGCTCAGTGACAAAGTGGACCGGGAGTATGTCCCGTATTCCCGCATCCGCTACAAAGAAAAATTCATGCTGTCGTTCCCGTTCTATTACAGGGCCGACGACTACAAAAATTTCATTCAGGGCGATATGCCCTTTGCCGCCGGCAGCAACCGGCAGCTGCGTCTGGGTGCGGAGAATGAAGGGGAGATGAGTTCGCTGGCCCGGAACAACCTGCTGGGCAGCCTCCCTTCCGGCTTTGTGTTTGGCCAAAATGTAAACCAGTTAATCACTTCTCATACAGTTGGTTACAGTGATTCAACGGACTTTTTCAAACTGCCCATCCCCTTTGCCTGTGTAGCCACGGACATGGCTTCCGGAAAGGCGAAGGTATGGCACTCGGGTTCCATCAACCTGGCCATTCGTTCCACCATGTCCATCCCGGGCCTGTTCGCGCCTGTGCGTACAGACGGAATGGTGCTGGTCGACGGCGGCATGCGCAACAACTTCCCGGTGAATATTGCCCGGCAGATGGGCGCAGACATCATTATCGGCATCGACCTTTCCGGCGACAACGCCAGCGCGGCGGAAATCCAGAACCTGGCGGATATCCTGTCGTCCACCATGAACCTCTTTGACGATGACGCCTTTAACCAGAATATCAAGAACGTAGACATTCGCATCCATCCGGACATGACGGGCTATAACTTCCTGAGCTTCAACCGGGCCGCCATAGACACCCTGTTCAATCGCGGGTATAAGGCGGCGGAGGCGCTCAAACCGCAGCTGGATGCCGTCCGGCACCGCCTGGGCAAGGCCCGACGGAAACTGAATGCCAAGCCGGCCGTGGATTTGGGTGCACGGCCCGTCCGGATCGAGGATATCGACATTGTGGGCGTGGATGAACGGGAAGCGGAGTATATCCGTTCCAAGATGAGCGTAAAACCGGGTATGGAAGCGAGCAAGGACCAGATAGAGACCGATATCGCCGCGATCTTTGGAAAGGGCTCCTACGACTACGTGACCTATGAACTTCGCGGAAAAGCGGAGCCTTACCGCCTGCGCGTGCTATGCAAACGCGGTCCTATGCACCAGATTGGCCTGGGTGCCCGTATGGATACGCAGGATATTGTGTCCCTGCTCCTGAACGTGGGCCTGTTCACCCATTCCATGAGCGGCTCCTCGGTGGATTTGACCGCCCGCATCAGCATCAACCCGTATGTGGATGTGCGCTACTCCTACAACGCCCCCAACTTCTCTACCTTCAACGTACGGGCCGATGTCCGCTACCTGAGCCGGACCAGTTTCCTTGCCGGGGCGTCCACCTATAACATCCAGATGCTCAATGCCAACCAGGAGGTGTATTTCTCCAACATGCATTGGTCGTCCTTCGATGTAAAACTGGGCCTGAAGAACAATTTCACCAAAATCTTCAACGTCCTGTCCAACAACAACCCCTCTGCGGTATACGAACTCACCGGCGGTTCCGTGCTGGACTATATGGGGCTGATTATGGACGGCCGCATGGAAACCCTGGATAACGGTTATTTCCCCACCAAGGGTGTGTCCGTGGGGCTTCGTGCAGAGGCCGTTTCCGATGTCCGGAAGTGGGGGAATTCCTTCCCGGTTAACGTTATTGCCGCGCTGGACGGTAAATTCCCCATTACCTTTGGCCGCTTTACCCTCATTCCGCAGTACAATATCCGCTTTATTTTTGGTCCGCAGCCTCCGGTGCTGTATGCCAACATGATCGGCGATGATTTCCAGGGCCGATACCTGGATCACTCCATCCCTTTTGTGGGCGTCAATCAACTGGCGGTGGTGCGCGACCAGCTGGCCCTCCTGCGCCTGGACGCCCGTTTCCGCATCCTGAAGAACCACTACGTGTCCCTGATGGGGAACGGCGGTTATTCCTTCGACGCCTTCAACAAAACCATTGCAGACGGTAAATGGCTGGGCGGCGTGGGCCTGGGCTACGCCTACAACTCCATCGTGGGCCCGATCAAGGGCACCCTCCACTGGTCCAACGTGACCAACAAAGTGGGCTTCTACCTCTCTCTGGGCTATAATTTCTAGGCCGATGGAAACCGCTGCCGTCCTCTCCCGTCTGCAAAAGCAGTGCTCCAAAGCGGAGTATTGCAGGGCCGATGTGTACCGAAAAGCCCTCAAGGCCCTGGAGGGGGATGCGGAGGCTGCCTCTCAAGTGCTTGTGTCGCTGGTAGAAGACCGCTATGTGGACGATGCCCGCTATGCCTCCGCCTTTGCGCGGGAAAAAGCCGCGCTGCAGGGCTGGGGCCCCGTGAAAATCCGCTTCCAGCTGCGCGCAAAAGGCGTTTCGGAGGCCGATATCGCAGCGGGTCTGGCGGAGGTGGAGCCGGCCGCTGCAGCAGACAAGTTATCCCGCGTCCTGGCCGCCAAGGCCCGCACCCTGGAGGGGGATCCGCAGCGGCGCCTTAAGTTGATAAAATTCGGCCTCTCCCGCGGCTACGAGTACGATGCCGTGGAGGCGGCCCTAAAAGAAGTACTATGAAACGTTTCCTTCTCCTGCTTGCCCTGTTGGCTGCATGTACGGCACAGGCCCAGCGCTACACCAACCCTGTTCTGCACCTGGACTATTCAGACCCGGATGTGTGCCGGGTAGGGGACCGGTATTACATGACGGCTTCGTCCTTCAACTGTTTTCCGGGCCTGCCCATCCTGGAGTCGGAGGACCTGGTGCACTGGGAACTCACCGGCGCTGCCCTGTGGGACTATGACCCGGCCTTCCGGGAGGACGTGGAGCATGGAAACGGCGTATGGGCACCGGCCATCCGTTATCACGACGGCTGGTTCTACATTTACGTGGGAGACCCGGACCGGGGCATCTTCATGGTGCGCAGCCGGAATCCGCGCGGGCGATGGTCTGAGCCTGTATGGGTAGTGCGTGAAAAGGGATTTATCGACCCGTGTCCGTTCTGGGACGAGGATGGAAAGGCCTATTTGTCCCACGGCTGCGCCGGGTCCCGCGCCACGCACAAGAGCGTGGTCTTTGTGGCACCGCTCTCGGCTGATGGAACCTGCCTGGAAGGGCCTTCCCGCATTGTTTTTGACGGCCATCTCACCCAGCCCACCATCGAGGGAACCAAGTTCTACAAGCGAGGGGAGTGGTACTATATTTTTGCTCCGGCCGGCGGCGTGGCTACCGGTTGGCAAACCGTGCTGCGTTCTGCCAGCCCCTGGGGGCCGTGGGAGGAACGGATTGTGATGGCCTGGGCTCCGGGAACCATCAATGGCCCGCACCAGGGTGCCTGGGTGTCGGCCCCGGACGGAACGGACTGGTTCCTGCATTTCCAGGACAAGGGTGCCTATGGCCGTATCCTGCACCTGCAACCCCTGACCTGGCGGGCAGACGGCTGGCCCCTCATTGGCGAGGACCCGGACGCGGATGGCGTGGGACAGCCTGTGAAGGCGTGGAAGATTTCTCCGCTCGCTACGCTCGGTCGAAATGACAAGAACGGTCGGGAAAACGCGGGCTCTGTCATTTCGAGCGGAGCCGAAGGCGAAGTCGAGAAATCTCCTTACGGCATTGGCCTGGAGTGGCAGTATCCCACCGTTCCGTCTCCGTACTGGCACTACGCATTGCCCGGCGGCGGCATTCGCCTGTATTCGGTGATGCAAAAAGCCCCGGAGGCCAACCTCTGGAACTGCCCCAACCTCCTGTTGCAGAAATTCCCCGCAGAGGAGTTTACGGTAACGGCCCGGCTCACCTTCATGCCCAATCCCGCCCTCAAAGGGGAACAGGCGGGCTTTCTGGTGCAGGGGGACGATTATGCCGGACTGCGCCTGACAGACACCCCGGAGGGTGCGCAACTGGACTATATCTCCTGTCTGGAAGCCCCTAAGGGTAACAAGGAGCAGGTAACCGTGCTCACAATGCTTCCCTATACGCTCCGTGAACCGGATTTTCCGTACGCTTCCGGCAATGTTCCGGCCGTGAAGTATCCCACTTTCAGGCAGACGGAAATTTGGGTCAGGCTCACCGTGAAACCGCGCGCGGTAAAAGGCAATGTCCCGGATGCCGTATGCCATTTCTCGTACTCGCCGGATGGCAAGCACTTTAAGGCTGTGAATCAGGAGTTTATCGCCAAACCGGAGCTGTGGATCGGTGCTAAATTCGGCTTTTTCTGCAACCGCCCCGTCTGGAAAAATGACGGTGGCTGGGTAGATATTCAGGCACTCACCATTCAGTAGTCTTCCACGTTGTAGCGGGTAAGGAGATCCATGTGCATGTGGTTCTCCGTGCGGGCCGGCTTGCGGTGGAAAACAATGTAGTCTATCAGTGTGGAAATGGCATCCTGCACCTGCTGCTCCGGGTGCTGGGCGATGAGCATGGTCACAATACCCTTTTGCAGTCCGGCAATATTGGCGGGCAGGTTGTCAAAGCCCACAATGCGCATGCCGGTACGGGGATTGCGCTCCAGATAGGGGACAATGAGGTGGATGCGGGAGTTGAACATGACGACGTGCCGCACATCCGGAAAATCCGTAAAGAAGGCGGACAGGGCCTCGTCTGTGGCAACCGGGTCTATGGGGTTGACAAAGATGGTTCGTAGCGTGCAGGAGGGGTTGTTTTCGCGGATGTAATCCTGAAAACCGGCTCGGCGCCCGATGGTGGGGTCCGATGAGCGTTCCTTGTCCCGCATGACGCGCACAACCAGTACTTCTTTTGCCAGTTTCCCCTGCAGGAGCATATCGGCACAGAGGTATCCGCTTTTGTAGGCGGGAATGCCAAAAAAGGCCAGGTGGCCGGCGGGTTCCTCCAGTTTGGTGTCGACAAACACGTACGGAATGCCGCGGCCGGAAAGTTCCTGCACAAAGACCTGTGTCTCATACTGGAACATGGGGGCGATGACTACACCGGAAGGCTTGCTGTCCAACACCGTGGCGCAGGTTTCCCGGAAAGAGTCTGCGCTGAATTCGTTATAGGTGAAAAGCTGGGTGTGTACGCCTACCTGACGCCCGGATTCCTCTGCTTTGCCGATACCGCTACTCGCCAGCTCCCAGTAGCTTCCTTCCTCCGGGCGGGGGAGTACCACGGCAATGCTGCCTTTTCCCTTTCCGGCGAGAAGGGAAGCATACACGTTGGGTTCGTAGCCCATCTCCCGGATGCAGGCCATTACTTTTTCATAGCTTTTCTTGGATACTTCTCCGCGGTTGTGCAGAACACGGTCCACCGTTCCTTTGGAAAGGCCGGTGAGACGGGCGATGTCGTTGATAGTCACTTTCTCCATAGCGCAAAGATAAATAAAATCACGAGGACACCCAAACTTTTTAAAATATTTTTTTCGTGCCCGTTCACGGTGGCCCTTGAGTGCGCTGTGGGGCATGTTGAAAAGTTCTGTTGAAAAAATTCCGTGCACGGTAACGGAAATTAAAAAAATAGGTGTATATTTGCATCGCCACTTTAATTGAAAATTAAAACGAATGACCGCATCCTCCTTGATTCGCATGCTTGCAGCCGCCTTTTTGGCATCGGCCTGCTGTTCCACTTCGGAAACCAATGTGTATGAAGGCGTTCCCTTCGAAATGCCCCGTGTCCAGCTTCCTTCCATCCCAAGCCGCAGCGTTTGCCTGACGGATTTTGGCGCAGTAGGGGACGGCGTTACGCTGAATACGGAGGCCTTTGCCAAGGCCATCGATCACTTGGCCGGTCTGGGTGGCGGCCGCCTGGAGGTACCGGCTGGTATCTGGCTCACCGGCCCTATCGGCCTGCAAAGCCATATCGAGCTGCACCTGGATCAGGATGCCGTTATTGTTTTCTCCACGGACCAAAGCCTGTATCCCATCATCGACACCAATTTTGAAGGCTTGGATGTGCGCCGCTGCCTGTCTCCGCTGCATGCAGAGGGCGCCACGGACATTGCCATTACCGGCAAGGGTGTCATTGACGGCAACGGAGACCCCTGGCGGGAAGTCAAGCGCCGTAAAGTGGGGGACGATACCTGGAAAACCATTCTCAAGCGCGGCGGCGTGCTGTCGGAGGACGGCAGCGTCTGGTATCCGGACGAAGGCTATATGGCCGCCCGCAAAACCGCCGGCAGCCTTAATTTCCAGGACCAGAGCCTGGACGAAGAGTGGATTAAGACCTTCCTTCGCCCCGTCATGCTCAGCTTCCGTAACTGCGAGCGGGTGCTCCTGGAAGACACTTCCTTCCAGAATTCCCCCTGCTGGAACCTGCACCCCCTCTGGTGCAAGGATGTCACCATCAGGAACATCAGCGTTCGCGCCCCGCACTATTCCACCAACGGCGACGGCATAGACATCGAAGGCTGCGAGAATGTGATTCTCACCGGCTCCAGTTTCGATGTGGGGGACGATGCCATTTGCATCAAGAGCGGTAAGGACGCCGACGGCCGGCGCCATGCCAAGCCCTGCAAAAACCTGATTATCAAGGACTGCACCGTGTACCACGGCCATGGCGGCTTTGTGGTGGGCTCGGAAATGAGCGGTGGTGTGGAAAACATCTGGGTGAGCGGCTGCCGCTTCCTGGGTACGGATGTGGGCCTTCGTTTCAAGAGCACCCGCGGCCGTGGCGGCGTGGTGAAAAACATCTGGTGCGACCACATTTACATGAAAGACATCGTCTCCTACGGCGTCATCTTCAACCTGTATTATGCCGGCGTGGCCGCCAGTGACAAAGGGGACGATGACACCGCAGACGTCCAGCCCGTGGACGAGACCACCCCGGAATTCCGCGACATGCACATGAGCGACATGGTTTGCTCCGGTGCCAAGCAGGCCATTTTTGTGAACGGCCTCCCGGAAATGCCGGTGACCAACCTGGACTTCCGGAACAGTGTTTTCACCGCCCAGAAGGGCGCAGAGGTGCATTTCGCCAAGAATGTCACCTTCGATAACGTAATTGTAAACGGCGAAAAGTTATGATTCTTTCCCTTCTAACAGCAGCCTTGTTCACCATCCACCTGATGGGGGACAGCACCATGGCAGAAAAAGACCTGCCCAA
>DEKS01000048.1:8611-9384 GCA_002354005.1 Bacteroidales bacterium UBA2716
TCAACTATGCCCAGAACGGGCGCAGCACCAAAAGCTTCATCGACCTGGGCCTGTGGGATAAGGTATACAATGCCGTGCAGCCCGGCGACTACGTGTTCATTGAATTCGGTCATAACGACGCCAAGGCGGACGATCCTGCCCGCTACGCTCCGGCGTACGGCGCCTACCAGGACAACCTCCGCACCTTCGTAAAAGGCGTGCGCGAGAAAGGCGGCACTCCGGTGCTCCTGAGTCCCATTGCCCGCCGCTGGTTCAAGGAGGGTAAACTGGACCGTAACTGCCATACGGACTATCCTGCCGCCATGGAGGCCGTAGCGAAGGAGATGGGTGTTACCTTCATCGACATGACCACCCCCACGCTGGACTGGCTGGAGGAACTGGGCGACGACGCCTCCAAAGCCTATTTCATGATTTCTACCGGCAAGAACGACAACACCCACCTGGTGCCCTGCGGCGCCCGCAAAGTGACGGAAATCGTTTGCGACAAAATCAAGGAACAGCTGCCGGAAATTGCCAAACACCTTGTGTATTACCACATTGTGATTGCGGCCGATGGCCACGGCGACTACCAGACGGTGCAGGAAGGCGTAAACGCCATCCCCAACTACAGCCACAAGGAGATTACGCGTGTACTCATTAAGAACGGCGTGTACAAGGAAGAGATTAACATCCCCCACACCAAGTTCCGCGTACTCTTCCAGGGCGAGGATGCCCGGAGGACCATCCTTACCTACGACAAATACGCCAAGAAAAACTGGCCCGGCCGCGATTTC
>DEKS01000048.1:9452-15004 GCA_002354005.1 Bacteroidales bacterium UBA2716
GGGGAAGGGAAGAACATCGGCCAGGCCGTGGCCTGCTTCACGGACGGCGACTTCCTCTTTTTCAACCGCTGCCGTTTCCTGGGCAATCAGGATACCCTTTACACCTATGGCCGATTCGGAAAGTTCGGCGGTATCAAGCGCAACTACTTCAAGGACTGCTACATTGAAGGCACCACGGACTTCATCTTCGGAACCAGCATCGCCTATTTCGAGAATTGCGAAATCCGCTCCAAGAAGGACTCTTATATCACCGCCGCCAGCACCCTGGAAGGCCAGAAGTACGGGTATGTCTTCTATCGCTGCAAACTTACGGCTGACGAAGGCGTGACCAAATGCTATCTGGGCCGTCCCTGGGGGGCTTATGCCAAAACCGTATTCATCGAGTGCGAGTTAGGTTCCCACATACTGCCGGAAGGCTGGCACGACTGGGAGAAGGATGGCAAGCCGGATACCAAAAAGAATTCCTTCTACGGAGAGTGGGGGAACACCGGCCCCGGTGCCGCCGGAGTGCGGGTCAAGTGGGCGCACAAGATCAAACCGCAGGACTACACCTTTGATAAGGTGATGTTCCAGACGCAGGACAATATTGTTTGGGACCCGTACAACAACAAGTAAATGAACAGATTAAGTGTCATACTTCTGGCAGCTGCCTTGACCGCATGTACAACGGCCAAGGCACCGCTGTCTTTGCAAGTGGTCCGGAGCGAAATGGCCCGGAACCCGGAAGCCAGCTACATTGACGGCCTGGAAGGCAAGCTCAAATGGAACTACACCACCGGCCTGGAATTGAAGGCCATGCTGGACGCTTCTCCCGAGGCCCTTTCCTACGTAGATGCCTGGTACGATGCCATCATCGACAGCACCGGCACCATCTACAAGTACAAGAAGAGCAATTATTCCCTGGACCATGTGTGCCCGGGCCGGACGCTGTTCCAACTGTTGGACCTTACCGGCAAGGAGAAATACCGCGTGGCCATGGATACCCTTTACAGCCAGCTGCAAAGCCAGCCCCGCACCCCGGAAGGCGGCTTCTGGCACAAGAAGATTTATCCCAATCAAATGTGGCTGGACGGCCTGTACATGGCCCAGCCCTTCTATGCGGAGTACACCACCCGCTATGTGACGGACAGTCTCCAGCGGGAGCAGAATTTTGCCGATATCGTGCTGCAGTTCACCACGGTGTACAATCATACCTACGACGTCACCAATGGTCTCCTCCGCCACGCCTGGGACAGCTCCCACAGCATGTTCTGGTGCAACCCGGAGACCGGTCAGAGCGACCACGCCTGGGGGCGTGCCTTAGGTTGGTACGCCATGGCCCTGGTAGATGTGATTGAGATTTTTCCGGATGGCCCTTACAAGGACTGCCTCATCGGCATCCTGAACAATGTATATCAGGTACTTCCGCTCTATGCCGATAAACAGACGGGCATGTGGTTCCAGGTGCTGGACCAGCCCTATCGGCAGGGGAACTACCTGGAAGCTACCTGCAGCGCCATGTTCACCTACGCCTGGCTCAAAGGCTGCCGGCTGGGTGTGCTCTCCAATCTGGACGGCGCCAGGCAGAGCTATCAGTCCCTGCTGAGCACCTTTGTGACGGAAGAGGACGGCCTGGTGAACCTGAACCAGTGCTGCGAGGTGGCCGGCCTGGGGGGCAAGGACAACCGCAGGGGAGACTACGAGTACTATATTAATGAACGCGTGCGCGCAAATGACCCCAAGGGCATCGGCCCCCTCATTTGGGCTGCGCTTGAATATGAAAGACTATGAAGCATCGCATTCTTTGTGTAGCCATGGCCCTGATGGCCATCGCATGTGGCAACAAGACCAATCCGGAGCAGCCCGGCGGCGGAAGTGAAACGCCTTCCACCGTAACGCCCAAGCAGCCCACCGGACTCAAGGTTCTGGATGGCAAAACCACCGAAACGTCCCTCACATTCCAGTGGGACCCGCAGTCCGGCGTAAAGTTCAGCTATACGCTCACGCAGGGCTCCACCACCGTAAAAGAAGGCTCAACGTCTAACCGCAATGTGAAAGTGGACGGGCTCACCAAAGCTACCACGTATCAGTTCACGGTATTTGCCGTAGTGGGGGACAGCAAGAGCGCCGGTGCTACCCTTGAGGCCAAAACGGCCGGTGAAGATGATCCCGGTGTCGATCCCGGTACGGATCCCACCATTGCCTATGAAGAATTCGGCATTCCCGAGGCAGAGGAAGACGGCATTGCCCGTGCTTTCCCGGGTGCAGAAGGCGGCGGCATGTTCGCCACCGGCGGCCGTGGGGGCAAGATTTACCATGTGACGTCCCTGGACGACAACAACACCCAGGGTACGCTCCGCTATGGCATTGAGAATGCCGAGCGCCCGCTCACCATTGTTTTTGACGTGGCTGGAACCATCGCGCTTCAGAAACAACTGCAAATCAAGAAGGGAGACCTCACCATTGCCGGTCAAACCGCCCCTGGCGACGGTATCTGCCTGAAGAATTACACGTTCCGGATTCATGCCAGCAACGTCATTGTCCGTTTCATCCGCTGCCGGATGGGGGACGAGCAAAAGACCGAGGACGACGCCATGCAGGTAATGGACAAATACGGCGATTCTTTCGAGAAAATTATCATCGACCACTGCTCCATTAGCTGGAGTACCGACGAATGCGCCTCTTTCTATGGCATGAAAGACTTTACCTTCTCCTGGAACATTGTCTCCGAGAGCCTTCGCGCCTCCGTGCACGGAAAGGGCAATCACGGGTACGGTGGCATCTGGGGTGGCACGAATGCCACTTACCATCACAACCTCCTGGCCCACCACGACAGCCGCAATCCACGCCTGGACCACGACTATGTTTCCCACCAGAAGGGCCCCGTAACCATCTCCAACAATGTGGTTTACAACTGGAGCGGCAACACCTGCTACGGTGGTGAAAGTTCCAGCAATACCGGAGATGACTACCGGAAATACAACTTTGTGGGCAACTACTACAAACCCGGTCCGGTTACGCCTAGCAGTCATCGCTGGCTTATCCAGCCCACCACCTCCTGCAGCAACTGCGGTGGTACCATCCTGCCCGGCCACTTCTACCTGCACGACAATGTCCTGTATGGTGTGAACGACGTCACTTCCAACAACTGGAAGGCCGGAACTTCCACTGGCGTAGGCGTTTACATCAAGGATAGCGAGGTGGCTAAGATCAAGGCGGAAACGCCGTACGATTGCAATGCCATGAGCCTGCACAGCGCCAACGACGCCTTTGATGCCGTTCTGGCGTATGCAGGAGCCAGTTTTGCCAAGGATGCTATCGACACCCGTATTGCAAAAGAGACAAAGGACGGTTCCTACACCTATCAGGGCCGCAACGGCTCTACGAAGGGCCTCATCGACACCCAGACAGACGTGGATGACGGTACCTGGGTGAACGGCTGGCCGGTGTACAAAGCCACCGAAGAGCAGATCAGCGCCCTTCGTGATGCAGACTCCGACGGCATCCCCAACACGGTTGAGGACGCCTGGGGCCTGAACAAGAGCGACCCCAAGGATGCCTCTGAGTACACCCTGGATCCGGACAAACGCTACACCAACCTGGAAATGTACCTCCACTACCTGGTGAAGGACATCGTAAACGGCGGTAACCAAAAAGCAGAATACAAAAAGTTATAATCTTTTTACTATTACTAATTATTAACCAAAATCAAAAACCAATGAAAAGTATGACAAAGAAACTACTTCTTTCGCTCGCACTTTGCTTGGGGCTCACCACGGCTTGGGCACAGACCACCATCAAGGGTATTGTGACCGACGAGTCCGGTGAACCGCTCATTGGCGCCGGTGTATTGGTGGAAGGCACCACCATCGGCACCATTACGGGCATTGACGGTGACTACACCCTCTCTGTCCCCGAAGGCGCGACGAATCTGGTATTCTCCTTCATCGGCCTGGCCGACCAGACGGTGGCCATTGCCGGTCAGACGGAGATCAATGTTGTCCTGAAGGCCGACACCACCTTCCTCGATGAGGTTGTGGTGGTAGGTTATGCCACGGTGAAGCGCCGTGACCTCCTGGGCTCCGTGTCCAGCGTAGGTGCCGACAAACTGGCCGAACAGCCTGTTACCACCGTGTCCCAGGCCCTTTCCGGTAAGATGGCCGGTGTGTCCGTAGTGACCACCGAAGGCGACCCGGATGCGGATATCAAAATCCGCGTGCGTGGTGGCGGTTCCATCACCCAGGACAGCTCCCCGCTGTACATCGTGGACGGTTTCCCGGTAGAGAGCATCAACGACATCTCCTCCTCTGAAATCGCTTCCATCGACGTTCTGAAGGACGCTTTCTCCACCGCTATCTACGGTTCCCGTGGTGCGAACGGTGTTGTGATTGTGACCACCAAGAGCGCGGAGAAAGGCCAGAAGGTTTCCGTGAAACTCAATGCCTACTACGGTCTCAAGACCATGGCCAACAAGAAGGCCATCCAGGCCATGGACGCGGAGAACTTCGTGAAGTTCCAGTACGAACTGGGCTCCATCCGTGATGACCTCAGCAGCCACTACACCCCGTACTTTGGCTCCTTCTCCGACATTGACCTGTACACCGGCGTTCCCACCAACAACTGGGTGGACGCCGTGTTCGGCAATACCGGCAGCACGTTCAACATCGACGCTTCCATCAGCGGCAGCGGCGAGAACTACAACTGGACCCTCGGTTATGCCCACATGGGCGACCAGGCCATCATGGTGGGCTCCAAGTACCTCCGTGACAACCTGAACTTCAAGGGCAACTTCAAGACCTCCAAGACCACCAGCTTCGACGTGAACGTCCGCTACTCCAGCATCAACGTGCGCGGCGGCGGTGCCAACGGTATCAACGACCGCGCCACCACTTCCGGTAACGGCCGTCTCAAGCACGCCGTGGCCTATGCACCCATTCCGGTGAGCGCCATGGCTACGGATTCCGACCTGGAGCAGGACTATGGCGACAACGCACCGCCGCTCCAGTCCGTAGCCGACAACGACAGCAAGCGTGTCCGTAAGACCTGGAACGCCAATGCTGCATTCAACTGGACCATCATCGAGAACCTGCGCCTCAAGATTGAGGGCGGTCTGGAAGACTATCGTCAGGCCGACGACCGTTTCTACGGCCTCACCACCTACTATGTAGCCAACCAGTCCACGGTAAAGAACACCCCTTCCACCGAGCACAAGGAAATTTTCCGCACGCGTTATCGTAACACCAACACCCTGAATTACGATTTTGCCAAGGTGCTTAATAACCCCGACCATCAGCTCACCGCTCTCCTGGGTGAGGAAATGACCATCACCAAGAGCAATACGCTCACCGGTCTGGTGGATGGCCTGCCCCTGTTCTACGACTCCCAAATGGCCTGGAACTTCATGGCTTCCGGCTCCCCGAGTTCTACCAACAACAAGTACAGCGCCGACGACAAGCTCCTGTCCTTCTTCGGCCGTGTGAACTACGACTACAAGCACCGTTACTCCATTGGCGTAACGCTCCGTGCCGATGGCAGCTCCAAGTTCGCCCGCGGTCACCGCTGGGGCTTCTTCC
>DEKS01000049.1:0-5919 GCA_002354005.1 Bacteroidales bacterium UBA2716
GACTTGATGCAAAGTTACCCTTGGGAAAGCGCGTAATCAATGACAGAAGGCCGTTGCGAGTTCGCGGACTGGATCCGCAAATCACTGACAATCAACTATATAAAAAGTGAGAGGAGCACAAAAAAGTGCACCTCTCCAGCGTTATCTCGCAGAATATCAGAGAATTCCCAGTTCGCCGGCCTTGCGGAGCATATCGGCGACGTTCTTGACGCACATTTTGGCGTAGATATGCTGGCGGTGAGTGTTCACCGTGTGGACGGACAGGAAAGTGCGTGCGGCAATCTCCGCCGCCGTCAGGCCTTCGGCGCTCAGGCGGATGATTTCGATTTCGCGCGGGGTCAGGCCGATGTCGGCAATCCGCCGGCTGCGGTCGACCAGGAGGTCTTCCACATAGGTGGCGACCTCCGTATTGATCGCCTCCATACCTTTCGTCAGTTCTGCGCACTTTGCCCGGATCTGCTCCGCAGAGAGCGTGGCCGCCGATGCGGAGAGGGCGGCAATTTCTTCCGCCAGGGCGTTCGCCGGATTTCGAAGATCCTTGGAAAGCAACTGGATGATCTGCTCCCTGGCGTCGCTGGCGCGCTTCAGTTCGGCGTTGTGCCGCCGAATCTTGCGGATATAGCCGACGCCCTGCAGGATGGTGGTCGATGCCAGCAGCAGGGCCAGTACAAGCAGCCAAGTACGGAAGCGGCCCCGCTCGATCTCTCGTTCCTTTTCCTGCACCTGGAAGCGGGTTTCCATCTCCTGCAAGGTCTCATCCTGCTTCTGCTGGAGATACTTCTGGATATGGAAAACATAGTCGTCGTGCGTGTCCAGGGCCTTTTCGTACGCCCCGGTGCGGGTGTAGAGCCGCACCAGCCGGTCGTCCAGGCTGGATGCCGTGAGATGGTCCGTTTCCTTCAAGGTCGACAGGACCTGTTCGAAATACTGGATGGCCTCCTCGTTCCGGTCGCCCTGCTGGAACCAGCGGGAGCGGAACAGGATGCCGTTGCGGCGAAGGCGGGGCAGGTCGTAGGTATCGGCCAGCGCCTGGCCCTTGTCCAACCACTCCCCGGCGGTCCGGTACAGATCCGGGTCGATGGGATCGTTCCACCGGTTCTTGTTGATATATAAGGAGCCGATTACGTAGCACGCCTCGCACTGCTGCTCAGCCCCATCGACCTTCTCTGCCAGCGCCAGCGCTTCCCGGGCATACTCGAGTCCCTCGTCATTCCGGCCCGTCTCCGGCGAAATCTCGGCATAGGAGCAAAGCTTTGCTTTCGAAATTAGGATGCTCGACAGTTCCAGGTCAAAGCCTTTCTCTCGGGCGATCGCTTCCGCCTCCACGGCTTTCTCCCAGGCATCAGCGTCCCGGCTTGCCATGATATCAACACCTACGATAGAAAGCAGCGACCGCACCTGCATCAGCGGATTCTCCGCGGACAGTTCCAGCGCCCGGAGCGACTTCTCCATCGCGCCGTCGAAATCCTGCGACGCGACCAGCCTGTCCGCCTCGGCGATCAGTTCGGATACATCGGACGGGCCGGGCCCTGAGCTTGCCGAAGGGCCGGTTTTGCACGCAATGCACGCCACGCACAGCGCAGCAAGCAGTAGGTTGCGATAGGCTTTTCTCATAACACAAAATTCGGAAGATTGTGCCGTAAAAGCAAATAAAACACATTTCAGTATGCCTGTAAGGCCAAAATACTGAAAAATCATTACGCAAAAAAAGGCCGTGTTTGGTAATTTAGCGAGTGCAAATGCGATCAGAATAAAAACAAAACGAAATACACGGATGAAAAAGGAAAAAAATCTTTACTCCGCACCGGCCTCCCGGGTGCTGGACTTGAACCTCGAAGGCGCCTTCTGCGCCAGCGGGAACCCGCTTGAGGACCCGATGGACCTGCCGGGATTTGAAGATGGTGGTGAACTTTAACCGAGAAGAATTATGAAGAAAACGCTGTATTATATTGCCTCGCTGTCGTTTTGCCTGATGGCTTGCAACAAGTTTGACGCGGAAGTCCCGGAAACCAAGTCCCATATCGATCCTGAAACGCATAAAGTAACCCTTGATGCGAGCATCAAGTCCGATCCTGACACGAGAGTGAGTTACGCGGCAAAGAACTCTGGCCTGAAGTGCACGTGGGACGCAGGAGATCAGATCACGCTTGTCACATACAATGCGGACGATCACTCCAGCACATTGGCCACGATCGACAATTTGACCCTGGACAGCGGAGCCGGGAAGGCAAGTGCTACCTTCAAGGGAACGATTACGGGCACTCCCGGCGCCTATTATCTTTTGGTGTTTCCGGCCGTAACACAGGTTGCGCCTTATACATACGAATCGGAGCAAATACCGAAAGACGTGCCCAGATCACAGTCACGAGGTAATGTCGTTGCCATCGAACAGGTGGATGATTCTCTGTTGCTCATCTTGAATGTCAGCGTCTTGAAGGCGCAAGGTTCCAAAACGAACGTCAAACACCTCAATAACTGCCCCATGATAGCTCGGGGCACCATCCATGACGGCGTCGTTCTGTCATCGACGGTGCTGGAACAGGAGTGCTCCGTTATCAAGTTGAAGTATACTTTGCCGAGTTTCTGGGATGATAAGACGTTGTATAGCATTTATTTGAACTGGACAACCTCTTCCACGGACCAAGCGCCGTTTGCCGATCATTTGTTTTGGAAATTAGGGAAAGACGGCCAATACGCCGGGCTTGGGTCCACACAAGGTTATAAGGAACGTGGACCGATCCTTAGCCTCGGAGGTCATTGGATCGCCGATTATACACCGGTCGAACCTGCCGGATATAATGTCAGTGATTTCGGGAATGACATGATCCTGTTTTATCCCTATCTGGCCCCCCAGGATCAAGTACCTTTCCCTCAATCATCGGTAAGTCTTTATGGCCGGCCCGAGGAACACGGCATGGGATATTATCAGATTGCAGAAAAAGCGATTACTTCCGGCTTGATGAATGAACGAGGAAAGTTGTACTCGCTCACTTTTTAGCGGGAACGACTAGGTTCCCTGCCGAAATACCCCTATTTCTCCAAACACGCCAGGGCCTTTTCGTACGCCCCGGTACGGGTGTAGAGCCGCACCAGCCGGTCTGCCTCGGCGACAAGCTCGGCAACCTCGCCAGCGCCGGTCTCCGAGGGGGTCGAAGGGCCGGCTTTGCACGCAAAGTTGGGAAGATTGCGCTGCAAAAGCAGAAATAATACATTTCAGTACGTCTGCAAGGCCAAAATACTGAAAAATCATCACGCAAAATAAGGCCTGGTTTGGTAATTTAGCGAGTCGAATGTCCTCCGGATTACAAACAAAACGAAATACACCTATGAAGAAAGAAAAAGAACAGTACACGGCGCCCGCCCTCCGGCTGCTGGACTTGAACATCGAAGGCGCCTTTTGCGCCAGCACAGATCCGGTATTTGTGAATCCGTTCAGCGGCGGAGAAGAGGAATGGGATTAATGATGGATGCGGGAGGAAATACAATGAAAAAGGCCGTTTATTTTATGATTGCTGTCCTGGCTTTTTCTGCCTGCAGCAAGGAGATGATATCTGTTCAGAAGCCAGCCGTCGACGAACCTTCCCTTCAGTTTGACATCCGTTTGGAGAAGGACGATGTCCAGACCAGGGCCATCAAGACTGGATGGGAGAGCGGCGATGTCGTATATGTGTTCTTCGAGGACAATTTTACTCAGTATCTTAAGATGGTGTATAACGGTTCCTCGTGGTCTTACAGGGACAAGAACGACGGTACAACCTTTACCGGGCTGACTCCCGTCAATGGCAAGAAGCTGACAGCGGTTTATTTTCCGGATTACGTCAACTCCTCGGCCCCTGTTTTCCGCAGAGTCGGCATCACCAGTAATTATGAGGTCGCTTTCCCGAATGCAAACGGCTATTACCTCTCTGCCACGTCCTCTTACGTTCTCCGCACCGCAGGTAATATATCGACGCTGGTCGCCGTCTTGACAATGAAGGCGCCCGCACGGCTCACGCAGATTTACATAGAGAAGTCGCCGAATGCAACTTCCTCCTATGAATATGTCCTTACGATGAGTCACGTGGCTCCCTTCACCGTGAAAGACTTTGTCCCAGGCAAATCTGTCACTCCCAATATCGGAAATCCCGGCTTCCCCATACAGGGGGTAAAAACCACGATCGGAGGCAAGCAAGGACACTACTACTGGGGCATTCTGGAGGAATCGGCCCTCGGTACCTCCCAGGATTATGAAGTCCAGCAGGTTCTCAGGCATACCGAAAAGAAGTTTGCCATAAAAGCGAGATTCGCGAAGTTTAAGGGAATGACCATCGAGGCAGGCAAGACCGCCATCAAGCCTACCCTTGGCAAGATCCAGTCGTTCGTTTCCATGGGCTTCGGCAACGTCCTGTGGGCCACCGGTAACCTGGCCCGCTTCGATGCCTCTCAGCCTATCGGTCCCGACAATTACTACATAGAGCATCCTTTGGAGGCCGGCGATTATTTCAGATATGGAGCAACCTCGGTTTATCCCGGGGCTGCGTATGGGGGAACAGAATATGAGCTTCCTCTTTCAAGCGATATCGCATACATCGTTTCCAATGGCTCCTGGCGGATTCCCTCACGGGAAGACTACCTTACTTTTTACTTTGATTCGTATTGTAAGGCTGATGCAGAATGGAAGACTGGCTGGACCACGCTGGGAACTGTCGGTGGAGGCACTTTGGTCACAAGCAGGGAGAACGGCATTTCATTGTTCTTTGCAGCAGCAGGCGATGCACAGCAGTATGCTGAAGCCGGTATAAAAGGTCGTTACGGTACTTCCAGAGGTGATAGCTCCGGTAAAGGTTGCTCAGGAATATATTTCGAGGAAAGTGGTATCGGCAGCACCAGTGGTGACAGGAACGTGGCTGTGTCAATCCGCCCCGTGATGGATAAATAGAGTGGGTTTTACAATAGAGCCCGTCGAATGGAAGTGTCTGCATTTCAGTAAGTTAAAAGAAAGTGCCTGGTCTATTTGGACTAGGCACGTTTGCGTATTAGGCTATCAATCAAGCGTTTCCATTCGACGGGCGAAAGGGGAAGATTTCTCGACTCCGCCTGCGGCTCCGCTCGAAATGACAAAGGGGCTCCGCTCGAAATGACAAGGGACAACTATTTCTCCAAACACGCCAGGAAATCCTCGCTGTCTGGCGAGGAGGAGGCCTTGATGCGCTCCTTGAGGCGGTAGAGACGGTTGTAAACGTAGGGCTTGTCTTTCTCCAGGAGGGTGGAGATGGTGGTGGCGGAGAAGCCGGAGGCGGTGAACAGGTACAGGAGGAAGTCCTCGTCCTTCCACTTGGGGAAGGCGGCGCGGAGGCGCTTCATGACGCCGCTGGCGCGCTCGTCCAGAGCCTGCTCCAAGTTCTTCTGCGTCTTCGTGTCGCTGCGGAGGCCTTCCACGATGGCCTTCACCTCGCTCAGGATCCGCGGTTGCAGGTTGGACGTTCCCTCAAAGACATAGTACTGCTCGCACAGGCGGTCCAGCGTATCGATTCCGCCCAGGCGCGGGCGGTCCGCCTTCAAAGCGGAAAGCTTGGACTGCAGGTCCTCCGCGGCCGACAGGTAGCGCTCGTTTTCCACCTGCTTTTCGGCCAACAAGCGTTCCGTCTGGATCTTCCGGGCCCAGAAATACAGGACCAGGGTAGAGAGGATCGCCGCGATCAGGAGAGCCATCATGGCGATTCGGCTCCGGGAGCGCTCGATTTCCCGTGCGACGGCACCCGCTTTCCGGAAAGAGACCATCCCGCTTCCGTATCGGCCGACGGCCGTCTGGACCGTGCCCATCAGTTCCCAGGCCCGCATCCGCTCCATGTCCGGTCCGTTTTCTTCGAAATGGAAGCAGGCGCGTTCCAATCCTGCTTCGGTGGCGTCGTCCAGGAAGAAATACGTGCGGTAAAATGC
>DEKS01000049.1:6040-6219 GCA_002354005.1 Bacteroidales bacterium UBA2716
ACGGGATTCCGTACGCCGCAGGAAAACACCAGGAACAGGGGAAGCAGATATGACAGACACTTCTTCACTTCACAAAGATAATGAAAAATGTTATCTTTGTGTGTTATGCGTAAGAAGTTCCTACTGCTGCTCGGCAGCCTGCTGTGTGCCGCTCCGCTCCTGCAGGGGCAGACGGCGGA
>DEKS01000041.1:0-1775 GCA_002354005.1 Bacteroidales bacterium UBA2716
AGGGCATCGTAGAGGGGCTGCAGATACGGGTCCAGTTTGTCTTTGAGGTCTCCGGGGAGGAAGCCCAGGCGCTCGCCGGCCTCCACGGCGGGACGGGTGAGGATAATCCGTTTGATTTCCCGGTTTTTCAGCGCCCGTACGGCGAGGGCGATGGCCATGTAGGTTTTACCGGTTCCGGCGGGGCCAATCGCGAAGATGAGGTCGTGGTTAAAATAGGCCTTCACCAGCTCCTGCTGGGTTTTTCCGCGGGCGCGGATGGGCTTGCCGTCCGTGCCATACACAATGATAGCGTTGCCGTCCAGGCGGAAGCGGTCCGTGCTGTTGCCGGAGAAGATATCCTCTACGTCGTACACGGTGAGATTCATCTTGTGATGGCGCCGTTCCACCAGCTGGGCAAAGCGGATGTTGAACTCTGCAATGTCGCTTTCCTGGCCTTCCAGGATGAGTTCGTCGCCGCGGGCAACTACTTTAAGATGGGGGAAATACGAGCAGAATTCGCTCAGGATTCGATTGCCAGCACCATAAATTTCTATGGGGTCGATGGCTTCCAACTTGACCGTTTTTTTCATGCATGAGTTTTTCTAGTACAAATATACAATTTTTATTTGGCTTGATTTTGGAAAAAAGCGTATTTTTGCAGATTAAGGAGGATTACGTATGAAAAAAGCCCTCATATGGTTCATGGTAGCCATGCTGCCGCTCTTGGCTACGGGATGTGACTTTGTCCGCACCCTGGCAGGACGGCCTACATCGGCCCAGGTGGAGCAAATCCGTCAGGAGCGCATCGCCCGGGAGGAAGCCCGCCACCAGGCCGTGCTGGACTCGTTGCAGCGCGTGGAAAAGCAGATGGCAGACTCTTTGGCGGCCCTGGAAACCTACTTGCTGGATTCCCTTGCCCAAACCCGTGGCACCATCCTGAACCCGTCCAAGATGGGCGGTCTGTTCACCACCAAACTGGAAAGCAAATACTACATCATTGTGGGCGCCTTCCGTGGGCGTTCCTATGCAGAGCGCAAGCTTACGGCTTGCAACGAGGCCGGCTATACGGGCACCATCATCAGCTTCCGGAACGGCCTGCTGGCGGTGGGCGTCTGCCCTTCCAACAATCTCAACGAAAGTCTCAAAACCCTTAAAGTCATGCGCGGAACGGGCATCTGCCCCAAAGACGGCTGGATCCTTGTGAACGAATGATGAAACGGTTTTTCTTTAGCGCCATGGTGGCGCTTTTTGCCTGTATCCCCGCGTGGGCGCAGTTCAGAGGCCCACTGGAAGACCTGGACGATTCCGAGACTGTCCGGGCCCTGAAGGAACATGTGGCGTATTTGTCCGGTGCGCAGCTGGAAGGCCGCAAGGCCGGCTCGGAAGGGGAGAAGATGGCCGCAGCATATCTGGAAGAACAGCTCAAGGCCTACGGCGTGGATGTGTTGGGCGCCGGCAATACCTTTGGCGTGGCGGTAGGAGGGGATACCCTTACGTCCCGCAACGTCACGGGCCTTCTGGAAGGCTGGGACAAAGAGCAGAATAAGCACTATATAGTTATAGGTGCCCGGATGGACAATCTGGGAACGGATACGCTTACGGTGGACGGAGAAAAGCGGGTACGCATTTATTCGGGTGCCAACGGCAACGCCTCCGGCATGGCCCTCCTGCTGGAGCTGGCCCGCAGGCTTTCCTATTCCAGGACCCTGCTGCGCCGGAGCATCCTGTTTGTGGGCTTTGGCAGCTCCTGTGAAACCTTTGCCGGCTCCTGGTATTTTTTGAACCGCGCTTTTGCC
>DEKS01000041.1:1834-4361 GCA_002354005.1 Bacteroidales bacterium UBA2716
TCCAACACAGACCTCAATACCCTCATCACCTCCTTGCAGGGCGAGCTCCTGCCCGTCCAGGCCACCATCACCGCCCAGCAGCCCTATCCCGGAGACCATGTGGTTTTCTATGACAAGGAAATTCCTTCGGTGGTATTCACAACGGGCCGCTATCCGGAGCATGGCACCGGCCGTGACACCTATTCCATCGTGGATTTTGAGGGAATGGAGAAAGAACTGGAATACATTTACAGTTTTGTGCAGCGCCTCGCTAACGGACCGCGTCCGCTGTTCAGGGAAAGTTCCGCTTCTTCTGCCGCCAAACCGGCGGTGGGGGTGTATGCCTACAGCGACGTAGATATCAAGCCCATGTTCCTGAACTCGCCGGATCCTGCGGCCTTCATGGAACGCTGGGTATACCAGTACCTCAAATACCCCCGGTATGCCCAGGAAAACGGCATCCAGGGCCGTGTATTGGTGGACTTTATGATTGACGAGAAAGGGGAGGTCCGGGATGTGAAGATTGCCCGTGGCGTGCACGAGTCCCTGGACGAGGAAGCCCTTCGCGTGGTGTCGGCCTCACCCAAGTGGCGCCCCGGACGGCACCGTGGCAAAAAATGCAAGGTGGCGCTCACCATTGCGGTAGACTTTAAATTGAGCAAGAGCAAAGGAAAGTTTGGCATTAACGGAAAGACGATCAACTAACTATGGACTATAATTTTTCTGAGATTGAGAAAAAATGGCAGCAGTGGTGGGCCCAGAACAAGACCTACCGCGCTACCGACAAGTCGGATAAACCCAAGTATTATGTGCTGGACATGTTCCCGTACCCCAGCGGCGCGGGCCTGCACGTAGGGCATCCGCTGGGCTATATCGCCAGCGACATCTTCGCCCGGTACAAGCGCCTGAAAGGCTTCAATGTGCTGCACCCCATGGGCTACGACGCCTTTGGCCTGCCGGCAGAGCAATATGCCATCCAAACCGGCCAGCATCCGGAAAAGACCACGCGCGAAAACGTGGCCCGTTATCGTCAGCAGCTGGACCGCATTGGCTTTTCCTTTGACTGGGACCGCGAGTTCCGCACCTCGGATCCGGAGTATTACAAATGGACCCAGTGGGCCTTCCTGCAAATGTTTGGCTCCTGGTACGACAACAAGCTCCAGAAAGCCCGCCCCATCGAGGACCTGGTAAAGGCCTTCGAAGTGGGAGGAAGCACCGCCGTGGATGCCGCCTGCAGTGAGGGTGCTCCTTTTACGGCAGGGGAGTGGAAGGCGTTTTCCGAAAAAGAAAAGGCCGACGTCCTCATGCGCTATCGACTTGCCTATCAAGGAGAAAGCACGGTGAACTGGTGCCCGGCCCTGGGAACCGTACTGGCCAACGACGAGGTGAAGGACGGCTTCTCCGAGCGCGGCGGTCACCCGGTGTTCCAAAAGAAAATGACCCAGTGGCAGCTCCGTGTGAGCGCCTATGCCGGCCGTCTGCTGGACGGGCTGGACAAACTGGACTGGACCGACTCCCTCAAGGAGATGCAGCGCAACTGGATTGGCCGTAGCGAAGGCGCGGAAATGGTGTTCAAGGTCACCTGCGACGGCCAGGAACACAACGTCACCATTTTCACCACCCGGGCCGATACCGTCTTTGGCGTCACCTTCATGGTGCTGGCGCCGGAAAGCGAGTGGGTTCCGCAGCTCACCAGCGCCTCCCAGAAAGCGGAGGTAGAGGCCTATCTGGAACAGGTGAAGAAGAAAACGGAGCGCGAACGCATTGCCGGTAAGGCCGTTACGGGCGTATTCTCCGGCTCGTACGGTATCAATCCGCTCACCGGCGAAAAGGTGCCGGTATGGATTTCGGAATACGTGCTGGCCGGTTACGGCACCGGTGCCATTATGGCGGTTCCGGCGCATGACAGCCGTGACTATGCCTTCGCCAAAAAGTTCGGCCTTCCCATCATTCCCCTCATCGAGGGGGCCGATGTCAGCGAGCAAAGCCTGGATGCCAAGGAAGGCATCATGTGCAACAGCGGTTTCCTGAACGGACTCACTATAAAAGAGGCTATTCCCGCCGCCATCGACTATGTGGAAAAGCATGGAATCGGCCACCGCAAAATCAATTACCGCATCCGCGACGCCATTTTCTCGCGCCAGCGGTACTGGGGGGAGCCTTTCCCCATTTATTACAAGGATGGCATCGCCACGCCGCTGCCGCTGGAGGCCCTGCCGCTCACGCTGCCGGAGATAGACCAGTATAAACCCACGAAGGACGGGCAGCCGCCGCTGGCCCGTGCCAAGGACTGGACGTATAACGGCTATCCGCTGGAAACCAGTACCATGCCCGGTTTCGCCGGCTCCAGCGCCTATTACCTGCGCTACATGGACCCGCACAACGGGGAGGGCCTGGTGAGCAAGGAAGCCAATGCCTACTGGCGCAACGTAGACCTTTATGTGGGCGGTACGGAGCATGCCACCGGCCACCTCATCTACAGCCGTTTCTGGAACAAATTCCTCTATGACCTGGGGTATGTGTGCGAGGACGAACCCTTCTGCAAGCT
>DEKS01000041.1:4418-10228 GCA_002354005.1 Bacteroidales bacterium UBA2716
GGCACCAACAAGTTCGTGAGCGCGGGCCTCAAGGACCAGTACGAGACCATCCCCGTACATGTGGATGTGAACATTGTGTACAACGACAAACTGGATATCGAGGCCTTCCGCGCCTGGCGTCCGGACTACAAAGATGCGGAATTTGTGCTGGAAAACGGCGAGTACATCTGCGGCTGGGCCATTGAAAAGATGTCCAAGAGCATGTACAATGTGGTGAATCCGGACAAGATTTGCGATACGTATGGGGCAGATACCCTGCGTCTGTACGAGATGTTCCTGGGTCCCATCGAGCAGGCTAAACCCTGGGATACCAAGGGAATTGACGGTGTAAACCGCTTCCTCAAGAAGTTCTGGCGTCTGTTCTGGGACCGCGAAGAGTGGCTGGTGACGGACGACGAACCCACCAAGGAGGAACTCAAGGCCCTGCACAAACTCATTGGCAAGGCGCAGGAAGATATTGAGCATTTCTCCTACAACACCACCATATCGGCCTTCATGATTGCCCTGAACGAGCTTGGAAGCTGCTCCAAGCGGGCCATCCTGGAACCGCTCACCATTGTGCTGAGCCCCTTTGCTCCGCACATTGCGGAGGAACTGTGGCACCAGCTTGGGCACGAGGATTCCGTGGTGTACGCCTCGTTCCCGGAGTACCGCGAAGATCTGGCGGCCGACAATCTGGTGAAGTACCCGGTGTCGTTCAACGGCAAAACGCGTTTCTTCCTGGAGGCACCTGCGACGGATGCGCCGGCTGCCGTGGAAGCGGCCGTCCGTGCCCATGAGAAAACGCCCCAGTATGTGGGTGATATGAGCATCGCCAAGGTGATTGTGGTTCCCGGACGTATTGTAAACGTGGTTTTGAAGAAATAAATGATGACCAAGAAACAGTTTCTCATAGGCGTCTTCGACTACATTGTCATTACCATCGGGGTTATCCTGTTTGTGATGGCGTGGCAGTCGTTCCTGCTTCCCAACAACATGATTGACGGTGGCCTCACAGGCGCATCGGCCCTGCTGGCCATGGTAACAGGCATCTCTGTGGATATCTGGTACTTTGGCATCAATGTGCTGCTGCTGGTGCTGGCCTGGTTCATTCTGGGGCAGGGATTCGGCCTCAAGACCATCTATGCCATCGTGCTTTCGACGGCCCTCTTCCGCATCCTGGGCAGTGAGAGCATGCGCTGCCTGTGGTCTGTGGAAGGGGAGGTGCTGTACGTGGGTGACGGCATCCTCGTGCCCATCATCGGCGGCCTCCTGGAAGCAGTGGGCCTGGCCCTCATTATCATGCGTGGCGGCTCCACCGGCGGAACGGACATCCTGGCGCTCATCGTGAACAAGTTCTGGCCCATCTCCGTTGGCCGGTTTTATCTCTTTGCCGACTTTATCGTCATTACCCTCCTGATTTTCGTGCCCGGCCACTGCTTTACGGATGTGGTGTACGGCTACATTACCATGGGGATCTGCGCCTATGTCCTGGACCTGATCCTGCTGGGTAAGGATTCCACGGTGCAGGTGCACATTTTCTCCAATCGGCAAAAGGAGATCGGGGACTATATCTGCCACCGGATGGAGCGTGGGGTCACTGCACTGAAGGCCCAGGGCTGGTACACCGGAGAAGAGCGGGATGTGCTGCTGGTGCTCATCCGCAAAACAGAGCTGCCGGAACTGACCAAAGCCATCAAAGATATTGATGCAAAGGCCTTTGTGAGCGTGGTGCCCGCCAACAACGTGTTTGGCGAGGGCTTTGACGAAATGAAAACCGGACTTACCAAGAAAAAGAAGAAATAATATGGCTTCAGCTTTTTTACAGAAATCGGTCCTGACGCAGGTCAAGGAGTGGCTCCTGGTCACGCTGGGCATCCTCATTTATGTGACGGGATGGTCCATGTTCCTGATTCCCAACAACCTCATTGGCGGCGGCGTTTCGGGTATCAGTTCCATGATCCAGTATGCCACCAACGGCACCATCCAGATGGGTTACAGCTACTTCTTCCTCAACGCCATCCTCATTATTGCCGCCATTGTGATTCTGGGCATGGGCTTCGGCGCCAAAACCATCTACGCCATTGTCCTGGCGTCGGTGGCCCTACGTTTTTTGCCCGGGCTCATTCCCGTGGCCATTATCAAAACCCTGGCTATTGACAACGGAAAGCTTCTGAGCGTACTCATGGGTGGTATCATGGCCGGTATCGGCATTGGCATGAGTATCTCCAACGGCGGCTCCACGGGCGGTACGGATATCATCGCCCTCATTTACACTAAATACCACAATGTGTCGCCGGGCAAGGTCATCCTGTTCCTGGATTTTATCATCATCGGCTCTTCCATTTTCGTGCCTTCCTTCGTGCCGGAGCTGGACCCCATGACGGGGCAGCCGGTGCTGGATGCCGCCGGGAATCCCATTACCTTCAAGATGCCGCTGGCGGAGAAGATTACTACCATCCTGTACGGCCTCATTCTGGTAACGGTGAACAGTTATGTGCTGGATATGTACATTTCCGGCTCGCAGCAGAGCGTGCAGCTGTTCATCCTTTCCAAGGAATATGAAAAGATTGCCGATGCCATCTCCAAGGAAATGCACCGCGGCGTCACCGTGCTGGACGGCAAGGGCTGGTACACCAAGCAGGACACCAAGGTGCTCATGGTCCTTACCCGCAAGACAGACCTGAACCTGATGCTGCGGTATATCAAATCCATCGACTCCAATGCGTTCCTTTCCGTGAGCTCCGTCAATGGCGTATACGGTAAAGGATTCGACACCATCAAAAAATAGCGTTCTTTGACATAGGGAAACGCGTCCGCGCAGCCCACCTTGTGAAACGCCCATGAACCTGTTATTGTTGTTCCTGGCCTTTCTTCTGGTGTTGGCTGTGGCGGCGGGGGGAATCCTGCTCAAACACCTGCATCGGAAAGAGGCGCAGTTAAAATCCGTTCTGGAGCAATCCAGGCCGGAGGACGCTCCGTCCATCCCCTATGAAATGTCGGCGATCGATCAGTTGCTGTATGACAGGTGTTGCCGGTATATGACCGAGCATAAACCGTTCCTGGTAGAATCTTTTTCGCTCCAGGATCTGGCGAATGCATTGTATACCAATAAAGGGTATTTGAGCAAGACCATCAACCATTTTTCCGGCCGCAACTTCAGGACATACGTCAACTATTACCGGGTGATGTATGCCATGGAACTGTACCGGAACAATATGAGTTTGCGGGTCACGGACCTGTCCCAGTTGTCGGGCTTCCACTCCACCACTTCGTTCTTCCAAAGTTTCAAGAACGTAATGGGGGAGCCGCCCAGCCACTGGTGCTCCCGGGTTCGGCGAAAATACCTGAAAGACAATGAGAAAAACTAACTAAAACCGGCGACGGACGCGTTACCCTTGTACTCCTTTCCAGCTATCCGGGACAGGAGCAGTTACATCCACCTCGGTCTTTTTGACGGGGTGGATGAATTGTATCCGGCGGGCCAGCAGGCAGATGCCGCCGTCCGGATTGGAGCGTTTTGCCCCGTATTTGAGGTCTCCTTTGATGGGACAGCCCATGTGGGAGAGCTGGCAACGGATCTGGTGGTGGCGGCCGGTGTAGAGCTCCACTTCCAGCAGGTAATAGCGGTCCGTGCTTTGGATGAGGGTGTATTTGAGCCGGGCCTCTTTGCCGTTTTTGCTCACATAGGACTTGTTCTGGGCCTCGTTGCGGGTGAGATAGTCCGTGAGGGTGTCGGATGTCTTGGGCGGTTTACCGGCCGTGAGGGCCCAGTAGGTTTTGTGGACCTCTCCTTTGCGGAGCATCTCGTTCAGGCGTTCCAGGGCTTTGGAGGTTTTGGCAAAGAGGGTGACGCCGCTCACGGGACGGTCCAGGCGGTGGGGAACGCCCATGAATACCTGCCCGGGCTTGCTGTCCCGCTGGGCAATGAAGGCCTTGAGGGTCTCGCTCAGGGGCTCGTCACCGGTTTTGTCCCCCTGCACAATTTCCCCGGTGCGTTTGTTAAGCACAATGATGTGATTGTCCTCATAGAGGATTCTTCCTTGCAGGTCCTGGAATTCTTCCGGGCCGATTTCTCTGTAAACTCCCATAGCAGTGCAAAGATACTGTTTTTTCTTGTGAAAAAATTTGTTAGTTTTGCACTTATGAAACGAATTTTACAAATTGTTGCCTTGGGCGTTCTTGTTTGCAGCTGCGGCGTGTTCAAACGGAATACGGATGCCTATATCCCCCGCAGCGCGGAGGTGGTGGACATCGGGTATGGAAAGGCAGCCCGCGGAGATCTCACCTCGTCTGTTTCCAGTGTTCCTATCGACGAGAACACATCGAATACGTACCGGGACATTTATGAGATGATTCAAGGGAAATGCTCCGGGGTGGTGGTAGAAGGGCAACGGATTATTATCCGGGGCATCAGCACCATTTATGCGGGCACGGATCCGCTCTTTATTGTGGATGGCTCCGCCGTTTCTTCCATCGAATGGATTAATCCCCACGATGTAAAGAGCATCGATGTGCTCAAGGATGCTGCTGCCACTTCCATTTACGGCTCCCGCGGCGCCAACGGGGTGATTATCATTAATTTGAAGTAATGTCTTAGGAGCGCTAAAGCCGCTTGCGGGCATTATAATAAGACTGACGGCTGTTAAAACCGGATTCCAGGGCCACCTCATCTACATCCAAACGGCTCCTCCGGCCTAGAGACTATGATGAACTTCGGGTGCATTACTATTCAAATACGTACTTGTCAAAGAAATCGGCATACTTCTTAGAATGCAAATCGCTTCCAACCCAGTCGTACATTCCCTCCGCCTGCAAGGCTTCTGCCCGCACGGAAACCGCCTTGCCATACATCCCTTCCAGCGTCCCCAAGTTCCGCTGGAACTGCGCCCCGGCCTCTTTCAATAGCCGATAATCCTCCATCGTCAGGTAAAGATACCGTTCCGGATGCGCCAGCACCGGCTGGTATCCCTCGGCCAGCAACCAACGGATTTCGGCCGATGGCACAATGTTCCCAATCTTTGTCGGGTCATGGATGGGCAGCTCCACCAGAATGTGGTTCCCCTCCCAGGGCAGCAGCCACCGGTTCTTGCGCACGTCCACCCAAGTCTCTGGAATAAGCCGGTACTCCATGGACGGCACCAGCTCCAGCAAAATTCCACGCGCTAGAAGCTCCTTCCGGAGCAGCTCACAGGCCGATGCCACCGTCTTCGGTGTATTCCGGTAAAGGAAAGAACTGTGCGAGGTGCACACCACCCGCTCATATCCCCAGGACGCGAGCTTCGATGCCAGAAAAACGGATTCCTCCAGCGTCTGCGCCCCGTCATCGAGCCCGGGCAGGATATGGCAATGACAGTCGACTTTCATAGATTGCAAATTTAGCAAAAAGACCGGGACGAAGCAATCGGAGCCCGGTCAACCGCCGCATGCTTTCACGCTTACGGAAATATAGACGCCAAAAGCAAATAAATCTATCACACCGATAGAATCTGTTTAGCCAGTGATAGATTCCGCTTGCATTTTCGTCTTTATATCGTAACTTTGCCAACCGAAGCAGTTTCTATGCACACATAAACATTCTATAAGCCATAACAGGCACGTATTTCAACAACACCGGACGAAGGTCCACTCCAAAGGGCGTATTGTGCCCTGACGCGAGCGGCCGGGGGGCCGGTGACGTTCTTTGAAATACGTGAGAAATGTACAGCTTCTTAAAAAACAAGGAAGGTGAGCTCATGCTCATCTTCAACCCTTCTCTCGGGGAAGCCCCCGAACTCTCCATGTTCCTCTACGACGATTCCGGCACGGGCCTGCTGCTGCAGGACCTGTTT
>DEKS01000041.1:10273-27935 GCA_002354005.1 Bacteroidales bacterium UBA2716
CGCACATCCACGTAGTGGAAAAGGACGGCGAGACCATCACCAGAGACTATCTCGCCGTCGTCAAGAAAGTATCCGATGTAAGATCGATGGTACTGTAAGTCAAACCTTTAAATTGTACACTGTTATGGCAAAATCTTATCAACTTGTTGCGTGGACCGACAAAGGCCAGGTTCGCATGATTCCTTCTCAGTTCAAAGCATATCTTAGCGAAGAAATTGAACATCTCAACCAGATAAACGCCCAGGTCCGGTACGGAACATATCACGAGGTTGGCGACCTCCTCAAGGTGAGCTGCGCTTACGAGAAGCTGGCACTCAATCTCCTGGACCTGGGGAAGGTGGAAGAGCCCTTCCTGCTCCTTGCCCAAGCCGCCCACTGCTGCACCGCCTCGCCGAACAACTGGCGGGAAACGGAATGGGGCGATGTGCTGGAAAAGCCCCTACGGGGCAGATTCTTCGCGATGTTCTGCGCCTGCAAGGACCTGGTCCGCAAGTATCCGCGGCTCCAATACGTCTGGGAGGACAGCGGCCTGCAGCAAACCTGTACCCACCTTACTTATGCCGACAGATGCTTCGAAATCGCCTGGAACGGCGATTCCGGCGACTTCTGGGAAGCCTGGAACTACTCCAAGGCGCTGCAATTCGGCAAAAACGAAGTCTATCGCCGAAGGAGAGCGTAATCANNAATCACGACTTTTTCACGACCCTAAAAGAAATCAAGCACTTTCGGAAACCCGTAAGTGCTTGATTTTCAGAAGTCTGGATGACTGGACTTGAACCAGCGACCTCCTGGTCCCTAACCAGGTGCGCTACCAACTGCGCCACATCCAGAAGATTGGAACGCAAATGTACGGCTTTTTTTGCAATCGGCAAAATTTATTTTCATAAAAATACTATATTTGCACGGATAAAAGTTAGGTTATGGAACAAAAGCCGGATTTTGCTGAGGTACTGGACGTGGCTTCCGAGGCCGGGCACATCCTACTGGAGAATGGCGCGGAGATTTCCCGTGTGGAGGATATCATGAACCGGATATCCACGCACTTCGGGGTGAACTCCGGCAATTTCTTCGTGCTCTCCAACGGCGTTTTCACCAGTGGAAAGGCGGAGAAGGTGCATAAGTCCGGCGGACAGGCCTCTACCTATGCCAATGTGGCGTTTATTCCCATCCGGGCCACGCAGCTTTCCCGGGTGACGGCCGTCAACCGGCTCAGTTATGACATTTCGGCGGGCCGATGCTCCTTGGAACAGGCCCGTGAACGGCTGGAGCAAATCAAGACAATGCCTCTCAAGCCCTTCTGGGAGCAACTGGTGGCAACGACCTTTAGCGCGGGTGCCTTCTCGGCGGTATTCGGCGGAAGCTTCACCGATTGCGCTGCAGCCTGCATCGCGGGTTTCGTGCTTTTCTTTTACATGCAATTTGTCAGTTCTCGTTACCTTTCCCGAATTGTGGGCGGCATTTCCAGCGCCATGGTGGCCAGTTTGGTTTCCATCTCCTGCTGGCGCCTGGGGCTGGGAGACAGCCTGAGCGACATTATCATTGGTGCCATTATGCCGCTTATCCCGGGCGTGCCGTTTACCAATGGTGTGCGGGATTTGGCCAATTCGGACTATCTGGCGGGCCTGACGCGGCTTACGGATGCCATGCTGGGCTTTTTCTGCATTGCCATGGGCGTATCCGTGGCCTTTATGCTGGACGGCGCCGTCTTTGGCGGTGTCATCCATCTCACCGGCGTTACGGCCAGCCCTCAGACAGCCGGTTATTTCTGGCAAGCGGTGGCGGCTTTTATCGGCACGCTGGGTTTCGCCATTTTGTATGGTGTGGACAGGGAACAGTATTGGGTTTCCGGATTGGTGGGTGTAGCAGGGTGGATGGTTTATCTGTTGGTGGTGCGCCTTGGCGGACTCACGGCGCCTATCGCTTCGCTTGCTGCCGCCCTGGTAGTGTGTCTCCTGTCCCGTTTCTCGGCCGTCCCTACGCGCTGCCCGGCGCAGGTGTTCATTATTTGCGGCATCTTCACGCTGGTACCGGGCGCCGGCATTTTCTGGTTCTCCTATTACCTGACATCCGGTCAGTATGCCATGTCCATGACAAGCGGTTTCATGGCCGTAAAAGTGGCCATCGCCATTGTGCTGGGTATTGTCCTGGCCATGGAACTCCCGCAGCGCCTGTTCAGCCGCCGCAAAGGAGCCCATTAGCGTTTGCGATTGTGTAAATAATTCATTATGTTTGCGTTTCAAAAACGGACGCAGACATGATAATTATGAAATTTGGTGGCACGTCGGTTGGTTCGGCTGCCAGAATGAAGCAGGTCGCCACGCTGGTGCAGGCGCAGGATCATCCTTTTGTGGTGTTGTCGGCCATGTCGGGTACCACCAATTCCCTGGTTGAGATATGCGGATATCTGTATAACCGTAATCCGGACGGTGCGCGGGAAACCATTGGCCGACTGGAAGAAAAGTACCTGAAAACCATCCGTGAACTGTATGCCACGGAAGAATCCCTTGCTTTGGCCCGGGAGTTCATCCACTCCTGCTTTGAGGGGATTTCCTCGGCCACACGGGAGCTTTTTGGTCCCATCCAGGAGCGAATGATTCTGGCCCAGGGAGAGCTCCTTTCCACTCGAATGATGGAACTGTACCTGAAGGAACAGGGCGTGAATGTCCTGCTTATCCCGGCGCTGGAGTTCATGCGCACGGACATTCACGGAGAGCCGGATCAGGATTATATATCGGCTCACTTGAAGCCTTTTCTTTCCCAAAAGGCCGATTTGTACCTGACGCAGGGCTATATCTGCCGCAATGCCCATTCGGAGGTGGACAATCTCCAGCGAGGCGGCAGCGACTACACTGCTTCGCTCATCGGCGCGGCTACAGGTGCAGAGGAAATCCAGATATGGACCGATATTGACGGCATGCACAACAACGATCCCCGCCTGGTTAAAGGGACATCGGCCGTACGCCATCTGCACTTTGAGGAGGCGGCGGAACTGGCCTACTTCGGCGCAAAAATCCTGCATCCCACCTGTATCCAGCCGGCCAAATTCGCCAATATTCCGGTGCGCCTGAAAAACACCATGGAGCCGGATGCCCCCGGAACGCTTATTGACAATCGTCCGGATACCGGCACCATCAAAGCCGTGGCGGCCAAGGACAATATTACCGCCATCAAAATAAAGAGCTCGCGGATGCTCCTGGCCCATGGTTTCCTCCGCAAGGTCTTTGAGATTTTTGAGAGCTATCGCACCTCCATCGACATGATTTGCACCTCGGAGGTGGGTGTGTCCGTTTCTGTGGACGATACCCGCTACCTGAGTGAAATCGTACACGACCTCAAAAAATACGGTACGGTCACGGTGGATGTGGACATGTGCATCGTGTGCGTGGTGGGCGATATGGACTGGGAGAACCTGGGCTTTGAGTCCCGCGTCATGGCCGCGATGGAAAACATTCCGGTGAGAATGGTGAGCTACGGCGGAAGCAATTACAATATTTCCATGCTGGTGAAAGGGGAGGACAAGGCAGCTGCGCTGCAGGTCCTCAGCCGTAATCTGTTTCCCGGATGCTAAAAGGAACCTACCCTATAGAGCGCTTTCAGGGCCTCCAAACGCCCTTTTACTACTACGACACCGCGCTGCTGCAGCAAACCCTGGACACCATCCGGGAGCAGTTGAGAGACCGGCCGGAGTGGGTGGTCCACTATGCCGTGAAAGCGAATCACAATCCTGTACTGCTGCGCCAGATTGCCCGCGCCGGCTTTGGCGCAGACTGCGTGAGCGGCGGGGAAGTGCAGGCGGCGCTGGATGTCGGTTTTCCGCCCTCCAAAATCGTGTATGCCGGAGTAGGGAAGGCCGATTGGGAGATTCTCCTGGGCCTGGAGGCGGGTATCAGCCGCTTCAATGTGGAGTCGTCGGCGGAGTTGCAGGTCATCGCCCGCCTTGCCGCCGAGAAAGGCATGGTGGCTCCGGTGAGCCTGCGCGTAAATCCGGACATCGGTGCGCACACCCTGGCCGGTATTACCACCGGACTGGCGGAGAATAAGTTTGGTATTTACCATGGCATGGTGGAGGACGTCGCTGCAAAGGCCATGGCCATGGAGTCTATTCACTTTTGCGGCCTGCATTTTCATATAGGCTCGCAAATTCTTGAGATGCAGGACTTTGTGGCGCTTTGTAACCGTATCAACAATCTGGTAGAGCGGCTCACCCGGCGGGGAATTCCCGTAGAAGATATCAATGTCGGTGGCGGCCTGGGCATCGAATACGGTCATCCCAACCACCTTCCCATGGCCGATTTTGCCGCTTATTTTAACACCTATAAGCGACACCTGCAGGGCGATTATCCTGTTCATTTTGAACTGGGCCGAAGCATCATTGCCCCCTGCGGAACCCTGATTACCCGGGTGCTGTACGTAAAAGAGGGGCTGGCGCGGCGCTTCGCTATAGTGGATGCCGGTATGAACGACCTGGTGCGGCCGGCCATGTACCACGCGTTTCATCGGATCGAGAATCTGTCCTACGACGGCGCCGAGCAGGCCTACGATGTGGTGGGCCCCTGCTGCGAGAGTTCCGATGTCTTTGGAAAGGATATTGTGCTGGACGAATGCCACCGGGGCGATTTCATCGCCATCCGGAGCGCCGGTGCTTACGGTGAATCCATGGCCTCGCAGTACAACTGCAGGCCGCTGGCTCCGGCTGTCTTCAGCGAGACTCCAGAAGAACTTCCCGAATAAAAGGCGTCTGGTACTGATAGGCCAGTTTGGTGAGGTCCCAACCAGGTTCCGTGAGGATGAGCGCCGCTTTTTTGCCCACGGTAATGGAACCATACTCCCGGCTCAGGCCCATGGCATAGGCGCTGTTCAGGGTAACGGCGTTAAAAGCTTCTACCGGCGTGAGTCGCATCTTGATGCAGCCCTGGGCCATGACAAAGCGCATGTCGCCGCTGGGCGAGGACCCCGGGTTGTAGTCGCTGGCAAGCGCCACGCCAAGGCCCGCTTTGATGTAATCTTTGGCCCGGCCGTAGGGGAGTCCCAGGAAGAAGGAACTGCCCGGCAGCATGGTGGGCATGGTCCGGCTTCCTTTTAGCGCGTCGATTTCGGCGTCGGTGGTGCGTTCCAAATGGTCCACCGAAAGCGCGCCGTGTTTAACGCCCACCTGCACGCCGCCGCTTACCGCCAGTTCGTTGGCGTGGATTTTGGGAATGAGTTTTCCTTTAGCCGCCGTAAGAATGCGGTCCGTGTCTTCCACGGTGAAAAAGCCTTCGTCGCAGAACACGTCTATGAAATCCGCCAGCTCCGCAGCCTCCGGAATAAGGTCGATAACCATCTGCACATATTCCTCGTGCGTGTACCCGCGGCCCACGGCGTGGGCGCCCAAATACGTGCTACGAACCGCTGCAGGAACGCATTCTGCAATGCGCCGGATGACCCGCAGCATCTTAAGTTCTGCTTTAGGTGACAGACCGTAACCGCTCTTTATCTCCAAGGCCACGGTTCCTTTGTCCATCATCTCCCGTACGCGCGAAATGGACTGCTTGTACAGCTCTGCCTCGGAAATTTGCTGCAGATAATCGGCAGAATTCAGGATGCCGCCGCCCCGGGCCGCGATTTCTTCATAGGACAGGCCGTTAATTTTGTCCAGGAATTCGCCGTCCCGGCTACCGGCATACACCACGTGCGTGTGACTGTCGCAGAAGCCGGGCATGAGCATGCCGCCCTGGGCGTCTGTCGGCGCCATCGCTTCGCTCAAAGGGCAGGTAGCCATTGGACCAAAACCGGCAATGCGGCCGTCCTCTATCCGGAGCCAGGCGTTCTCCAGCACGCCGGTTTGCCCCTGCGCATCGCCTTGAACCCGCAGCACCCCCTCCGGCTGGATGCCTACCAGTTCCCCGATGTTTGTGATAAGCATGTCGTGGTACGTATTTTATTTATTCTCAATCATTTAAGGTCATGGACGGGTGCTGAAAAACTCCCCGTCCAATGGTATAAGTTGTTGTGTGTCAGTTGTTTGTGCTCCACGTATATTCCTGACGTATAAAGCCGACAGATGCTTCGATGAGCGGATGCATGTAGGTGTCGGTGCTCACGAAGGGAACGACCTGGCGGTAATCGGCAAAAATGCGCTCCAGAATAGGGGAACTCTTGGCGGGACGACGGAACTCCAGCGCCTGGGCGGCGTTGAACAGTTCAATGGCCAGCACGGTTTCCACATTGTCCACAATGCGCACCAGTTTGGTGGCGCTGTTGGAGCCCATGGAAACGTGGTCTTCCTGCCCCTGGGACGAGGGGATGGAGTCGCACGAGGCGGGCCAGCACAGCCCCTTGTTCTGGGAAACGATGCTGGCGGCCGTGTACTGCGGAATCATGAAGCCGCTGTTCAGGCCCGGTTCCGTGACCAGGTATTTGGGCAGGCCGCGAAGGCCATGGATGAGCTGGTAAGTTCTTCTTTCAGAGATACTTGCGAGTTCGCTCATGGCGATGGCCAGGGAGTCCATGGGAATGGCGATGGGTTCTCCGTGGAAGTTACCGGCCGAGATGACCATGTCCTCGTCCGGGAAAATATTGGGATTGTCCGTGGCGGAGTTAATCTCATTCTCAATCACGGACTTAACGTACATGATGTTGTCTTTTACCGCGCCGTGCACCTGCGGAATGCAGCGGAAACTGTACGGGTCCTGCACATGTTCCTTGGGCCTGCGGATGAGTTCACTTCCTTCCAGGATGTCCATGAATTTCTCGCCGGTGAGAATCTGTCCTTTGTGCGGGCGCAGGTGGTGGGTGAGGGGAAGGAATGGTTCGATGCGGCCGTCGTAGGCGTCCAGCGACATGGCGCCAATCAGGTCGGCCCAGCGACTGAGGCGCATGCTTTTGAGGATGCTCCAGATGGCGTGGGCGCTCATGAACTGCGTGCCGTTCAGCAGCGCCAGGCCCTCTTTGCTCTGCAGGCGGATGGGTTCCCAGCCCAGTTCTTTCCAGACATCGGCGGCAGGACGGACTTCCCCTTTATACAGCACTTCTCCCAGGCCGATGAGCGGCAGGCTCAGGTGGGCCAGGGGAGCCAGGTCCCCGGAGGCGCCCAGAGAACCCTGCTGGTAAACCACGGGCAGGACATCCTCGTTGAACATGTCAATAAGGCGCTGCACCGTGATAAGCTGCGCGCCGGAGTGCCCGTAAGAGAGGGACTGCGCCTTCAGGAGGAGCATGAGTTTAACAATCTCCGGACGCACTTTTTCGCCGGCGCCGCACGCGTGCGACATCACCAGGTTGTGCTGCAGCTGGCTCAGGTCCTCCTTGGGAATGGTTACGTTGTACAGCGACCCAAAGCCGGTGGTAATGCCATAGATGGGCCGCCCGATATCGTCCATTTTGCGGTCCAGGTATTCGCGGCATTTGACAATGGTCTCTACGGCCTCTTTTGACAGCGTCAGTTCTTCATGTTGGTCGATAATCTCTTTCACCCGTTCCAGGGAAAGATGTTCCGATGAGATGGAATGCATAGATTTATTGTAAAGTTTTTCGGATCAGGTTTTCGTCGGCCTCGTTGGGCAGGGTGACCTTGAGGCCGGGGGTACGGGCCATTTCGCGCTCGATGGCAAAGCGGGCGCCGGTGTTGCGGGCCCAGCTGCGGCGGGCGATGCCGTTGTTCACGTCCCAGAACAGCATTTCGCGGATGTGGCGGGCGCTGTCTTCGGAGCCGTCAATGACCATGCCGAAGCCGCCGTTGATGACTTCTCCCCAGCCCACGCCGCCACCGTTGTGGATGCTCACCCACGTGGCGCCGCGGAAGCCGTCCCCGATGACGTTCTGCACGGCCATATCGGCACAGAAACGGGAACCGTCATAGATGTTGGACGTTTCGCGGAACGGCGAGTCCGTTCCGGAGACGTCGTGATGGTCGCGGCCCAGCACAATGGGGGCCGATATTTCCCCTTTCCGGATGGCTTCGTTGAAGGCGAGGGCAATCCGGGTGCGACCTTCGCAGTCGGCATAGAGGATGCGGGCCTGGGAACCCACCACCAGGTGGTTGCGGCCGGCCTCCTGAATCCAGTGGATGTTGTCGCGCATTTGGCCGGCAATCTCTTCCGGCGAGCGGGCGGCGATCTCCGAGAGCACCTTCACGGCCAGTTCGTCCGTCTTTTGCAAGTCTTCCGGCTTTTCGCTCATGCACACCCAGCGGAACGGTCCAAAACCGTAGTCAAAGTAGAGCGGCCCCATGATGTCCTGGACGTAGGAAGGGTAGCGGAAGGTGCCATCGGCCTTAAGGACATCGGCCCCGGCGCGGGAACTTTCCAGGAGGAAGGCGTTGCCGTAGTCAAAGAAGTACATGCCTTTGGCTGCGAGCTGGTTGATGGCGGCTACGTGGCGGCGGAGGGAGGCCTGCACGGCCTCTTTGAAGCGTTCCGGTTCATCGGCCATCAGGCGTTTGCTCTCTTCCAGGCTGTAGCCCACGGGATAATAGCCGCCGGCCCAGGGGTTGTGCAGGGAGGTTTGGTCGCTGCCCAGGTCCACGTGCACGTTTTCTGCCGCCAGGCGTTCCCACAGGTCCACCACGTTGCCCACATAGGCCAGGGAAACCACTTCCTTGGCTTCCACGGCCTTGCGGATGCGGGGGATGAGTTCATCCAGGCTGGTGTGAAGCTCGTCCACCCAACCCTGTTCATAGCGTTTTTCGGCGGCCTTGGGGTTAATCTCTGCCGTGACGCTCACCACGCCGGCAATGTTGCCTGCCTTGGGCTGTGCGCCGCTCATGCCGCCCAGACCCGCCGTGACAAACAACAGTTGCCTTGCCTCCCGAGCGTTCCCTTTGTCATCCCGAGCGCTCCCTCTGTCATCCCGAGCGTAGTCGAGGGATCTCACTTTCCGGGCGGCATTCATCACCGTAATGGTGGTGCCATGCACAATGCCCTGCGGGCCGATATACATGTAGCTGCCGGCCGTCATCTGCCCGTACTGGCTCACGCCCAGCGCATTGAAGCGTTCCCAATCGTCCGGTTTGGAGTAGTTGGGAATGACCATGCCGTTGGTGACTATCACACGAGGCGCATCCTTGTGGCTGGGGAACAGGCCTAGCGGATGGCCGCTGTACATGACCAGCGTTTGCTCGTCGGTCATGGTGGCGAGGTACTGCATCACCAGCCGGTACTGCGCCCAGTTCTGGAAAATGGCGCCGTTGCCCCCGTATATGATGAGCTCGTGCGGGTGCTGCGCCACTCTCTCGTCCAGGTTGTTCTGGATCATAGCCATGATGGCCGCCGCCTGCCGGGATTTGGCGGGGTATTCGTCTATCGGGCGCGCGTATATTTTATAGGAGGGCCGATACCGGTACATATAAATGCGGCCGTACTCTTTCAGTTCCTGGGCGAATTCCGGCGCCAGCTGCGCATGCAGCGCCTCCGGGAAGTACCGCAGGGCGTTTTTCAGCGCCAGCACCTTCTCCTCTGCACTTAGGATATCCTTCCGCTTGGGCGCGTGGTTAATCTCCTTGTCGTACGGCTTGGCTTCCGGCAGCCTGTCCACCGGAATCCCCGCCAAAATCTCCTCTGCGAACCGTGAAATGTAACTCATTGGTATTTAGTTATTTGTGGAAAAACGTCTGTGTAATTATGCGCAGACGATTTTGCATAATTAATTGGTAGTCAAAATATTATATTTTACGCCTAAATATGTTCATTTACGGCATCCAGTACCTGAGCTTGCAGGGCAAGCGCTTCGGTGACGATGGCATCGGCGCGGGCCAGGAGGGGCAGGGCAGGGGCCTTGTCCGTGAGGCCGGCAGCATTGATGCGCACATTCAGGCGGGCGCCCTGGATGGCGGCAACGGCGGCGAGGGCCGCTACGCCTGCATCGGAAGCACTGGCCGGATTCCCGCTCTGCGCCATTTTCAGTGCCAGCGGGAGCGCCTTCAGGCTGGCTTCCATAGTGCGCAGCGGCACCTGGGCGGCGTACAAGGTGGCTTCTTCCAGGGCCTTGTCCCGCGCGACTTTTTCCTCCGGAGTGCCTTTGGGCAGGGAGAAGCAGTCCATGATACGGTTGAAGGCGGCGGTGTCTTCGTCCACCAGCTTGAGCAGTTCATCTACAAGCGCCTGACCTTCTTCGGCCACGTCCGAAAACTCCTTCCAGCGCGCATCCCAGCCACGTTTGTGGGCGCTCAGGTTGGCAACCATGGTGGCCAGGGCGGCGGCGAAGGCGCCCATGGCGGCACTTACGCTGCCACCGCCGGGGGCGGGGGATTCGGAGGCCGTTTCCCGCACAAAGGCGTCCAGCGTCAGATCCACCAAGCCTTTTTTGTCATCGGCCATCATGTATTCAATGACTTTCTCCTTTGGGTTGAACGGTTTTAAATCGTCCAGGGACATGCTCTTGACGGCGATTTTCACAATTTCTTCCTCGCTGATGCCTAAGGAACGCTGCTGTTTTTCGAGGTAAAATTTGCCGGCCTCCATGAGCACCCGCTTGGGTACCAGGCCCACAATTTCCGCTCCGGTGACGCGGAGGCCGCGGGCGGCGGCTTTGGCGCATACCTCTTCAAACGCTACGTGAAGGGGAGTGGCGTCTATGTCTGTGATGTTCATGGACACCTGCGCAATGCCGTATTCGTCTATGTACCAGCCTATTGCTTTGGTGCCCTTCAGCGTGCCGGGCGTCCAGATTTGCTTGCCGTTTGCGTCCTTCAGGAGTTTGCCGGTAAGGGAGCCGCCCTCGCGGGCCTTGCGGCCTTTCTCGCGCACGTCGAAGGCCACGGCCATGGCGCGGCGCGTGCTGGTGGTGTTGAGGTTGAAGTTGACGGCTACCAGAAAGTTACGGGCGCCCACGTTGGTGGCGCCGGCCTTTTGGGCAACCAGGTCCCAGGCGCCGCCGAAGTCCGGCTTGCGCGCAGCATCGGCCATTTTTTCCGGCAGGGCCTCATATTCGCCCTCCCGGCAAACGGCCAGGTTCTTGCGTTCCGGCTTAAAGGCGGCGGCCTCATAGCAGTAGCAGGGGATACCTAGCTCCTCCCACAGGCGTTGAGCCAGGCCCCGGGCTAGTGCAGCGCACTCTTCCAACGTGATGCCGGCTACCGGGATGAGCGGTAGAACGTCCGTAGCGCCGCTGCGGGGGTGCGCCCCGTGGTGTTTTCGCATGTCGATAAGCTCCTGCGCCTTGGCGGCTCCGCGGAAAGCGGCCTCGCACACCGGGGCGGGCTCTCCCACAAAGGTGACGACCGTACGGTTGGTGGCTTCACCGGGATCTACATCCAGCACCTTGACGCCTTCTACCGTCTCAATGGCGGCGACAATGGCGTCGATGACGTTTTTATCGCGTCCCTCGCTATAATTGGGAACACATTCAACAAGTTGCTTCATTGGTCACAGTTTTAATGCGACCTTAAAGTTAGCAAATGTTTATGAGAAAATCAAAGTTTGATGCCCATCTGCGCCCGTTTTTGCGCATAATAGGCATGGCGTTTGGGATTTTCCGGAAACCAGCCTTTGAGCACGCGCTTTTCCTGGAGGAACATTTCGTGAATCCCCCAGAGGCAGGAAAAGGCGAACCCGCCAATGATGGTGGACGCAATCTGGTTCCTTACCAGCAGCGAGGCGGCAACGCACCCAAGGCCCACCACCAGCCAAACCCACCAGGACTGTTTTCCCCAGTAATATTCCATTTTGATGACAGCCGGATGGCAAATGCCAATGCTCAGAAAAACGGCTGCGCCAACGATAATTCCGCTCAGATTCATAGTGCAAAGATACACTTTTTTTGTCAACTAAAAACCCCATCCGACGCGTGTCAGACGGGGTTTTGAAGTGACTCCAACAGGACTCAAACCTGTAACCTTTTGATCCGTAGTCAAATGCTCTATTCAATTGAGCTATGGAGCCAGTTTGGAGGGCCTTTAGGCCGCTTCCTTATTTTTCAGCAGCGTAGACTTTCTCGCGGATGCGGGCCTTTTTACCGGTGAGGTCACGAAGGTAGAAGATACGTGCACGACGCACTTTACCGTATTTGTTCACCTCAATGCTCTCAATGAACGGGGACTGGAAAGGGAAAATTCTTTCTACACCCACGCCACTGGCAATTTTGCGGACGGTGAAAGTTTTGGTGAACGGGTCCATACCACTGATCTGAATCACGACACCGCGGAACTTCTGAAGTCTTTCCTTATCACCTTCCTTGATTCTGTAGGTAACGGTGATGGTATCACCGGCCTTGAACTCCGGATAGGAGGCTGCTTTCTCATTGTTGAAAGCCTGCTCTGCAATTTTAATCAAATCCATAATTTCTAAATCCTTTAAGCAACATTGCGGTTTGGCTCCTGACAAGAGGTTGCGTTTTGTTTTGGGACTGCAAAGGTACTAATTTTTTGTAAACCTCCAAAACTTTTCCGTAAAAATTTAGAAAATATTTTTCACCTTGTCAAAGGTGGCTTTGTCTTCGCGGGAAAGATCCGGTGTGAAACTGTTGCTGCTGCGCATTTGTTCCAGCGTATCCTTTTCACTGCGGGAGAGTTTGTGGGGAACCCACACCAGGAATTTGACATACAAATCTCCGGTGCTGCGGCCGTAGCCCTGCACGCTGGGAAGGCCTTTCCCGCGAAGCTTGACAACGGTTCCGGACTGTGTACCGGGCTCCACTTTTACTTTATAGCTGCCGTCCAAGCAGGGGATAGAGACCTCACAGCCCAGCATGGCATCCATGACGGAGATGACGCGGGTGAAGAAGAGGTTGTTGCCGTCCCGCTGCAGCTGCGGATGCTGCACCTCATTGATGACCACCAGCAGGTCTCCGTTGACACCGCCGTGCGGGGCGGAGTGGCCTTCTCCCTGGATGGTGAGTTGCATGCCGTTCTCTACACCGGCGGGAATGTGTACCTTTACGATTTCCCGGCGGCGCTCCAGACCTGTGCCATTGCACCGGCGGCAAGGGTTGCTGATGATTTTGCCTTCTCCCTGGCACTGCGGGCATACGCCAATGGTGTAGGTCAGGCCAAAGAGGCCACGTGCCTGCTGGCGAACGCGCCCCTGACCGTTACAGGTGGGGCAGGTTTTGATGTCCGATGCGTTCTTGGCGCCTTTGCCGCCGCAGTCCGGGCAGGGGCGGGCGCGCTCCAGGGAAATCTCCTTGTCGCAGCCGGTGGCAATCTCTTCCAGCGTGAGCTTGACGCTGGTGCGGATGTCGCGTCCGCGGAGGGTGCGCGGCTGGCTTTCGCCGCCGCCGAACCCGCCAAAGCCACTGCCGCCAAAACCTCCGAAATCGAAGCCAAAACTGCCGCCGAAGATATTGCGCAGGAAATCGTTGATATCCATGCCGCCAAAGTCGAACCCGCCGGCACCGCCGCCCATCTGTTCTGCAGCAAAGCCAAACTTGTCATATTTGGCACGTTTGTCAGGGTCGCTCAGGACGGAATAGGCCTCTGCCGCTTCTTTGAAGTTCTCTTCCGCGGTTTTTTTCTCTGCATCCGAGCCATTTACCCAACGGTCCGGGTGCCATTTGAGGGCCAGTTTCCGGTAGGCCGATTTGATTTCGTCGGCCGAGGCGGTTTTGGCTACGCCCAAAACTTCATAGTAGTCTCTTTTGTTTGCCATAGCGTTATGCTCCTACAACCACTTTTGCATAGCGGAGAACTTTTCCACCCAGGGTGTATCCGGTTTGAACTACGTCAATCACTTTGCCCTTGAGCTCCTCTGACGGGGCGGGGAAGGTGGTGACTGCCTCATGGAGCTCCGTATCAAACGCTGCTCCTTTGGCCTCTATACGTTCCAGGCCCTTGCCTTTCAGGTAGCCAGTTAACTTGTTGAAAATCATCTGGGTACCTTCCTTTGCGGCGTCGCTGTCCGTGCTCTTTTCCAGATTGGCCAGGGCAATCTCACAGTCGTCCAGGATGGGGAGGAGCCCCTTGATGGTGTCGGCCGAGGCGCTGCTCACCAGGGCCAGTTTTTCCTCTGCCGTGCGGCGGCGGAAGGTGTCAAACTCTGCCATCAGGCGCAGGTAGTCCGTTTTGCTGTCATCGGCCTTTTTCCGGGCATCTTCCGCGGCCGCTTTTGCCTCTTCCAGTTGCTCGTTCAACCCTTCTACACGGGCTTCCAGGGCTGCCATTTTCTTTCCGTCAGTCCCTTCGGTTATATCTTTCTTCTTTTTCTCTTTCTCTGCCATAATGCATATAAATTTCCGAGAGAGACGTTTATCAAAATGCTTGCCAGTCCCCCTTCTTCTGCCAAACTGTCAGTATCTTCTTCACTGTCCCAGTCGCTGTCCCAGTTCTGTTTGGTGTACGGGTCCAGAACATCGGCCTTTTCCCAGTCCATTTTCCCTTGCTCCACCAGGGTATTCACGCGATTGCTGTACCGCTTGCGCTCCTTGGGACTCATGCTGCCGAGGAACTCCTCCAGCGTTTGGTTGCCTTTGGCGGCATTGCAGTGGGAACAGGAGCATACTTTGTTCTCCATGCCGTTGCTGCCGCCCAGGCTCAGGGGCTCAATGTGATCCACTTCCATTTCTTCCGGTTTTACAGGGTGTCCGCAGTAGATGCAGTGTCCGGTTGCTTCTTCCCAAAGCAGTTGCCGGTTGGATTTTTGTCTTTTCATAACGTTGCTCTTTAAAAGTTTTGGGCAAGTTACGTCCCTTTCCGCCCATTTCCATATTTTGGCAAGCCTTGCCAGAATTTGGAGAATAGAGAAAAAATGTTAAGAGGGGGAGAAAAAAACAACCGGCCTTCCACTGTGGAAAACCGGTTGCTGAACCTTTGTGGCTGCAAAATTTATTTTTTGCGGCTCTTGTATCTCTGATAGAACATATCCACACGACCGGCGGTGTCCACCAGCTTCACCTTGCCCGTGTAGAACGGGTGGGAAGTGTTGGAAATTTCCAGCTTCACCAGCGGGTACTCTACGCCTTCCACAGTGAGGGTCTCCTTGGAGGGAGCGCAGCTGCGGGTGACGAAGACGGTGTCATTGGACATATCCTTGAAAGCTACAAGACGGTAGGTTTCGGGATGAATTCCTTTCTTCATTTTACGTAAAAACTTAAATTGTTAACAATTTTGGACCGCAAAGATAGTAATTCCGAAGGATATTTCCAAATCTTTTTACTTCATCCGATACGGCGCATCGTCGTACAGCGTGTAGCGTTTGGCCTTGCGAATCCATTTTTGCTCTTCCAGTTTCACGTGCTCCTGCACTACGTCAAAGCCAATCTCCTCCTTGAGGTAGGCTTCCAGCACGGGATCGGCCAGTTTGGTCCAGAAGGCCGGCTCGAATTCGAAGGCCGAATAATGCTCGCGGAACCAGCGCATCAGGTGCAGCGTATGCAGGAGGCTGTGGTAGGGCTCCCCGGGCAGCAGCATAATCTGGAAGCCGAAACAGCGCTCGCCGGCGTATCGGCCCGCCGCCGGCGTAAAGGAACACGGACGCAGCAAGGCACCTGGTGCCTGGGGCAGTTCCTCCGGCCGGAGCGGCTTCACAAACGGCGCACCGATATATTCATAGGGCCTGGCCGTGCCAATCCCGGGCGTGAGGGTGGTGTTGTTCCACAGGCCGCCGCCGCTGTACAGGTAGGAGCTGAACAGCCCCGGGATATCGCTTGCGGGCGCAATGGTCCAGGGCATCAGCTGCCGGTTGGCGTCCGTTGCCATGGCCGATATCACGTGGATGGGGAACTTGGCACCAAGTTCGCTGGCGTACAGGTTCACCAGCTCTCCCAGTGTAAGGCCGTGCCGATGCGCCACTTTGGGAACATACATCTCCCCGGCGACCGCCGGGATGGAACCTTCCACTACGCGGCCGGACGGATTGATGTGGTCTACTATATATAAGGAAGGGGCATCGTCCCCAAGGAGTTTGAGCATCTCCATGAGCTGCATCACGTCCTTGGTGTAGTTGAAGTACCGAACGCCTACGTCCTGGATTTCCACCACAACGGCGTCCAGCGCCGCAAGTTGGTCGCTTTCAAAGACGATATGGTTGGTGCCCGGCGTGAGTTCTGCCTCGCGCGGGTTGAACACCGTGACCAGATTGCCGCGCTCCCGGAAGATGTCCCACATCCATCGGCCCCGGCCGGTATCCCAGCAGTTTTGCGTGCAGAAGCAGCCAACCTTGCCTTCCCGAAGGGCTTTGTCCAGCTGGTCCTGAAGCGGAGTGGTTCTGAAACTGAACACTATCCTATGATTTTGTTCGCTACCGCAATTACCTCATTGCCAAGGGCTTCCGCTGCTTCCATGGTGGAGGCTTCCGAGTAAATGCGGATGATGGGCTCCGTGTTGGACTTGCGCAGGTGCACCCAGGTCTTGTTGGCCTCGAAGTTAATCTTCACGCCGTCAATGTCGTTGATATTCTCCTTGGCGTAGATGCGCTTGAGTTCGCTCAGGATTTTGTCGATAAGGGCGCTGTCGCTGAGCTGGATCTTGTTCTTGGCGATGAAATACTGCGGATAGGTCTTCTTGAGTTCGCTCACCTTGAGGCCTTTATGGGCCAGGTTGCTCAGGAACAGGGCTACGCCTACCATGGCGTCGCGGCCGGCATGGATGGCCGGGTAGATGACGCCGCCGTTGCCCTCGCCGCCGATCAGGGCGCCCACCTTGTGCATGAGGGTGGTCACGTTTACTTCGCCCACGGCCGATGCATAATACTTTCCGCCGTGCTTCTCCGTCACGTCCCGAAGGGCACGCGTGGAGCTCAGGTTGCTCACCGTGGCGATGGGCTTGCCTTCCTTCTCGGCGATTTCACACAGGTAATCGGCCACGGAAACCAGCGTATATTCTTCCACGAAGGGCTCGCCGTTCTCGCAGATGAACGCCAGACGGTCCACGTCCGGGTCCACGGAAACGCCCAAATCCGCCTTTTCCTTGACGACGGTCTGGCACAGGTCCACCAGGTTGGCGGGCAGCGGCTCAGGGTTGTGCGCAAAGTCTCCGGTAGGGTTGCAGTTAAGGCCGATACACTTGACGCCCAGGCGTTTGAGGAGGCGCGGCATGATGATGCCGCCCACCGAGTTGATGGCGTCTACCACCACGGTGAAGTGCGCCGCCTTGATGGCTTCCACGTCCACGGCCGGCAGGGCCAGGACGGCATCCAGGTGCTGGTCCGTGAAATCTTCTTCCTCGATGGTGCCCAGCTGGTCTACCTCGGCAAAGTTGAAGTCTTCTTTCTCCGCAAGATCCAGCACGGCCTGGCCTTCCACTGCAGTGAGGAATTCGCCTTTGTCGTTCAGTAGCTTAAGGGCGTTCCACTGGCGCGGGTTGTGGCTGGCGGTGAGGATGATGCCGCCGTCCGCCTTGGCAAACAGCACGGCCATTTCCGTGGTGGGGGTGGAGGCAAAACCGCATTTGACTACGTCTATTCCGCAGCCGATGAGGGTGCCTACAACCAACTGCTCTACCATATCACCGGACATGCGGGCGTCTTTGCCTACCACAATTTTGTAGCGCTCGCCGTTGGGCTGCGGTTTGCGCTGGGGGAGGGTGGCAGCATAGGCCGCCGTGAATTTTACAATGTCAACGGGGGTAAGGGCTCCGCCGGGAGCGCCGCCGATGGTTCCGCGAATGCCGGAAATGGATTTAATCAGAGTCATTTTCAGGTTGTTTGTTTAATCATGCAAAGTTAGTAACTTTGCGCCCCAAATACAAATTTAGTATGCAAGGCTTCTGGACCATTATTATGCTCATTTTCTCGAACGTGTTCATGACGTTCGC
>DEKS01000041.1:28065-37951 GCA_002354005.1 Bacteroidales bacterium UBA2716
CTCAAAGTGATTCAGGAGGTGATTTCGCTCACCATCTTTACGGTAATCGTTACATTCCTGTTTAAAGGACAGCCGGTGCAGTGGAATCACCTGGCGGCATTTTTCTGCATGATTATGGCGGTTTTCTTCGTGTTCCTGAAATAAAAATTTGCAGAATAAAAAAATTATTGTACCTTTGCATTCCCAACCGCTGGGTTCGTATAACGGTTAGTACTCGAGATTCTCAATCTCGCAATAGGAGTTCGATTCTCCTACCCAGTACAAGTAGGAAAGGCCGCCTGGAGTATCTCCCGGCGGTTTTTTTGTGTCGATTCCATAAAGGTGCCGGCAGGGGTGAAGGCCAGTACGCGGTGGACTACCTGCAGGGCGTCGTGGAGGTCGTGCGAGGAGAAGAGCACGGCCATGCCGGTCTCCTGCGCCACTTTCCGCAGCGTCCGCAGCACCATTACGCGGTTCTCTACGTCCAGGAAGGCCGTGGGCTCGTCCAGCAGGAGAACATCGGCCCGGCGGGTGAGCCCCACCGCGATGCAGGCCTTCTGGAACTCGCCGTCGCTGAGGGTGGCAATATCCTGCCCGGCCTGCGGGCGGAGTCCCAGCAAATCCAGCGCGCCCTGCATACGCCGTTCCGTTTCTGCGGACAGCCTTCCTGCCCAGTCGCTCTCTTTAAAGCACCCCGTCCGTACAAACGCCTCCACCGTAAATCCCTTCACCTTGGGAATTCCCGTAGGGATAAGAATACATTTAGCCGGAGAAGGTGTGTGTGCCGGAACCTGTGGCCGCCCATGGCCACATGAATGGGAGGGGCCCACAGCCGCGCCGGCAGGCGCGTTGCGCACTGGGAGGGACGTAGCGAAGCGGAGGGTTTCGGCATACATCCCTTCGCAGGCTAACGTTCTTAGTAAGGTACTTTTCCCGCAGCCGTTGGCGCCGGCAAGGAGGACGCATTCGCCGCCTTCCAGATGGAAAGTGACATCCGGAGCCAGAACGTGTGCGCCGTAGGCGAGGCGCAAATGTTTGATGTCCAGTATCATAGGCGGTTCCTCCAAAGCAGGGCCAGAATGAGCGGAATGCCAATGAGCGCCAGCGTGCTGCCCACCGGCAGCGGGGTGCGGCCCAGGTGGGCCAGGATGTCCCCGGCAAGGGCGAGGCAGGCTCCGGCGAGCATACTCCCGGGCAAAACGGTCCGGTGGGCCGATGTCCCCGTCACGCGCCGGACCAGATGCGGTGCAGCGATGCCCACAAAGCCCAGCGGTCCGCAGAAGGCGGTAACTGCACCGGTGGTGAGCGCACAGCCCAGCATGACACGGAAGCGCAGGCTTCGCAGCGAGGCTCCGCTGAACGCGGCATACGCATCGCCAAAAAGAATCAAATCCAGGGCTTTCAGTTGGGAAAGGGCCAGCGCCAACCCCACCAGCAGCAGGACGGCCATGAAGGCCAGGCCGGTATACGAAACGCCGGAAAAACTGCCCGCCATCCAGCTGTAGAACAGCTTGAGGCTCTCTTCTCCGGCCGAATACTGCAAGATGGAACTCAGGGCGCTGAGCACAAAACCCAGCATGACGCCTACAAGGAGCAGGGTAGTGGTGGACTCCGTCCGCGCCGCAACGGCTACAATCAGAAGGCCCGTGAGCAGGGCTCCTGCAAAGGCGGCGGAAACCAGCGTAACTCCGCCGGCCCAGACGTTGAGTCCGCTTATCGCCAGTGCCGCTATGGCTGCTCCGAGTCCCGCTCCGCCGGATACGCCCATCAGGTGAGGATCGGCCAGCGGATTGCGGAAAATGGCTTGCATCTGGGCCCCGGAGAGCGCCAGTGCAGCCCCCGCCACCACCGCCGTGAGCATGCGCGGCAGCCGCAACTTCCACAAAATGGCCCCCGAGGGGAGGTTCATGCCACCGCCCGTCAACAAATCCAGCCCACCCAGGATAAGAAAGCATAGGCACCCGCACAAAACCTTCCATTTTTGTGCGTCGTCCTGTGCGTTTGCATGACCTGGCGCACGAAAAGTGGCTTTCCCGTGCGTTGGGGTATGCTGGGAATGACTGCTCATATCTTTCGTGTGGGAAGAAGGGCCATCAGATAGCCGATAAGCGCAACGCCGGCCACGGTCCAGAGGAGGTCCGAGGCGCGGAGCACCACCGGGTAGGCATCGACAATGAAATTGCCTGGCATGGGCACCAGGCCCAGCTGTTGCTGCAGGAGTACCAGCGCGACGCCCAGCACCAGGCCGATGACGATGCCCACGAGGGACACCAGCCAGCCTTCCAGGCGGAAGATGCGGCGCACCAGGGAGTCCGTAGCGCCCATGCTGCGCAGCGTGGCGATATCGGCCTCTTTCTCGATGACAAGCATCCTGAGCGAACTGTAAATATTGAAGGCGATGATGAGCACCACAAAGATAAGAATGAGGAAAATGGCCAGTTTTTCGTAGCGCATCATCTTGTACACCGACGCATTTTGCTGGTAGCGGTCCAGCACGCGGAAATGAGGTCCCAGGCGCTCCTGAAGGGTCTTTTGCAAGGCTTGGGCCTGTTCCGGCGCGGCCCAGATTTCCAGGGCCGATACTTCCTTCTCATACCCCAGCAGTTCCCGGACCGAGCCTATCGGAACCACCAGCAGCTTGGCGTCCAGCTCCGAACTGACGGACAGTACGCCGGCAAGGCCCAGTTTCACCGAGCGGAGCGAGGCGGCGGGATTGGCCAGCGAAATGGCCTCCGTGCGGGAAGGGTAGTGGAGCTCCAGCGGAGCCAGAAAATGCGGATTGAGGCCCAGCTGGGCGGCCAGTCCGGCTCCGGCAACGGCCATGGCCCGGTCTCCGCGGTGGAGCTGCCACACGCCGTCTATCATATGGGCTTTCAGGGGCGATTCTTCCTCGGCTGCCAGGTCTACGCCTTTTACCAGCACCAGCCCCTGTTTTCCGTCGCAGGAGAGGAAGGCTTGGTCTTCCAGCACGCTGGAAAGCCGGACGATGGAGGGCTCCTCCACCAGCCACGAGAGGCTGTCCGGCCGGAAGACTTTTCCGGTGGCCGGTTTAATCACGAGGTCCGGATGGGCGTCCGTAAGCGATTGGCTGACAAGCGAATCGAAGCCGTTAAAGACGGAAAGAATCACAACAAGCGCCGCCGTCCCGATGGCCATACCCGCAGCACCGATTCCCGAAATCATGTTAATGACATGGTACGATTTCCGGGAAAACAGGTAGCGGAGGGCGATTCTGAGCGGCAGCGTATTCATAAGTGTTTGAGATTCGCTCGCTTCGCTCGGAATGACAAGACCTTTTGTCATACCGAGGCCGAAGGCCGAGCGTATCTCACTTTTTCAGTAATTCCTCAATATGCTCGGCGTAATCCAGGGTGGTGTCCAGCAGGAAAATGAGCTCCGGAACAATGCGGAATTGCTTGGCCACTACGTGCCCCAGTTCCCCGCGAAGGGCTTTGTTGTTCTCCTGGAACCACTCCATGACGGCGGGCTGCTTGTCCGAGGGGAAGATGCTCACGAACACTTTGGCTACCGACAGGTCCGGGCTCACGCGGACCTCGCTCACGGTTACCAGGGCGCCGCCAAAGGTGGCCATGCCCTTGGCCCGAATAATCTCCGCCAGGTCCTTCTGGATTTCACGGGCAACCTTAAGCTGCCTTGTGCTTGCTGGTTTTTCCATTATTTTATCTTGATAATGAAATAGTTCTTCTTGCCTTTCTGGGCCAGGATGTAATGGCCATTGACGATATCGGCCTCCGTGACAAGGGCATTGATGTCCGTCACTTTGTCCTTATTGATGGCGATGCCGTTCCCCTGCACCATTTTGCGGGCCTCTCCTTTGGAGGGGAGGATGGCGGTTTTTACAGCCAGCAGGTCCAGGATGTTGCACGGGAGGTCGGCCTTGTCGATGTCAAAGGAAGGGACGTCCCCGAACACGGCCAGGAAGGTTTTCTCGTCCAGTTTGCGAAGGGCCTCGGAGTTGCCGCTGAACAGCATCTGGGAGGCGGCTACGGCGTTGTCGTAGGCTTCCTGCCCGTGGCACATGATGGTAACCTCCTTGGCAAGGACCTTCTGCAGCTTGCGCTGGCCGGGGTCCTGGCGGTGCTCCTCAATGAGGCTTTCGATGGTGGGGCGGTCCAGCAGGGTGAAAATCTTGATGTAGCGCTCTGCGTCATCGTCCGCCACGTTGAGCCAGAACTGATAGAATTCGTAGGGCGATGTGCGCTCTGCATCCAGCCAGATGTTGCCTTTTTCCGTTTTGCCGAATTTGGTGCCGTCGGCCTTGCGGATGAGGGGGCAGGTGAGGGCGAAGGCCGTGCCGCCGTCCATGCGGCGGATGAGTTCCGTACCGGTGGTGATGTTCCCCCATTGGTCGGAACCGCCCAGCTGCAGCACGCAGCCCTTGTTTTTCCACAGCCAGTAGAAGTCATAGCCCTGCATGAGCTGGTAGCTGAATTCGGTGAAGGACATGCCTTCCGAGCTGTCGCGGGAAAGGCGCTTTTTCACGGAATCCTTGGCCATCATGTAGTTGACGGTGATGTGCTTGCCAATATCGCGGATGAAATTGATGAAGCTGTAGTCCTTCATCCAGTCGTAGTTGTTCACCAGCTCTGCACGGTTGGGGGCATCCGAATCAAAATCCAGGAAGCGGGAGAGCTGGGCCTTGATGCAGGCCACATTGTGGTTGAGGGTGGCTTCGTCCAGGAGGTTGCGCTCGGCGCTTTTCATGGAAGGGTCTCCGATCATGCCGGTGGCACCGCCCACCAGGGCGTAGGGCTTGTGCCCGCAGCTCTGGAAATGCTTGAGTATCATTACGCTTACCAGGTGGCCAATGTGCAGGGAATCCGCCGTGGGGTCAATGCCCACGTACGCGGCCTGCGGGCCTTCCATCAGTTTCTCTTCCGTTCCGGGCATGATGTCCTGGATCATGCCGCGCCACCTGAGTTCTTCTACGAAATTCTTCATATAAAAATCTTATCTGTTATTCAGTCTCATCACAATACCCGCACAAGCCGGCGCTCCTAAATCGCCCACGTTACCCTTTCCCTAAATCCCTTCCCTCGGGGAAGGGACTTTGTCGGCCTACGGCCTCCGATTCCAAAAATCGGAGGAGAAATATTGTGCAAAGATACGATTTTTGTGTATTTTTGTAAAGTTTATGTCTGCGTAATTTCGTAATTAACTATAAGTCTATGAGAAAAATTTTCCTTTTTGTGCTGGCGGCCCTGGCGGCCGTGGCTTGCGGTCCGCGGTACGAGACCGTAAAAGGTGACCCGCTGCAGGCCCAGATTTACACGCTTGACAACGGGCTCAAGGTGTACATGACCGTCAATAAGGATGAGCCCCGCATCCAGACCTACATCGCCGTGCATGCCGGCGGAAAGGACGATCCGGCCGACAATACCGGCCTTGCCCACTACCTGGAGCACATGATGTTCAAGGGAACGGAGCAGTTTGGTACGCAGGACTATGAGGCGGAGAAACCTTACCTGGCCCAAATCGACAGCTTGTATGAGGTGTACCGCACCCTTACGGACCCGGCGGAGCGCGACGCCCTGTACCGCGAAATTGATGCCGTGAGCCAGGAAGCCTCCAAAATTGCCATTCCCAACGAATACGACAAACTCATGAGCATCATCGGTTCGGAAGGCTCCAACGCCTTCACCAGCAACGATGTCACCTGCTACGTGGAGGAAATCCCCTCCAACCAGGTGGAAAACTGGGCCAAAATCCAGGCCGATCGTTTCATGAACTGCGTGTTCCGCGGTTTCCACACGGAACTGGAGGCGGTGTACGAGGAAAAGAACATGGGCCTGACGGACGACAGCGAAAAGGCCATCGACGCGCTGGACAGCATGCTCTTTGTGCACCATCCGTATGGCACGCAGACGGTAATCGGCACGCAGGATCATCTGAAGAATCCGTCGCTTAAAGCCATTCGCTATCAGAAAGATACGTACTATGTGCCCAACAACGTGGCCATCTGCCTCTCCGGCGACTTCGATCCGGACCAGATGGTGAAGACCATCGAAAAATACTTTGGCGCGTGGAAACCCAATCCTGCCCTCCCGGAGCGCAGCATCCCCGCAGAGGAACCCATCACCGCTCCCAAGGTGAAGGATGTGTATGGTTTTGACGCAGAGTTTGTTATGCTGGGCTGGCGCACCCCCGGTGAAAGTTTCCCGGAAAGCGAGCTGTCAGAGATTGTGAGCTCCGTGCTGTATAACGGAAATGCCGGCCTGGTAGATCTGGACCTTGTTAACACGCAGGCCTTCCTGGGTGGCTTTATCTTCCCGTACAACCGCTCAGACTGGGGTCTGATGCTGGCAGAGGCCATGCCCAAGGAAGGACAGACCCTCCAGCAGGTGCTGGACCTCCTGCTGGGAGAAGTGGAAAAACTGCGTAAGGGAGAGTTCCCCGAGGAACTGGTAGAGGCCGCCAAGGCCAATTACAAACTGCAGCACATGCAGGGACTGGTTTCCAACCGTTCCCGCGTATCCCAGTTCATGAATTCGTTCATCAACGGCACTTCCTGGGAGTGGGAAGTGGGCCGGCTGGACCGCATCGCCAAAATCACCAAGGCCGATGTCGTGGCCTGGGCCAATGAGTACCTGAAGCCGGAAAGCTACGCCGTGGTGTTCAAGCACCTGGGCGAGGACAAGAGCATCAAGAAGATTGACGCCCCCAAGATTACCCCCATCGCCACCAACCGGGACAAGCAGAGCGCCTTCCTGGCAGCCATCGCCGCCAGTGAGCCGGCTCCCATCGACCCTGTGTTTGTGGACTTTGAAAAAGACATGACCGTGAGCGACTTCCAGGGCCTGCCGCTGCTGTACAAGAAGAATGTGCAGAACGACATTGCCTCGCTGAGTTTCCGCTACGACTGCGGCTCGGACAACGACCCTGTGCTGGAGGTTACCTCGGACTATCTGGGCTACCTGGGCTCGGACAAATACAGCCTGGATGCTTTCTCCACGCGCATGTACAGCCTCGCTTGTTCGCAGGCCTTCCGTGTGGGCGGCAACACCACCGTCATCTCTGTTACGGGCCTAAGCGAAAACCTCTCCGATGCCCTGGAAACCTATGAGTATCAGCTTCGTCACGCGCAGCCGGACGAGTCCGTGCTGGCAGAACTGAAGGCAGACCTCCTGCGCGGCCGGGCCGATGCCAAGAAAAACCAGCGCGCCTGCAGCAGCGCCTTGCAGCAGTACCTGACCTATGGCCCCGAGTATATCAAGGCCGGAACGCTCAACAATGGGCAGCTCCAGGCCCTGACATCGGCCCAGGTGCTCGCTTCGGGCGAAAGCCTGCTGGGCAAGCAGCACACCATCCTCTATTATGGTCCCGCTTCGCTGGAAGAGGTGAAGGAAATGCTGTCTAAGGTGCATCCGGTCACAGACCTGCAGCCGCTGGTGAAGACGCACGCCGTCAAGCAGCTCACCCCGTCCAAGGAGGTGATTGTGGCCCATTACGATGCCCGTCAGTTCAACTACGTGCAGTATTCGGACAGGGGAGAGACGCTGGACCTGGCGGAAGACCCTGCCATTGAACTCTTTAACGAGTACTACGGCGGCGGCATGAACGCCATCGTGTTCCAGGAAATGCGCGAATCCCGTGCTCTGGCCTATGGCGCCGGCGCCCGCCTGTCAGATCCTACCTTTGCGGGGGATACCTATTCCTTCCGGGCCTACATTGCCTCGCAGAACGACAAACTCAAAAAGGCCTGCGAAGGCTTCGATGAGATTATTGAAACCCTGCCGGAGGCACCCGAGAACCTGGAAATCGCCAAGGCTGCCATTCTGGGTAAGCTCCGTACCCAGCGCGTGAAAGGGGAGCGTGTCCTTTACAGCTATCTGGCTGCCAAAGAGCTGGGCCTGAGCGAGCCGCGTGAGAAGCAAATCTTTGAGAAGGTGGATGCCCTCACGATGGATGACCTCCGCGCCACCCACGCCAAGTGGATCAAGGGCCGTACCTATCATTATGCCATTCTGGGCGACACCAAAGACCTGGATATGGACTTCCTCAGAACCCTGGGTCCCGTGAAGCAGGTGTCCCTGGAAGAAATCTTCGGCTATTAACGATATGAGACGATTGTATGCACTGGCAGTGGCCCTCCTGGCTGGGCTGCTGCCCCTAAAATCCCAGGAACTGGTGGTTTTTCCTTCGAAGAACCTGCACTGCACAGACTCCGTGCTGGTGTTCTCTCCGGCCTCCCAAATCATGGCGCGGGAACTTCCCACGCTGTTCCTCCTGCACGGCTACAGTGGCTGTTATGCAGACTGGAGCCGTCACATGGACCTGCAGGCCGTGTGCGATGCCACCGGTTTCCGCATTATCTGCCCGGACGGCTTCTACAAGAGCTGGTACCTGAACGACGCCAAAGCGGAAAACATGCAGTGGCGCACCTTCTTCTGGGAGGAGTGCTGGCCCACCCTGGACGCTCGCTACGGCTTTTCGCCGGAGAAGACCTTCATTGACGGTCTGTCCATGGGCGGTCACGGCGCCATGAACCTGTTCCTGGACCATCCGGAACGCTTCCGCGGCGCCGGCTCCATGAGCGGTATCCTGGCCCTGCACCATTCCGGCGGTTCCAAGCAGCTGATCCCCGCCATCCTGGGCGTGGAGGACATTGAGGACCCGGTGGTGGCGGCGCAGTCGGCCGTCAACCGCCTGGGCCGCGTAAGGGAAATCTGTGCCGATGCACCTAAGCTCATCGTGGTTTCCTGCGGCCTCCAGGACAAATTCCTGCCCGCCACGGAGGAGTTCGCCGCTGCGCTCAAGACCTCTGGCCTGAGCTATGTGGAACTCTATTCTCCGGAAGCCCACACCTGGACCTACTGGACCTGGGTGCTTCCGCTTCACCTGAAATTCTTCGGGGAGGCAATGTAGCGTTTGTTGTGTGTTGTACAACTCGTTATCTATCAGTGATTTAGCACAATGGACGGGGCCCGCTTGGGACCCCGTCCAATCGTTTAATCGGCGCATACTCAGCGAGTTATGTAACACGGCACATCTGTCGGAAAGAACTGGGTAATAAGACCAGCGTACAAATTTTTTAAATTTTTATTGCAATTCGATAATTATTTATTATATTTGCCATACAAACCAAACACAAAAGCCTTATGATTGCTACTTGGTGGGCTGGACTCAGCCTAATGATGAAAATTCTGTGGACCGTTACGCTGGTCGCGTCTGTCCTGTTTGTCATCCAGAGCATCCTCACCTTCATCGGGGCCGATGCCGACGCAGACTTCGACACGGACATCGACACCGGCATGGACGGCGGAGACCTTTCTAATATAGAGGGGGGCTCCAACCTGTACACGTTCCGCAACTTTGTGAACTTCTGCCTGGGCTTTGGCTGGAGCGCCATCCTGCTGCAGGACAGCATTCCTTCCACCGCCCTGCTCATCCTGGTATCGGCCCTCATTGGCGTTGCGCTGGTGGCGGCCGTGATGTACCTGTTCAAATGGCTCTCTTCCATGCAGCAGAGCGGCAACATCAATGTGCAAAAGCAGGCTGCAGGCTGCGAGGGAAAGGTGTACCTTCCCATCCCGGCCGCACGCGGCGGCGCCGGTAAGGTACAAATCACCATTGCCGGTAGCGTGCGCGAGTACGACGCCCTCACCGAGAGCGAAGAAGCCCTCAAGACCGGCACCCCCATCCGCGTCGTGGACGCCCTGGACGCCAATACCGTTTTAGTAGAAGAAATTAACTCTTATACCGTATAAATTATGCCTACACTAACCCTGATTCTCATTCTGGCGGCCGTGCTGTTCGTAACCCTCGCGGCCATCCTCAAGCGCTATCGTCGCTGCCCCTCGGACAAAATCCTGGTTATCTACGGTAAAACCGGCCGCATGGCCTCGGCCAAGTGTGTCCATGGCGGCGCCGCCTTCATCTGGCCTGT
>DEKS01000041.1:38016-43269 GCA_002354005.1 Bacteroidales bacterium UBA2716
AAGCAGAACATCCGCGTGGACGTGCCCTGCCGCTTTACCGTGGGTATCTCCACCGAGCCGGAAAGCATGACCAACGCCGCCGAGCGCCTGCTGGGCCTGAGCGTAGACAGCATCCAGAATATCGCCACGGATATCCTCTTCGGTCAGCTCCGTCTGGTGATTGCCACCATGGACATCGAGGAAATCAACGCAGACCGCGATAAATTCCTCGCCAACGTGTCCACCAACGTAGAAGCGGAACTTCGCAAGATTGGCCTTCGCCTCATTAACGTGAACGTCACCGATATCCGCGACGAATCCGGCTACATCGAGGCCCTGGGTAAGGAAGCTGCCGCCAAAGCCATCAACGACGCCAAGAAGAGCGTGGCGGAGCAAAACCGCTACGGTGAAACCGGTAAGGCCATGGCCGATAAAGACACCCGTATCAACGTGGCCGCCGCCGATGCCGACGCCGTGAAGGGTGAAAACAACGCCAAGATCGAGATTGCCAATTCCGATGCCCTGCGCCGCCAGAAAACGGCAGAAGCAACCCGCCTGGCCGTAGCTGCAGAAAAGGTGCAGGCCGCCAAGGCCCTCGAAGAAGCCTACCAGAGCGAGCGCGACGCCGAACTGGCCCGTGCCGCCCGCGAGGAGGCCACGCAGAAGGCCAACATTGTGGTTGCCGCCGAGATTGACAAAGAAAAGAAAATCATTGAGGCGGAGGCCGAAGCCGAGCAAATCCGCCGCAAGGCAAAGGGTGAAGCCGATGCCATTTACGCCAAGATGGACGCCCAGGCCCGCGGTATGCTGGAAATCCTCACCAAGCAGGCCGATGGTTTCAAGAACCTGGTAACCGCCGCAGAAGGCGACGCCCAGAAGGCTGTGCTCATGATGATTGCAGACAAACTGCCTGAACTGGTCAAGACCCAGGTAGAGGCCGTCAAGGGCATCAACATCGACAAGGTAACCGTCTGGGATACCGGCAACGGCGCCGACGGCAAAACCGCCACTTCCAACTTCATTTCCGGGATGATGAAGAGCGTACCTCCGCTGGACGAACTCTTCAAGATGGCCGGCATGGAACTGCCGTCGTACCTGAAGGGGAAACCGGAGGAGCAAGTGGCTCAGGAGTAAGCGCTTATGCCCATCATCACCAATATCGATGTCATGCTGGCCCGCCGGAAAATGTCCTCCGGCGAGCTGGCACAGAAAGTGGGCATCACGCCGGCCAACCTCTCCATCCTGAAGTGCGGCAAGGCAAAAGCCGTGCGATTGTCCACCCTGGAAAGCCTCTGCAAAGCGTTGGACTGCCAGCCGGGAGACCTGCTGGAGTTCCAGTCGGAAAAGTAGCGCTTTACGTGCCTGTTACATAACTCGCTGAGTATGCGCCGATTAAATGATTGGACGGGGTCCCAAGCGGGCCCCGTCCAGTTGGTTAAGAAGCAGTGTTATAGGATGTTACGTAACAGGCCATACTATGTAAACTCTGCGAAAAAAGCAGTATCTTTGTGCAAATGCAAATCCGCCCTCTCATACTCTTGCTTCTGTTTGCGCTCTCGTGCCAGCCCAAGCCGTACGGGCCTGTGCCCACAGAAGCGCAGTTGCGTTGGCAGCAAATGGAATATAACATGTTCGTTCACTTTGGCCCCAACACCTTCAGCGGGGCCGAATGGGGCAGTGGGACGGAGCCGGAAGACCTGTTCAATCCCACGGAACTGGACTGCCGACAATGGGCCGCTACGGCGCAGAACGCCGGCATGAAAGGCATTATCGTCACGGCCAAACACCACGACGGCTTTTGCCTCTGGCCATCCCGGACCAGCACGCACACGGTGGCGCAAAGTAGCTGGCGAGGCGGGCAGGGCGATGTCCTCAAAGAGTTGTCGGATGCCTGCCGGGAGTATGGACTGAACTTTGGCGTATATCTTTCGCCCTGGGACCGGAATCATCCTCTATACGGTACGCCCGCGTACAATGACGCATATGTGGCCGCTCTTCAGGAAATCCATGATGGCCGATACGGCCCTATCTTTGAACATTGGTTCGATGGTGCCTGCGGAGAAGGCCCTACAGGCAAACGGCAGGCATACGACTGGCCGCGTTTCTTCGGGACTATTCAGCAGCTGAGTCCCCAAACAATCCTGTTCAGCGATATTGGCCCCGGGAGCCGATGGGTGGGCAATGAGCAGGGACGTGCCTCCCAGACAGCCTGGAGCCGTCTGGACACCGAGGGTTTTACCCCCGGTGCCGGTGCTCCGCCCATCGATACGCTTCAGCGTGGCAACGTTCACGGAGCGGCGTGGGTGCCCGTAGAAACAGACGTTTCCATCCGTCCGGGCTGGTTTTGGAGGGAATCGGAAACGGCCCAGCTAAAGACAGCAGACGCGTTATTGGACATTTGGCTCACCAGCGTCGGACGGAATTCCGTTCTGCTGTTAAACGTTCCTGCCGATACGCGCGGGCGCATTCCTTCGGCCGATTCCCTGCGTCTGATGGAATTCCGCGCTCTGCGGGAACGGGTGTTCGGGAACAACCTGGCTCAGGGCAGCCGGCAGCGCTTGAGGGGGAATACCCTGGAACTCAATCTGCCCCAAGCCGTGACCTTTAATCTGATAGAGTTGCAGGAAGATATCTCGCTTGGGCAGCGCGTCTTCTCCTTCCAGGTGGAAACGGAAAAAAACGGAAACTGGACTGTGCTGACAGAAGGAACCACCATAGGCTATAAACGGATTCTTCCCGTGCCCAGTTGCACAAGTTCGCATCTGCGCATATGCGTCACAGGCACCTATGCACCACCAATGCTCCTGAACGCAGCCTTATATCTGCGCCCCGTGTTACATAACAACTTATAACACAGCGCATTAACAAACCAGACGGGATCCGCTTGGGAACCCGTCCAATCACTTAATCGGCGCATACTCAGCGAGTTATGTAACAGGCCACGCAAAGCGTTATTTTTCGCGACTGGAAGGGGGCAGGCGTGCCTGTTCTGTCTCGGGAATACGCCAGGGCCGGTACATTCTCCTCCAAAATGATGGGGGAGAACAGCTGAATCTTAAAAAACGTGAATTTTTTCAGAATGTTTTTTTACGATTCTTCCTTTTCTCAAGACATCATTCTACCTTTATACCTGGCAGCTAAATTCCTGCCGGGGTAAGCTATGAAAGAAAAGAGAAGATTTGTAGCAGGAGCCGTGAATCACTGTTACCAGAAAACCATTAATGGAGAACTGATTTTTTACTCGGTAAGTGACTATCTGGTGTGTTTTACCCACATTAGTGTAGCTTCACGCAGGCATGCCGTGAAGGTTTTGTCACAAGTTTTAATGCCGGATCATTTGCATGGGAGTGTCGTTGCGGAACAGAAAACTGAATTAGAAGCCTTTGTTCAGGACTATACCAGCCACTTTGCACGGGCGCACAATGTGTTATGCCATCGGAACGCTCCGCTTTTCTGCCCTTTTGGAAGTGCGCCAAAGTTGGGTTGTAAAGATGTTCGCTCCAACTTGATTTACCTTGGAAATAATGGTCCGGAGAGAAAACTTTCCGCCCAGGCGGAGTCGTACAGATGGGCCTTCTTGCCTTATTCGCAATGCCGGCATCCTTTTTCGGAAAAATTACGACTGGGACACGCCTCCCATGCCATGAGGCAGGCGGTTCGTGAAATACAGGCGTTCAGAAAAGCGGAATTGCCTATGAACTACGCTGCTCTCCAGCGGCTTACTGCTAAATTATCTTCTGAAGAGAAGAACCAAATTGCTGACTATATCATCACGGAATACCAATATATAGACTTCGATGCAGCAATCGCATATTTTGGAGACTATCAGACCATGCTGGAAGCTATGCATGCAAGCAAGGGAACCGAATATGAAATACATGAAGAGTTTGTAGGGTGGGATGACAAGGTCTATGGGCATATGTCCAGCCTGATTCAGGCGCATGTGTGTCGTGCCGATATCCACGACTTCCTGGCCTGGCCGGAGGACAAAAGGAAACAGTTATTCCTGTTTCTGAAAGACAACACGGCCGCAACCGCCAGGCAGGTTTACAAGTTCTTACGATGTGCCCGTGTTGCATAACAACCTATCGAACAGCGCATTAGTACATTGGACGGGGGCCCAAGCGGACCCCGTCCAGTTGGTTAAGAAGCAGTGTTATAGGATGTTACGTAACAGGCATGTGGGAGGGCGGGAATGGATGGGAAGCAGGCAGGCCTTTATAGTAGGAAGTTCCGTGAATTTTTGTATCTTTGTAACCCTAACACTGAAACGATGCACACACACGTAGTTATTATGGCCGGGGGAATTGGCAGCAGGCTTTGGCCGCTGTCCACGCCGGACGTTCCCAAGCAGTTTATTGATGTACTGGGAGTTGGGCGCAGTTTGCTCCAGCTCACCGTGGACCGGTTTGCGCCCGTTTGCCAGCCGCAGCATTTCTGGGTGGTAACGGGGGAGAAGTATGTCCCGCTGGTAAAGCAGCAGCTTCCGGACATCCCGGAAAGCCAGATTCTGGCAGAGCCGGAAGGACGTAACACCGCGCCCTGCATTGCGTATGCCTCCTGGAAAATCCAGCAGCAGGACCCTGAGGCCAATATTGTGGTTACTCCGGCCGATGCCCTCGTGCTCAAAACCGAGGCCTTTACGGAGGTAATTTCCAAAGCCCTGGAGTTTACCGCAGAGCGGGACGCCATTGTCACCGTGGGCATTGCTCCCACCCGTCCGGAGACCGGCTATGGCTATATCCACGCTACGGAAGCGCTTCATGGTCAGTTGGTTAAGGTGAGCGAATTCAAGGAAAAGCCGGACCTGGATACGGCCATTCAGTATCTGGAGGATGGCCACTATTTCTGGAACGCCGGCATCTTTGTGTGGAATGTGAACACCATTGTGGCGGAACTCCGTGCCTATGCGCCGCAAATCGCCGCTGTCATGGATGAACTGAAACCGGCGTTCTTCACTCCCAGGGAGCAGGAAGAACTCCGCCGCCTGTTCCCCACCTGCGAGAAAATCTCCATCGACTATGCCGTGATGGAAAAGAGTCCGCGCATCTATGTGATTGCGGAAGACCTGGCCTGGAGCGACCTTGGCAGCTGGGGAAGCATCATGACCCACCTTACCCCGGACGAGGACGGCAATACGGTGATCGGTCCGGACGTACGCCTGTTCGACTGCCGAAACTGCTTTGTGCACACGGCAGGGGAGAAGACTGTAGTGGTAGAAGGCCTTGACGGATACATTGTTGCGCAGTCCAAAGACCGCCTGTTGGTGTGCCG
>DEKS01000041.1:43341-50431 GCA_002354005.1 Bacteroidales bacterium UBA2716
AAAAAGTTACTACCTTTGCAATCCCGTTTACGGGAAATCGCAAAACAGGAGACTCGTTAGCTCAGTTGGTAGAGCACAACACTTTTAATGTTGGGGTCTCGGGTTCGAGCCCCGAACGGGTCACAAAAGACAAAACACCAGTCTGAATGCGCTCTTAGCTCAGCTGGTAGAGCAGCTGACTCTTAATCAGCGGGTCTAGGGTTCGAGTCCCTAAGAGCGCACCAAAAAAGACGTCCAAAACGGGCGTCTTTTTTTTGTTGCACCAGAGCCGGAAAATACATACCTTTGTAAGAGTATGATCAAGATTCTGAAAGCGTCGGCGGGTTCCGGCAAAACATACAACCTGGCAAGGGAATATATCCGGCTCATTCTGCAGAATGAGAAACCGGATGCATACAGGCACGTGCTGGCCGTAACGTTCACCAACAAGGCCACGGACGAGATGAAACGCCGTATCCTGCAGGAACTCTACGTGCTGGCCAGTAATCCGGAGGCTTCTCCCTACAAGGACTATTTTGTGCAAGAACTCAAGCTGGACAAGCCCAGCCTGCAAAAGCGGGCGCAGCAGCAGCTCACGGGCATCCTGCACGACTATTCCGCCTTTGCGGTATCCACGATTGACCGTTTCTTCCAGCAAACCCTGCGCGCGTTCTCGCGGGAGATCGGCCAGTTCTCCACCTATCAGGTCCAGCTGGACCGGGATGCATTGGTGCAGGAAGGGGTGGACCGCGTACTGGACAATCTCTCGGAAAGCGACCGCACCCTGCTGGAATGGCTCACCCGCAGCGTCCAGGAAGACTTGGAGCAGCGCGGCAAATTCTCGCTGGAGGGCCGCCTGGAGGAGGTCGCCAAAAGCCTGCAAAGCCTGCCGGAAGGGGAGGGGAACTTCCCGCGGGAAAAACTGGAAGCACTCCGCACTACCTGCCGGGAAGTAATATCGACCTTCCTCAAACAGCTCTCAGAGGCCGCCCAGGCCTGCCTGGATGTGCTGCAGCAGGCGTCCGTTCCGCCGGAGGAGAGTAACCGCGGCTTTCTCAAAGCCCTGTACAATTATCTGGATCCCAAAGCTCCCATCAAAAAGCCCACAGACAGTTTCCTGTCCAAAGCGCCGGACCCGGAGTTGTGGTTTGCCAAAAGCAAGCAAGCCCTGCGGCAGCGGGTAGAGGGCCTTCTGGATGAACCATTACAGGCGTTCCTGTCCTTGTGGGGGCAGCCTTATAAGGTTTACGTTACGGCGCAAACGATTCTGGGCCAGCTCTATGGCCTGGGCGTTGTGAGCGAACTTCGCACCGCCCTCACGGACATCCAAAAAGAGAAAAACGTGCTGTCTATTGATGACAGTAACACCATTCTCCGGGGCATCATCGACGGAACGGACACCCCGTTCATCTACGAGAAACTGGGCGTGCGGTACGAAGACTTTCTCCTGGACGAATTCCAGGACACGGCGGATATCCAGTGGGAAAACTTCCGTCCGCTGTTGCAAAACAGCAACAGCAGCGGCTATGACTCGCTGGTGGTGGGCGATGTCAAACAGAGCATCTACCGCTGGCGCGGGGGAGACTGGACCCTGCTTGGCAGCCGCCTGGAGCAGGAACTCGCGCAGGTGCAAAAGGCCAACCTGGACAAAAACTTCCGCACCTGCAAAGCCATCGTCACGTTTAACAATGACTTTTTTACGTACGCGGCAGCGCAGCTGAACCTGCAGGAACTCTATGCCGATGTTGCCCAGCAGCCCTGTTTTCCGGACCCGGAGCCGGGCTCGGTGGAAGTGCGTTTCGTCCAGGATCAGATGGACGAAATCCTGCAAACGCTTGAGCAAGTCAAAGAACGGGGTGGGGAGTGGGAAGATGTGGCCATCCTGGTGCGCGGCAACGCAGAAGGCGCTGCGGTGGCGGCCCTTTTGGTGGAAAACGGCATCCCGGTAGTTTCGGACGATTCCCTCTTTGTAAAAACCTCCGTCACCGTGCGACGCCTGGTGTCCCAGCTCTCGCTCCTGGACGCGCCCGTGGAAACGGAGCGTCCCACCGTGGCCGGGTATCTGGCCCGGTCCATGGATGTGCAAATCCCTCAGCATTACCATTCGCTGCCGGATTTGGCGGAGGGCCTGCTAAGGGACTTGCAGGCATCGGCCCCGGAAACTTTTGATGCAGAAATCCCTTATATCCAGTCGTTTATGGATTATCTGCAGGACTGGACAGCCACCGGCGGCAACAACCTGAACGCCTTCCTGCGCAGCTGGGAAGAGGCCAACCCCAAGATTGCATCGCCCCAAAGCGGCCATTCGGTGCGCGTAATGACCATCCACAAGTCCAAAGGCCTGGAATTTCCCTTTGTGATTGTGCCTTTTGCAGAAAAAGTAACGCTGTACAAAGCCTCTTCCTATTGGTGCAAGCCGGCGGTGGAGGGCACGGCGCTGGCCAAGGATGCGGACGGCGTGTACCGGGTAAACCTGGACGAGCGTTCCGCCGATTCCCTCTTTGAGGCGGACTATCAGCGGGAGCGCCGGCTGGAAGCCATCGACAATATCAATGTCTTTTATGTGGCGCTTACCCGTGCCAAATACGGCCTCAAGGTGATTGCCTCCCCGCCGCCGCAAAAGTCCGATGGCTGGAAGAATCTGTCGCAGCTGCTGTACGCGTTTGTGGGGGGCAGTACGTTTGATGCCGGGAAGCCCTATCCGCTGGGCTCGCTCAAGCGGGAAGAGGAAGGTGCAGGACAGCTCCGCATGGGCTATCCGTCGTACCCGGCAAATAGCGGTAAACGCCTGAAAGTGAGCCCGGAAGCGGCAGACTATTTTGGTGCCGACGGCAGCACGGGCATGGAAGCCAGCCGCCGTATCCGCGGCAATGTGCTGCACGGTATCCTGGCCCGCATGGACACGGCCGCAGACCTCCTGTCGGCGGTTGCGGCGGCGGTGCAGGACGGGGAACTTCCCTTGCGGGAGCAGGCGGCTACGCTCTCTTTCCTGCAGGAGCGGCTGCGCAGCGTGGAGGATAAAGCCTGGTTCGCTCCCGGGAACCGCGTCTGGAGGGAGGCGGCCATCCTGGATCCGGACGGCCGGGAATACCGCCCGGACCGCGTTGTGTGCAAGGCCGACGGCTCGGTGGAAGTCATCGATTATAAATTTGGCACACAAAAGGATAGTTACGTCCGGCAGGTACAGCGTTATATGCAGTTATACAAGAAGCTGGGCTACGAAAAAGTTAGCGGATACCTTTGGTATTTAGACGATAATTTCACTATCTTTGTGGTCGGTTAATTAGAGAATGTGCGTCTATGGAAGCAAGTGAAAACACCATAAAGCTTTATTACAATACAGAAGTGGAGAAGTTGCAAATGCCGGAATACGGTCGCAATGTGCTCCAGATGGTAGAACAACTCAAACAAATCCCGGATCGTGCCAAGCGCACGGAGCAGGCCCAGGCCGTTGTCAAGGTCATGGAAAGCCTGAATCCGCAGGTGCATCAGCAGGAAAACTGGGCCCAGAAGCTCTGGGACCATCTGTATATGATTGCCGGATACGATCTGGATATCGATTCCCCGTATCCCGCTCCGGTACCGGAGTTCGTGAATAGCAAACCGGACCCCATTCCTCTGAACACCAAGCCCATCCGCGCCCGTCATTACGGCCGCAACATCGAGAGCATCCTGGACCTCATTGCCAGCGAACCGGAAGGGGAGGTGAAAACTGCCATGATTAGGTCCCTGGCCATCTATATGCGCCAGCAGTATCTTATCTGGAACAAGGATACGGTGGCCGATGAAACCATCTTCCAGGACATTGAGCGCCTCTCTGGCGGCAAGGTAAAAGTGCCTGAAGGAATGGAACTTACCAAAATATCGGCCGATGCTTCCTTCAACAGGCCCGGCATGAATCTGGGCTTCCAGAACAACAAGGGCGGCAAGTTCAACCGGAACTATCGCAGCAAAAACAAGAAGAAATGAATCCTGTCACCAAGTACTGGAACGGCCTTTCGGAACGCAAACAGACAGGTATCCGCTATGCGGGTATCTTCCTTGTGCTTATTCTCACCCTCACGGTAGCCGTGTCGGTGATTTCCTATCTGTTCACCTGGAAACAGGACCAGAGCGCGCTCACGGCGGCAGACCCTGCCATCCAGAATGCGGCGGCATCCTCCGGCCTTTCCCTGGGCCATTTCCTGGTAACGGAGAGTTTTGGCCTGGCCGCTTTCTGCATCCTGGCTTTCCTGATGGCCTGGTGCGTAAAGCTCCTGTGGAAGGAGAGCCCCATCCGCCTCAAAAAGTGGTTTTATGGCTGCTTTTCGCTCACCTTCATCCTTTCCTGGATACTGGCCATGGTGGGAATGCTCACCCAGTGGGAATACGCCTTCATCGGCGGTCTTGGGGGGCGTGCCGGCGCTACTGTGGTGGGCCTGTTGGTTTCCAAGCTGGGAGAAATCATTACTTGTGTCATTCTGCTTGGTCTCCTCGCTTTCTGGTTCTATTGCATGAGCGCCCGTTTTGCCGCGCTTCTGATGGGAAAACGTCCCGCTGCCGGAGAGGGGGAAGAGGCTTCTATGGCAGAACCGGAAGTGGCGGCCACGGATACGGCTCCCACTGCAGAGCCTGCCCCGGCGCTGTCCTTTGTTACCACTGAGACCACAGATGCCGCCCCTGTAGAGGAAAAGAAACCCCGCCGGAGCCTGTTCAAACGTACCCCCAAGCCGGAAAAGGAAGCAGAGGATGCCGCGGCGGAGGAAGTGCCCGTAGAAGAATCGGCACAGGAGGAGGGAGAGTCCGGCCTGAACGTAGTTACGGACGACACCCTGGAGCAGGAGGTGAAGGAACCGTTAAAGCCCATCGACAACCGCCTGGACCCGCCGGATGGCCTGCCCAAGTACAAAACGCCTTCGCTGGACATTCTGGGGGACTATACCAGCGCCCGTCATGAGGTCTCGCAGGATGAACTCAGCCGCAACAACAACAAGATCCGCGCAACCCTGGCCAGCTACAAAATCCAGGTGCGCGATGTAACGGCTGTGGTAGGCCCCACCGTTACGCTGTATAAGGTATATCCGGCCCCCGGCGTTAAAATTTCCGCCATTAAGCAGCTCCAGGAAGATATCGGCATCTCTCTCAACGCCAAGGGCGTCCGTATCACCACCCTGTCGGACTCCGTGGGCATTGAGGTGGCCAATGACAAATCGTCCATCGTGCCGCTCAAGGCCCTTCTGAACGATGCGGCCTTCCGTGACAGCAAGGCAGAACTGCCGGTCGCCATCGGTTACACCATTTCCCAGCAGGTGAAAGTGTTCGATCTGGCCGACGCCCCGCACCTTCTGGTGGCCGGTGCTACCAAACAGGGTAAATCCGTGGGCCTGAACGTGATTGTGGCTTCGCTGCTGTATTCCAAGCACCCGTCGGAACTTAAATTCGTGTTCGTAGACCCCAAGATGGTGGAGTTCTCCTCCTACGGCCATCTGCTGCACCATTACCTGGCCGTGCTGCCCAACGCCGCCAGCGAGCAGGAAGAGGCAGACAAAGCCATCGTCAAAAACGCCAAGGACGCCGCCGCCATCCTCAATTCCCTGTGCGTGGAAATGGATGCCCGCTATGAGCTCCTGTCCAAGGCCTATGTGAACAATATCAAACTGTACAACAGCAAGTGGAAAGACCATCACCTTCGCGCCGACGAAGGTCACCATTTCATGCCGTACATTGTGGTGATCATCGATGAGTACGCAGACCTCACCATGGCCGGCGGCGGTACGCCAGAAGCCAAGGCCCAGGCCCGCATGATTACCACCTCGGTTATCCGTCTGGCCCAGAAAGGCCGTGCGGCCGGTCTGCACTGCATCCTGGCCACCCAGCGCCCTACAGTAGACGTCATTACCGGTCTTATCAAGGCCAACTTCCCCATGCGTATCGCGTTCCGCGTTACCTCCCGCATCGACTCTTCCACCATCCTGGACCAGCCGGGCGCAGACAAACTGATTGGCCGCGGCGATATGCTCCTGTACACCGGTATAGACATGGAGCGTGTGCAGTGCGCCTTCATCGGCAACGACGAAATTGTGAACCTGACCAACGCCATTGCAGAGCAAACCGGTTACCAGAAGAGCTACAATACGCCCTATTACCTGCCGGAACCTCCGGCTGCGGAAGGAGAAGAGGGCGGTGGCGGAATGGTGGATATGAACAAGCTGGACGACCGCTTCGAGGAAGCCGCCCGCACCGTGGTGCTCAACCAGCGCGGCTCCACCTCGGACCTGCAGCGCAAGCTTGGCATGGGTTATGCAAAAGCAGGACGTGTAATGGACCAGCTGGAAGCCGCCGGTATTGTGGGCCCGCAGAACGGCTCCAAGCCGCGTGAGGTTCTGGTGAAGGATATGGCAGAGCTGGACGAGGTCCTGCAGCACTTCATGAACCCGGAACAATGAAAAAACTTCTTAGTCTCATCGTTTGTGGAATGTGCTGCCTTGGCGCCTGGGCGCAGGGCAGCATTCCTTTACTGGACAAGGTGCAGGGGCACCGGGTCACGTTCCACTATACTTACTCGCTTGCAAAAAATGGTGCGGATTTCAGCCCAGTTACGGACGGTGACGTTACGCTGGAAGGCAACGCCTATATCCTGGAAGGCCTGGGGCTGGAGGTAGTCAGCAATGGCAGCACCCGTTGGTCGCTGGACCGGGAAGCCAAGGAGCTGGTGATAGAAACTGTTGAGAAAGAGGACCTTTTCACCAATCCGGCCCTGTTTGTGGGCGCGTACAAGGATTACATGGACAAAATGCATGTCAACGCTTCCGGGGCCGCTTTTCTGGATGTTACGCTCACCTTGGACACCGATACGCGGGCACGTTTCCTCTTGACAGACATCGTGTACATGGACCCCAAAGGAAAAAGCGATTTCTCGCTGGACGAAAAATCGCTTTCCGGTGACTATGTCGTAACGGACCTGCGGTAATTACTCTTTCACGCAGCGTACACTGAGGGCGAGGGACTGTTTGCTTCCCTTGCCTTTTTTGATATCCGGATCTTCGCAGTAAATGTAGCGGTAAACACCCAGGTTGTCTTCTCCTTCCTTAATGGTATCGCTGGTCCACCAGGCGGCGTATTCCTTGTAGCC
>DEKS01000041.1:50531-51268 GCA_002354005.1 Bacteroidales bacterium UBA2716
TCACGTCCGGCCAGTAGGGCCACATTTGCTCGCCCAGAAAGCGGGCTTTCACCATGATGTCTCCAGCCATTTTGCCCAGGTCTTCGTCAAACTCCTGGGCGGTGGGCAGGCGCCATCCGTCCGGGCAGATCTCCTGGGCTTCCTCCCAGGTGTAGAAACGCCCGAAGAGGTCGGAAACCACCTCACAGTCCTGGTAGGCACGCCCGACAGGCTCCTCCGTATAGAGATTCTGGCACATCCAGGTGTGCTCGCCGATGGTAGCGGTGTGCATCTCCTGCTCGTAATCGCCAAAGTCAATCATTTCCGTTGTGCCCACCAGTCCGTCCATGGCCGTGTCCGGGTCTATCGCCTGGAAGGTGACGCTGGCGGTGGCATTGTAGTATTTGCCGTTGAGGGCGAATACATTGGCCGTAACGGTGTAGGTGCCCTGCGAAACCGGCTTGAAGTAATAGGACGGATTGTCTTTCTCCGCATCGCGCGTGGTGGTGTCGCGCGCAAAGCCCGTGACCTGCCAGTAGATGCCCAGCTTTCCGGGATCCGAATTGTCGGATACGTACATATCGTCAATATAGACGTGGAATTCCTGATCCTCTCCGTATTGGACGAACTTGGGTTGCTCTTTCATCCACAGGCCCCCCAGGGACGGGGTGGTGACGGTGGTGGTGGTCTTCTTGCATCCGCTGCCAAGGACGGCGGCAAAAGCAAGGGCCAGCGCGGCTATTTTGATTTTCATAGGC
>DEKS01000176.1:0-2128 GCA_002354005.1 Bacteroidales bacterium UBA2716
GTTACAGGGCGTTAGCGACCACCTGGATTCATGTGATGAGGTTGTGGGCGTTAAAGCACAGCATGGGACCATAGAGTAGGTTTTGGAGGGGGGCGGTTTGCGTGGCGGGGGACCAGGAAGGGGAGAAAGAATGCGTTTTCCATATTTGCTGGAAAATGATTATCTTTGTAGGTTAAAACAATTTTTATGGCAGAAAATACGTTGCTGGAGAAGGTACTGAGCCTTCAGGACAAATACAAGAAGCTGGAAGAGCAGCTGGCAGACCCTGCAGTGATTGCAGACATGAAAAAGTTCGTGCAACTGAACAAGGACTACAAGGAATTGCAGCCCATCATTGCCGCCGGCCTGGAGTACAAACGGCTGGTGGATGAGCTTGCGCAGGCCAAGGACATCCTCATGAACGAGAAGGACGATGACCTCAAGGAAATGGCCAAGGACGAGATTGCCCAGATTGAACCCCAGCTCCCGGAGATGGAACAGAACATCAAGCTGCTCCTGATTCCGGCAGACCCGGACGACAGCAAGAACGCCATGGTAGAAATCCGTGGCGGCACCGGCGGCGACGAAGCCGCCATTTTCGCCGGAGACCTTTTCCGCATGTATCAGCACTTCGCGGAGCGCCGCGGCTGGAAGCTGGAAGTGAGCGACCAGGCCCCCGGCACCTCCGGCGGTTTCAAGCAAATCGTCTTTAAACTGTCCAGCAGCACGGACGGCGTGTACGGTGTCATGAAATACGAATCCGGCGTGCACCGCGTGCAGCGCGTGCCCCAGACGGAAACCCAGGGTCGCATCCAGACCTCGGCTGCCTCGGTGGCCGTTTTCCCGGAAGCCGGCGAGTTCGATATCGAACTGAATCCTGCCGATATCCGCAAGGACCTCTTCTGTGCATCGGGCCCCGGCGGCCAAGGGGTGAACACCACCTACAGCGCCGTTCGCCTCACCCACATTCCTTCCGGTATTGTGGTGCAGTGCCAGGAGGAACGTTCCCAGCTCAAGAACCTGGACCGTGCCATGGAAGAGCTCCGTACCCGCCTGTACAACATGGAGCACCAGAAATACCTGGACGGCATTGCCGCCAAGCGTAAGACGATGGTAAGCACCGGCGACCGCAGTGCCAAAATCCGCACCTATAACTACCCGCAGGGCCGCGTAACAGACCATCGCATTGGCTGGAGCATGTACAACCTGCCGGTGTTCATGGATGGTGATATTCAGGAATGTATTGACCAGCTGCAGATTGCAGAAAACGCAGAGCGGCTCAAAGAAGCAGGGGAGGAGGCATAAGATGGCACGCAATCCCGAAGAACTCAAGGCGCTGGGCCATCACACCGAGTATAGCCAGAATTACGCCCCCGAGGTACTGGAAACCTTTGAAAACCAGCACCCGGACAATGACTACTGGGTCCGTTTCAACTGCCCGGAATTCACCACGCTGTGCCCCATCACGGGACAGCCGGACTTTGCCGAAATCCGTATCAGCTATGTGCCGGATGTGAAGATGGTGGAATCCAAATCCCTGAAACTGTACCTGTTCAGCTTCCGCAGTCATGGAGACTTCCACGAGGACTGCGTGAACACCATCATGAAGGACCTCATCAAACTGATGGATCCCAAGTACATTGAGGTAACAGGCTTCTTCACGCCCCGCGGCGGCATTTCCATTTATCCGTACGCCAATTACGGCCGTCCGGGTACCAAGTGGGAACAGCTGGCCTGGGAGCGTTTAGCCAAGCACGAGTAATTATTCCTGCGGCACCAGGGCCACGGTAATGCGGGCCTGGGCGGCGCGCTTGCCCGCTACGGAAAGCTGGGCGTCGCACACATAGACATTTCCTTTATGGTCCACAAGCCGGGCGGTGATTTCACACTCATCGCCCGGTTTTACTGTGCTGCGGAACTTCACGGCATCCAGCCCGCGGTACAGGGCAAGTTTTCCCGGAAGATCTTCCATAAACAGCGGGAAACAGGACTGGGCCATGATCTCGCACAGGATAACGCCCGGCACAATGGGATTGCCGGGGAAATGTCCTTCACAGAAAAACGGTTTTTCCGGAATGGTGAAACGGGCGCGGGAAGAGCCGTCTTCCCGGAGCTCCGCCTCATCCAGCAGGAGCATGGGCTCCCGGTG
>DEKS01000176.1:2272-5568 GCA_002354005.1 Bacteroidales bacterium UBA2716
GTGTAGTCCAGGTCGCATTCCGGGTCCGGGGTGTCCAGGTTGATGGTAGGAGGGCAGATGCCTTCACGCAGCGCCATGATGGTGGCAATGGCTTCCGCACCGCCGGCGGCGCCGAACATGTGTCCGGTCATGGACTTGGTAGAGGAGATATGCGCCTTGTAGGCAAAATCGCCCAGGGCCAGTTTGCAGGCAACGGTTTCTGCAATGTCGTTCAGGTGCGTTCCGGTGCCGTGGGCGTTGATATACAGCGTATCTTTGGCTGCATCGAACCCGGCCTCTGCCAGGGCGTCCTTGATGGACTGGGCCTGGGTGCTGCCGTCCGGGCGGGGTGCGGTGGCGTGGAAGGCGTCGCAGGTGTTGCCGTAGCCCACGATTTCACCGTAGATGGTGGCGCCGCGCTCCTGCGCATGCTCCAGCGACTCCAGGATGAGCACGGCGGCGCCGTCGCCCATCACAAAGCCCTGCCGGTTGGCATTGAAAGGGAGGGACGAATACTGCGGGTCCGTGGCACGGGTGAGGGCCTTGGCGTTGAAGAAACCGGCCACCCCCAGGGGGATGGATGCGTGTTCCGAGCCGCCGGCGATGATGGCATCGGCATAGCCGTGACGAACAGCACGGAACGCCTCACCAATACAGTGGGAAGAGGTGGCGCAGGCCGTCACAATGTCCAGGCAGGGGCCTTCCGCATGGTGCTTGATGGCTACATGCCCGGCGGCGATATTGGAAATCATGGTGGCAATAAACAGCGGCGAAATCCACTTGCCGGTAGGGTCTTCCAGCATTTTCTGGGTTTCCCGGTACTGCACCTCGAACCCGCCGATGCCGGAACCTACATACACGCCCAGGCGGTAAGGGTCGATATTGGCGCCTTCCCCTTCCGAGCAGAGTCCGGACTGCTGCATGGCCTGCCAGGCGGCGGCCATGGCATACTGGGTAAAGTGGTCCTGCTTGCGGACGAACGGTTTATCCATGCCATACTGTTCCGGGTCAAAGTCTTTCACTTTGCCGGCGAAGGTAACAGGCATGTCCTTGAATTCTTCTACGTAGTCAATACCGCAAACACCGTTTTTCAGGTTGTTCCAATAGGTGTCCAGGTCTTTTCCTACGGACGAAATGATACCCATTCCGGTTATCACAACTCTCTTGGGATCCATATTTATATCAGTTCTTTAGCATGGGCGAGTACCTTTTGGGCACCGTCCATAATGTCATTTACTATACTTTCTGCGCTCTGGCACTGCCTGAGCATGCCGGCTACCTCTCCGGCGAGGAAACAGCCGCCTGCGAGGTCTCCGTCAAAGACGGCCTTTTTGAGGGAACCCGTGCCAAAGGCGCGGATTTCATCGGCCGGAATACCCTGGGCCTCCATTTTTGCAAACTGCTTGGAAAAAGGCGTTTTGAGGCTGCGCACGGCGTCTCCGAGGCTTTTCCCGGTGACCAGGGTGCTTACGTCCGAAGCCTTGATGAGGCGCTCCTTGTAGGTGGGATGCACGCGGCATTCATCGGCCACCAGGAAACGGGTTCCCACCTGTACGCCACAGGCGCCCAGCATGAAGGCGGCTGCGGCACCGCGGCCGTCGGCGATGCCGCCGGCTGCCAGCACGGGAATGTGCACGGCGTCTACCACTTGCGGCACCAGGGCCATGGTGTGGGTGTCTCCCACATGGCCGCCGGACTCTGCACCTTCTGCTATAACGGCCGTTGCGCCCAGCTCCTCCATTTTGAGGGCATAGGCCACGGAAGCCACCACCGGAATAACGCGGATGCCGGCCGCCAGCCAGCGCTCCATATACGGGGCGGGGGAGCCGGCACCGGTTGTGACGATGGTAACGCCTTCTTCCACCACCAGGTTGGCAATCTCTGCCGCGTTGGGGGCGGCCAGCATGATGTTTACGCCAAAAGGCTTGCGGGTGAGCGTACGGGCCTTGCGGATTTCCTCCCGCACGGCCTCCGTCCCGGCATTGATGGAGGAGATGAGACCCAAACCGCCGGCGTTGGATACGGCTGCCGCCAGGTTGGCGTCCGCAATCCAGGCCATACCGCCCTGGAAGATGGGCTTTTCAATGCCCAGTATATCACATAGTTGGCTTCGTATCATAAAAAGTTTGCAAAGATACGAAAATTATTTCTTTTTGTTACGATGGGCGCGGCGCTCCCGTACGCGGTAGGCACTTTCCACCACCAACTGGTCCTGGTAGCACCCGCGGGCTGCCAACATGTTGGAAATGAAGACGATAAGCGGGAAAATAACGGTCCAGCTAAAAACGGGCCCCTCAAAGCTGAAGTACATCCACGCCAGCCAGCCCTGCATGCCCAGGGCCACGATGGCGGAGAGTACGGCCAGACGCATTTGCAGAATGCGGGATTTGTACACCACTAACGCCAGGGCTACCATGGCGGTGAGAATACCCAGTAGGATGCCGAAATACGGTTTTTGGAGCTGCCAGTAGGACACGCGCACCAGGCCGTCCGGGTCCGATACGGTATAGGCGGTGCTAAAACAGAGCGCGGCCAGAAGGGCGGCGGAGATAAGCAGATATAAGGTTTGAATTCTTTGCCACATAATAATTCGATTTTCTATGCGAAGATACTCATTTTTTTTGAGTATATTTGTACTCCTATGGATTTTAACTAAAATAGCACAATACTATGAAACCTACCTTACTTGTTCTTGCAGCTGGAATGGGCAGCCGTTACGGCGGCCTCAAACAGATGGACGGCCTGGGCCCCCACGGAGAAACCATCATCGACTACAGCATCCACGATGCCGTGGAGGCCGGTTTTGGCAAAGTAGTATACATTGTGCGCGAGGCTTTCAAGGCCGATATGGAAGCCCACGTCAAGCAAAGATATGCCGGCGTAAAGGCTTGCGACGGCCAGCCCCTGGAGTTTGTCTTTGTTACCCAGGAACTGGATAAGATTCCCGCTCCCTTCACCGTTCCGGAGGGCCGCGTAAAGCCCTGGGGCACCGCCCATGCCGTGCTCATGGCCAAGGAAGTCATCCACGAACCCTTCGCCGTCATCAACGGGGACGATTTTTACGGGAAGGAGTCCTTTGAGATCCTGGCCCGGTGGTGCAAGGCCCATGAGGCAACCAGCGGCCAGTACTGCATTGTGGGCTTTGAACTGGAGAACACCCTGAGCGAGAACGGCAGCGTTTCACGCGGTATCTGCTCCTATGACGCCAAGGGCAACCTGACAGACATTGCCGAGCACCTGGAGATTGCCCGCGAGGCAGACGGCAAGGTATACGGCAACAATTCCGTGAACGGAGAAAACCACGTGGAACTGGAGGC
>DEKS01000176.1:5581-7794 GCA_002354005.1 Bacteroidales bacterium UBA2716
CCCTGTGCTCCATGAACATGTGGGGCTTCACCCCGGATTACTTCACCAAGAGCGCGGAGATTTTCAAGACCTTCCTCAAGGAACACATCACCGAGCCCAAGAAGGAGTACTACATCCCGTATGCCGTGGACGTCATTGTGAAGTCCGGCAAGGGTGCCTGCGAGGTTCTGTCCACCCCGTCCCACTGGTTCGGCGTCACCTATAAGGAAGACCGTCCCGGCGTAGTGGCCAAGTTCGCAGAACTGGTAGCAAAGGGCGTTTATCCCAGCCCGCTGTACTAGTTGTCATTCTGAGCAAAGTCGAAGAATCTTTCCCCTATGAATTTATTCGCCCGAAAAGTCAATAATTATAGCCTCTATGCCTCTCACGCCTGGTATGTCCCGGGCGTGAAGGGCATGTTCGGCCTGCTGGGCTGGTTTCTGCTGGGAAACCTCCTGGGCGGGGTGGTGCAAATGATTTTCACCTCTTTCCTGCCCGTGAACGTGGTCATGCAGTATTCCATGCTGGTGGTGTATCCGCTCTCCTTTGTTCCGGCCATGATCTACGCTGCCCAGCAAAGCCAGCGCAACAGCCTGTTCGAGACCGGTTACAAGCTCAGTTCCAATAACTTCGGCCGGTTCAAGGGCTGGCAAATCGCCTTAATTACCGTGGCGCTTACCTATGCCACCATGATATCGGCGGACCTTCCCAATTACTGGAACTACAAGTTCACTACGCTTGTCCCCGGCATGCAGTCCTTTTACGACTTTATAACGGACCTGATGCGCCAGATGACGGGCGGCCCGGTGTGGAGCAGTTTCCTCCTGGTGGCCATCTTTGCGCCCATCTTTGAGGAATGGCTGTGCCGCGGCATGGTGCTGCGCGGCCTCCTTGCTCACCTCAAACCCGGCTGGGCCATTGTGGTGAGCGCCCTATTCTTCGCCATCATCCACATGAACCCCTGGCAGGCGCTCAATGCTTTTATCATTGGCGTGGTCATGGGCTATGTGTACTACAAGACCGGCAACCTCTGGCTCACTATGCTCATGCACTTTGTGAACAACGGTACATCGGTAATCCTTTCCCAGATTCCTTCTCTCCAGGAGACGGATTTCTGGATGGACATGATGCCCCGGAGCACATACACTGCCCTTTATGTGGGCGGCCTGGTGCTGCTCTGCGTGTGCCTGTGGGCGTTCCGCAGCATTCCGCTTTTGCAGAAGCGGGGTAATATCGACACCGTAGAATTATAAAGCGGTATGGAAGAGGAAGTCCCTATCAAGAAAGACCGCTGGGCCTGGCTCAAACGCAGCGACCACAATTACCTGATTCCCTTTGTGATTGTGGTTACTACGCTGGTGGCCCTGTGGCTCCTTTTCTTCGCGCACAACAGCGTGCTCAACTGGATCAGGGCCAGCGTGGAGGTAAAGGCGCAGGAAAAGGAAATGGCCCGTCTCCAGAGCGAGATAGACCGAATGGATCAGGAGATTAACGACCTTCGCAACAACCGGGACTCCCTGGAATCCTTTGCGCGCGACACCTACCACTTCGCCTCCCCCGGGGACGATGTTTATATCCTGGAATAGTAGTGCTCCAGTCCGGCCGCTGTCTGGTAATCCGCTGAAAATCAATTACTTACTAAAAATCCTCGGCTCTATTTGCGCCGAGGATTTCCCATAAAATGCACATTCTCAGTCACTTAGCGACCAGCTCCACAACTGGGCGGTGCGGGCAGCTTCCGCTACGTCGTGGACGCGGAGCCAGCGGGCACCCCGCTCCAGGGCGGCATACTGAACTACTTGCGTTGCGGGCATCGCTTCTTCTGGAGTGATACCCAACGCTTTGTATATCATGCTTTTACGGGATACGCCCACCAGAATGGGGCGTCCCAGCTCCTGCAGTTCCTCCAGCCGCCGGAGCAGTTCCCAGTTCTGCTCCAGGGTTTTGGAAAAGCCGAAGCCCGGGTCCAGCAGCCAATCCGCAATGCCGGCATCGGCCGCCTTTAAGGCAAAGTCCTGGAAATAGGCCTTGATATCCTCCAGAAGGTCCTTGTACTGCGTAAATTGCTGCCTTGTTTCCGGTGTGCCCCGCATATGCATGGCCACGTACGGAAGCCCCAGACGTCCCACCGTCTCCAGCATCCGGGGGTCTAACTGCCCGGCACTGATGTCGTTTACCATGAATGGGCCAATGACCTCATACGCCCGCCGGACAATCTCGCTCCGGTAGGTGTC
>DEKS01000064.1 GCA_002354005.1 Bacteroidales bacterium UBA2716
TCGGAGGCGTTGTCCTTGTTGAAACTCTCATGGATGCACCCGGTGCCGGCGTCGGTCCGGAGGAGTTGCTCCATGCAGGTTTTTATTTCGGTATCGTCCGTGGCGGTCAGGGCTTTCATCATGATGCTCATTGGCCAGATTACTTCCTTCCCGGTGTGCGGTCCACCGATTCCTTCCCCTGCCTTGCCGCGCCAAAAGTAAGGATTGCTTTCGCTCCATACAAAGCGGCGGGTGTTTACGGCTATAGGGTCTGCCGCCATCTCGGGTATCAGATAAGTAAGGGAGAGAAGCGACGGCACATTGGCGTCGTCCATGCAATATGCGTTGCCGAAACCGTCCACTTCATAGGCGTAGATGTCTCCGAATTCCGGATGATGGATAACGGCGTACTTCTTGAGGGCATTTTTCACCTCCTTGGCAAGTGCCGTGCAGCGGGCCGCCAGGGCAGTGTTGCCATTAACTTCGGAGAGGATTTCGGCCGCTTTTTCAAGAATGCTTGCGGCAAAGAAATTGGATGGAACCAGAAATTCAAACTGCGTGGCGTCATCCGAAGGGCGGAAACTTGATGCGATGAGGCCCACCGGCTTCACCGGATGGCCCAGTCCGCCTCTGGCTTTGGTGTCAAGCTGACGGTCTGTCACCCTGAGGAAGTAGTACGGCCCGTTGCCATCCTTACGCTGCTGAGTCACAAATGTTTCCAGGATGGTCTCTACGGTCTTAATCCACAAGTCGTCGAAGATTGAGGTGTCTCCGGTGACCTCCCAATAGTGGTAAGCCAGCCTTACCGGATAACAATGAGAATCAATCTCCCATTTGCGTTCCCATACGTTTGGGTCCTGAGGTAAGCCGGTGTCGTCCGGATCTCCGAATTCGCCGGTAGGGCCCTGGTTGAAGGCATTGGCGTATGGGTCTATGTTTATGAGCGTAAACTGCTGGCGTATGACACCGGCTACCATTTTGCGAAGATGTTCATCTCCGGAACACAAATCCACATAAGGCCACACCTGCGCCCCTGAATCCCGCAGCCACATGGCGTGGATGTCACCGGTGTAAACAAAGGTGAGGCCGGTGGACTCGTCGTAGTGGACTGTGGTGTCAAGGGTGTTGGGAAAGCAGTTAGTGAACATCCAGCGCAGTTTTGGATTCTTGAGCTGCGGTGCAATTTGAGCAATTTTGGCTTCGACGGCGTCAGATACAAAAAGACGGTTTTCCGGTGCAGGACGCTGGTCCGGATATTTTTGCGCGCATGCTCCAAGGGTTACTCCAAGCAGCAGGGCGGTAAATGTGGCACGTAACATACGTATACTCTATGATTACCTAACAAATATACTCAAATTCTCACAAAAATTCAACCAGTAATGCTGTCATTTCTAGCATCGTCCCTGTCATTTCTGGCGAACGAAGCGAGTCGAGAAATCTCAAATCATCATATTTGTATATTTTCGCGGCAAATATGCATAATAATCATCAAATATAGTATATATGGTCAGGCAAGGACCTGCCAGAAGATGTAGCTGCATTTTTGGGGAGGGCACGGTCACATAAATACCTGTCAGGTATGCTGATTCCTGTGTGAAATGGGTTGTTTGGCATGTGCTCTTCTGATATTGGCGGAAGAGTTTTTGGCAAAGAGATAGTGGTTTTTATTAAAAATCCAATTATTAAAAAAGAATATGCCGTGGGTATCGACCTTGAGAAGTTCTTCGATACGGTCAACCAAAGCTATCTGATAGAACTTCTGTCGCATACGGTAAAGGACAGACGGGTGATAAGCCTCATCCACAGATACTTGTATGCAGGAGTGATGGTTAATGGGATGTACCATCCGACCCCGGAAGGGACGCCGCAAGGCGGCCCGCTCAGTCCGCTGCTGAGTAACATCGTACTCAACGAGCTGGACAAGGAGCTGGAGCGGAGGGGACACCCGTTTGTGCGCTATGCGGATGACAGTCTCATCTTTTGCAGGAGCAAGCGCGGAGCGGAGAGAGTGTGCGAAGGTATCACAAAGTTCATCGAGAAGAAACTTCACCTGAAGGCGAATCGCGAGAAGACGGAGGTGGGCAGCGCACGCGGAATGAAGTTCCTCGGCTATTCATTCTACAAGCGAAAGACTGACGGCCTATGAAGGCTGCGGGCGCACCCCAAGAGCATTGCAAAGCTGAAAGTGAAATTGAAACTGCTGACAAGCCGAAGCAACGGAATGGGATACGAGCGGCGCAAACAGATACTCCACGAGACGATACGCGGCTGGGTGGGCTACTTCAAGCTGGCGGATATGAAATCTGCCATTGAAGACATAGACAAATGGCTTCGCAGGCGTATCCGAATGTGTATCTGGAAGGCGTGGAAGCATCCGAAAACACGGGTAAAGAACCTAATCAAGTGTGGCATCAAGCCGTACTGGGCACATATGTGGGGTAATGCCAGCAAAGGGTACTGGTCGGTAGCTGGAAGTCCGATAATGGCACAAGCGGCCTCAATCCTAAACCTTCGCATAGCAGGTTATCCCTGCCTGATGGACTACTATGTTCAATTGCA
>DEKS01000061.1:0-3665 GCA_002354005.1 Bacteroidales bacterium UBA2716
GGGTCAGGTGAAACTGCACACCAGCGTCCCCATCGAGTCCGGCGCGCTGTATGCGGTGAGCTTCACCATCAACGCCTCTTCCGACGGCGTGGCTACGGCCAAGATGACCTCCAACACCGACCCCGGCGGCATTGAGTTCTTCTATGACAACGGTGTCGAACTGACGGCTTTCGAAAACCTGACCTATCTGCAAAAAGGTGTTTCCATGGCCATCGGTGAAGGTGAAACGGTGATGCTCGTCCTGGACTTCGGCCGCTTCCCGGCCGGTACCGAGATTACCGTGTCCGATATCGTTCTTCTGAAAGCGGAATAACATGAGAACCATCCATCTATTACCCCTTCTTTTCCTTACCCTCGCCTGCGCCTGCGGCGGGGGTGGGGACAAAGAGGTCCCTTCCAAAACGGAAAGTGTTACTGTAACGCCTTCCAGCCTGTCCTGCGACCAGAATGAGCAAACGCTCACGCTGGACGTGACCGCTTCCGGCGCCTTCCAGGTGTTTCCTGCCGATGGCGTGTCGTGGGTAACGGTGGAGCCGGCCTACAGCGCAGCCTCATCGGCCAAAGTAAGCGTGAAGGTGGCCAAGAATGACACCTATCGCGACCGCGAGACCACCATCACGGTCAAGTGCGGAACCACGCGCGAGAAAGTGACGCTCTCCCAGAGCGGCGGTGAGGTGGACATCGACATGCCCGAAGGCTATCACCTGGTTTGGCGTGACGAATTCAGTGAAGGCAGCGTACCGTCCAGTCAGTGGTGGTACGAGACCGGCGCCGGCGGCTGGGGCAACAACGAACTCCAGGAGTACGTGGCCCAGAACAAGGATGGGAAAGACATTGCCTACATTAACAACGGCACACTGAAAATCGCGGCCCAGAAGATTGGAGGCACGGTGTATTCCGTGCGCATGAACACCACCCAGGGCTGGACGTACGGCTGGTTCGAGGCCCGTATCAAGGTCACCGACGCCCGCGGCAGCTGGCCGGCCTTCTGGATGATGCCCAAGAACTTCAAAACCTGGCCCGGTGACGGCGAAATTGACATCATGGAGTATGCCATTGGCACCCAGGGGAAGAATAAGTCTTCTTCCAGCATCCACTGTGCTGCATTCAACTGGCCCATGGGTACCCAGAAGACCCATGTCCAGAGCGTAAGCAATGCGGCGACGGAGTTCCATGTGTATGCCCTGGAGTGGATGGCGGACAAGATGATTTTCTACGTGGACGGGAAAGCCCATCTCACCTTTGACAACGACGGTCAGGGGTATGAGCACTGGCCGTTCAACGCCCCGTTCTACCTGAAGCTGAACCTGGCTTGGGGCGGAAACATGGGCGGTACGGCCAACGAAGCCGACCTTCCTGCCGTGTACGAAATAGACTACGTCCGCGTATTCCAGAAAGAATGAACACTATGAAACGAACTAAAATCCTTTTCCTGAGTCTGTTGGCGGTGCTTGCCTGCTCCCGGCAGGCGGGCACTACCACGGGCTCTACTCCCGAGGTGGAGGCTCGCGTAGATAAACTCCTGAGCCAAATGACTTTGCAGGAGAAAATCGGCCAGATGAACCAGATTTCGGCCGGTGGCGACGTGGCCCAGTATGCGGAGGCCCTTCGTGCCGGACAGATTGGTTCCATCCTCAACGAGGTGGATCCGGAAAAGATTAACGAGTACCAGCGGCTGGCCGTGGAGGAATCCCGCCTGGGCATACCGCTGCTGGTGAGCCGGGACGTGATTCATGGCTTCCATACCCTGTTCCCCATTCCGCTGGGTTTGGCAGCCACCTTTGACCCGGAACTGGTGGAGGAGGGCGCCCGCATTGCGGCCATCGAGGCCACGGCACAGGGCATCCGCTGGACCTTCTCGCCCATGCTGGACATTGCCCGCGACCCCCGTTGGGGCCGGATAGCGGAAGGCAGCGGCGAAGACACCTACCTGGACGCCCGCATGGGCGAAGCCATGGTGCGCGGCTACCAGGGCAACCTGGCCGATTCCACGTCCATGGCCGCCTGCATCAAGCATTTTGTGGGTTATGGCGCAGCCGAAGGCGGCCGTGACTACAACAGCACCTATATCACCGAACGCCAGCTCCGGAATGTGTATCTGCCTCCCTTCGAAGCGGCGGTGAAAGCCGGTGCGCTTACCCTCATGACCTCCTTCAACGACAACGACGGCGTGCCCTCTACCGGCAACACCTTCGTGGTGAAGGACATCCTCCGCGGTGAGTGGGGCTTCGACGGCCTGGTGGTCACCGACTGGAACTCCATGGGCGAGATGATCGGCCACGGTTTTGGCGAGGACCGCAAAGACGTGGCCGGGAAAGCCGTCAAAGCCGGCGTAGACATGGACATGATGACGTTTGGCTTCATCTCCCACCTGGAAGAACTGGTCAGGAGCGGCGCCGTGAAAGAATCGGCCATTGACCAGGCGGTGCGCAACATACTGCGTGTGAAGGTGATGCTGGGCCTGTTCGAGCATCCGTACGTGGATGTGGCGGCGGGCCAGGCCGTGCAGTATGCGCCGGAGCACCTGGCTGCGGCACAGAAGACGGCGGAGGAAAGCGCCATCCTGCTCAAGAATGCAGGGGTGCTGCCCCTCAAGGCCGGCGTCCGCATGCTGGTGACCGGTCCCCTTGCCGATGCCCCGCACGACCAGCTGGGCACCTGGTCCTTCGACGGTGAAAAGGAGCATACCGTAACGCCCCTGAAGGCCCTGCAGGCACGGTTCCCGGGCCAGGTGACCTATGCCCCCGGCCTGCGGTTCAGCCGTGAGAAGCGGGAGCGCTTTGACGATGTCCTTGCCGCCGCCCGCCACGCCGATGTTGTGCTGGCCTTCGTAGGTGAAGAAGCCATCCTCTCCGGCGAGGCCCATTCCCTGGCCGACCTGAACCTCAAGGGCTCCCAGAGCGAACTGCTGCAGGCACTCCGGAGCAGCGGCAAACCGGTGGTGGCCGTGGTGATGGCGGGCCGTCCGCTTACCATCGAGCGCGACCTTCCCAACTGCGATGCCCTGCTGTACAGTTTCCATCCCGGCACCATGGGCGGTCCCGCCCTGGCCAATCTCCTCTTTGGCGACGTGGTGCCGTCGGGAAAAACCCCCGTTACGTTCCTGCGTACGGCGGGCCAGGCCCCCATGTACTACAACCACAACATGACCGGCCGGCCGTTCATCGGCGGTTTGCTGCTGGACGACATTCCGCTGGAAGCCGGACAAACCTCGCTGGGCAACACCTCCTATTACCTGGACTATGGCGCCTATCCGCTGTTCCCCTTCGGCTATGGCCTTAGCTACACCACCTTTGCCTATTCGGACATCCGTCTGGACAAGGAGGTGTACGGGCAGGACGATGCCATCGGCCTGACTTTCAAAATCACCAATACCGGTGCCTGTGAGGGCACGGAAATTGCACAGGTGTACGTCCGTGACCTGGTGGGGTCCGTAACCCGCCCGGTGAAAGAACTGAAGGCGTTTGAGCGCATTACGCTTGCACCCGGCGAAAGCCGTACCGTGGCCCTTTCCCTTCCCGTGTCGGAACTGGCCTTCTATGGCCTGGACATGGTGAAGAAAGTAGAGCCCGGTGACTTCCAGCTGTGGGTGGCCGGCGACAGCGCCTCCGGTGAGGCCTTATCCTTTAAAGTGAAGTAACTGTATGCAGCGGACTTTCCGTTTT
>DEKS01000061.1:3761-4041 GCA_002354005.1 Bacteroidales bacterium UBA2716
GCAGTCTGGTCCTTCCGGCCGGAGGCAGTGCAGAACTGTCCTTCACCGTGAAGGACCCTGCCTTTGAGATTCCCTCCCTGCTTGTGGAAAACGGCAGCGGAAAGGCGCCGACCGCCTTCTCGCTGCAAAGCTTCCGTCGCGGAGGGAAGGAGGGAGAGTATGTGGCGGTCTTTAAGGACAACAAGGTGGAAGAGGTGTACAGCACCCAGGTTTGCCTGGTAGTTCCGCTCAGTAATGCGGAAACGGGCCAGACTTCCTACGTGACCTCCCTCTTTTTTAC
>DEKS01000017.1:0-5521 GCA_002354005.1 Bacteroidales bacterium UBA2716
GTTTTGGCATCTACAATCACTTCTGTCTTGTCCGGGTAATGGAGAATATAGTCCGGCCGCATGCGCTTGCCGCTGTCCTCGTTGTAAACGATGCTTCCCATGGCGTCCCGCAGCGTCTCTTCCCGGTCAAAGTCCCGGCCTTCCTCCATGCCCTCGTTCAGCAGCATGTTGTACAGGATGACCTCCCCCCAGGTACCCGCCATCTTGTTCTGGCCTTTCAGGGCCGATGCCAGGTTGTCGGCCTTGGAACCAATGGCCTGCGTTTGGTCCTGCAGATGCTTCACGGCCTGCTCTACGGCCGTTTTCAGGGTAGCGGTGCCTTCCGTCTGCGAGCGTTTTTGTGCGTCGAAGCTCTCCTGCATGGCCTTGAGGTCCTTGCCCAGCGGGCCCATGAGCGTCTTGAAGGTCTCTTCCGCCTGGGCGTTCAGGGCCTCTTCCCGCTGTTTGAGCATTTTTTCCGTCTCTGCGCTCATCTGCGCCTTCACGGCCTCCAGCTGCTCCCGGAAGGACTCCTTGAGCAACTGCTCCGACTTCTGGTACGCCTCCCGGTCCGCCTCCCGGAGCGCCTGGGCGTTCTTGAGCGCCTCCTGGCTGCGGATGAGCGCGTTTTCCAGTGCATTGCAGGCCTTCACCTGCCGGGCGTGCATAATCAGGTAAGTAATGACGATGGCTGCCAGGAGCACAACCACGGCGATGACAATATAGAGGGTAGTATTCATAGGCTTTTTGCAATGTTTTGGGCGCAGACGTACCCGGTGCTCCAGGCCGCCTGCAGGTTGAAGCCGCCGGTAATGGCGTCTATGTCAAGCACTTCGCCTGCAAAAAACAGGCCCGGGTGCCGCTTGCTTTCGAGGGTGGAGAGATTGACGTTGGAGAGGGCCACGCCGCCGGCAGTCACAAATTCTTCCCGGAATTTGCTTTTGCCGGAGAGGGGATAGCTGTCTGCGGTGAGGGTGGCCGTGAGCCGGTTCAGCCCCTTGGAGCCCAGTTCCGCCCAGCGCATGTCTTTGCGGAGGCCGGCGCGTTGCAGGAGGTGCTCCCACAGGCGCTGCTGCACCGGGTGCACGCTGGAAAGGAGCTTTTGCGGGTTCTCTGCTGCCATTTCCCGGAGCTGTTCCCGCACCGCGTTCTCATTGGCGTTCAGCCAGTTAATGACCACGGTGCCCTTGTACTGGCATTCCGCCAAATACCGGGCGGCATGGGCGGAGAGCTTGAGCGTGGCCGGACCGCTGAGCCCCCAGTCCGTGATGAGAAGGGGCCCGTTGGCCTTGAAAGAAGTGCCCGCAAGGCTCACGGATGCCTCCGTAACCAGCCCCATGAGGCTGCGAAGGGACGGGTCCGGCACGGTGAAGGTGAACAGGGAGGGGACAGTGGGGATCATTTCCAGCCCCAGACCCTCCAGGAACGGCAGTCCCTTGCCGGCGCCGCCCGTGGTAACTACCACGTAATCAAAGGGTTCGTTGTTTACAGTGTAATGAGATACACTCGCTTCGCTCGGTATGACAGAGGGAGCATTCGGTATGACAGGGTTTGTCATACCGAGGCCCGAAGGACCGAGTGTATCTCTTACCGAAAGCACCGGAGTGCGGAGGCGGAGCTCCGCGCCCCGCATGCCGCGATCCAGGCAGCGGACAATGTCCAGGGCGTTTTGCGAGCGGGGAAACCAGCAGTGGTCCGGCTGTAGCACCAACGGAATGCCCTCGGCCTCAAACCAGCGGACGGTATCTTCCTCAGAAAAGGCCTTTAAGGCCCGCTGCAGCACGCGTTCTCCCCGCGGATAGGCCTCTCCCAGCGACCGGATGCCCCGGAACGAATTGGTGAGGTTGCAGCGCCCGCCGCCCGTAATGGATAGTTTGGCCATGGGCTTGGGACCGGCCTCAAATAGCGTTATAGCCACCTCAGGTGCCATTCTCCTTAACTGAACGGCACAAAAACACCCGGCTGCGCCGGCTCCTATGATGGCAACGCGTTTCATCGGATTCGGTAGGTGCGAAGTTCTTTTTCCAGTTCCCGGTGTCCCGGGCAAACCGTCTCCAGCAGGGCATGGAAACGGGGACCGTGGTTCATCTCCTTGAGGTGGCAGAGCTCGTGCAGCATCACGTAGTCCTGCAGGCGCTCCGGAAGCGTTAAAAGCCTGAGATTCAGGTTGATGTTCCCTTTTACCGAGCAGCTTCCCCAGTTGCTCACATTGTTTTTGATGCACACGCGCGCATACGTGAACCCATGCGCTGCGGCCAGCTCCTGCAGGCGAGCGGGCAGTTCTGCCTTGGCCCGGGTACGGAGCGCCTCCACCTCGGGCCCGGCAGGGGCTTTCCGGCGTACGCGCCGTTTGGGTTGGAGATAGTAAAAGAGCCCCGACAGGGGATTGAAGAACAGCCTAGTCATCGTCCTCCTCCGGAAGCACGATTTGTTTGTACTGCTTCTGGCGTTTGAGCCAGCGGTCCTTGGCATACTGCTGCATGTCCGTGACGGTGTCGTTTTCGTCGATGATTTCCATGCCCAGGATGGTCTCGATGATGTCTTCCAGCGTGATGATGCCCTGGAAGCAGCCGTAATCGTCAATGATGAGGGCAATCTGGTCTTTGGTGCGCAGGAGGCTTTCCCAGACGTCGCTCACCGAGGTTTCCTCATGGAAGGCGGCGATTTTTCGCTTGATGCTGCGAAGCCGCGTATCGAATTTATCCTCCGTCAGGTACTCCAGGACGTCGTTGCGCATCACATAGCCGGTGATGAATTCCGGGGAGTCTGAATAGACGGGGATGCGGGAGTTGTGGGAGAGTTCCTGCTGTTTGTAGAACTGCCGCACAGTGATATTTTCCGAGGCAATGTTGGCCACGATGCGCGGGGTCATCACCTCGTAGGCTTTGATATCGTCCAGCTTGATAATGTTCTGGATGACTTTGTTTTCACTGTTGTCCAGCACGCCTTCTTCCTCGCCGATGTTGGCCATGGCGCTTACTTCCTCACGCGAGATGGCGGTGTCCGGTTCCTCGTCCGAGATGCTGTTGTGCAGCTTTTCAATGATCCAGACAACGGGATAGAGCAGGTACACCAGCAGCTGCATGATTTTGGCCAGCCACAAAAGGTCTTTCCAATGGGACGTGCCGATGCTTTTGGGGAGGATTTCCGAGAATACCAGGATAAGGAGGGTCATTGCGGCGCTGATGATGCCGAACCAGTGCTCTCCCGAAAGGAGGGTGGCCTGGTGACCCACCGCCGCCGCGCCCAGCGTATTGGCAATGGTGTTGAGCGAGAGGATGGCGCTGAGGGGGCGGTCCGGATCCTGCTTCATGCGCAGGAACAGGGCTGCATTCCGGTCTCCATCGTCCTGCTTCATGGTGATGTAGGAGATGGGGGTGGACATGAGTACCGACTCCAGCAACGAGCACAAAAAGGAGATGCCCATTGTAAGAAGAAGGTAAAAAATTAACAGCGCCATAAATACGTTCAATAGAAACATGCAAATTTACGGAAATTTTTCCGTATTTTTGCATATTATGAAAGAAGAACAGATACTCATCCGTATTTCCGGCGAGGACAGAGTCGGACTCACCGCATCCATTATGGCCATTCTGGCCAAGTACGACGCCCAAATCCTGGACTTTGGCCAGGCCGTCATCCACAATACCCTTTCCATGGGCATCCTCATCCGTATCGATGAAGCCCATTCCGGCCAGGTGATGAAGGAACTCCTTTTCAAGACCACGGAGCTGGGCAGCATCAGCATTGGCTTTGCGCCCATCTCGGACGACGATTATGAGGCCTGGGCCGGCCGCCAGGGCCGCAACCGCTACATCCTCACCATCATCGGCCGGAGCCTGAGCGCCGCACAAATTCATGCCGCCACGGAGGTAATTAGCCGCTATGGCCTCAATATCGACGCCATCAAACGTCTTACGGGCCGCATGAGTATCAAGCATCCGGAAAAGAACGTGCGTGCCTGCGTGGAGTTTTCGCTCCGCGGCTTTCTTTCGGAAGAGCAAAGGAAGGCCCTCCAGCAGGACCTGATGACCATGGGCACGGAGGCCGGCATGGACTTCTCCTTCCAGAAGGACGATATGTACCGCCGCATGCGCCGCCTCATCTGCTTCGATATGGACTCTACGCTCATCCAGGCGGAGTGCATCGACGAACTGGCCCGCCGCCACGGCGTGTACGACCAGGTGGCCGCCATTACGGAAAGCGCCATGCGCGGAGAAATCGACTTCAAGGAAAGCTTCACCAAACGCGTGGCGTTGCTTAAGGGCCTGGACGTGAGCGTGATGCGGGACATCGCAGAGCACCTGCCCATCACGGAAGGCACGGACCGCCTGATGAGCGTCCTCAAAACCTGCGGCTACAAGATTGCCATCCTCAGCGGCGGATTCACGTTCTTCGGGGAGTATCTCCAGCGCAAATATGGCATTGACTATGTCTATGCCAACGAACTGGAAGTAGGCGAGGACGGCAAACTTACCGGCCGCTACGTAGGCGAGGTGGTGGACGGCCGCCGCAAGGCAGACCTCCTGCGCCTGATTGCCCAGACGGAAAAGGTGAATATCGCCCAGACCATCGCCGTCGGGGACGGCGCCAACGACCTCCCCATGCTCAACGAGGCCGGCCTGGGCATCGCCTTCCACGCCAAGCCGCGCGTCAAGGCCAATGCCCGTCAGAGCATTAGCACCATTGGCCTGGATGGCGTGCTGTATTTTATCGGCTTTAAGGATTCCCATCTGGGAGAACAGGGCAAGCTATGAGGAAAAAAGGACTGACAGCCATCCTGTGTGCCCTTTTGGTGGCGTTTCCGCTGGGGGCGGTGTTTCAGGAAGACAGCCTGAACCATACGCTCACGGTGCTGCTGATGGAGCTCAAGGAAAGCTATGCCAACCTGATTCGTATCAGCGGAAGCGCCGAAAAACGCATCCAGGAGCAGCACGAAAAACTGGCGTCGCTGGTGGACGAGTGCAATGAGCTCTCCGTCATGCTGTATTCGCAGGCCTCGGAGAACACCTTCGACCTTACGTTTGCGCTCAACGAGATTACCAAGCAATACGAGCGTTTCAAGGGCCAGAACACCCCGTACGCGGAAATCAAGGCCACATTGACGGCGGAGATGGACCGCTACAACCGCCTGGTGCAGACCCTCCGGAAAATGCCGCCGGAGCGCACGGCGGAGCAAATCGCCCAGAAAAGGGACATCGCCGTTGCGCTAGACTCTGCATCCTTGGCGCTGGCACAGGCCGATACGGTTCATACAGAGGTGCTTACGCCGGAATTCGTCCGGGATTCGCTGGTGCTCCGGATGGACGACGCCACCATCGCCATGCGCGACAGCTGCCTGTACGTGGCGGAACAGATTGTGGCCTATTACTGGCAGCAGCTCCAGCAGATAGACAAGGACAACGAGTATTATGCCCAGACGGACGAACTCCTGCGCAGCGCCTATGACTATGCCCAGGACCGCTATGCGGCCGTCCAGGAAAAGCTCTTTGTGGAAGGGCAGGGGAATTACTTCAAGATTCTCAAGCGCCTGCCGTTCCGC
>DEKS01000017.1:5572-7339 GCA_002354005.1 Bacteroidales bacterium UBA2716
ATTTCCGAGCAGCGGGTCATCAGCTCCTGGCGCGGCCCCATCGTGTACTTTTACTCGTTAATGTTGCTGCTCATCCTGATGGTGGCTACGGCCGTTGCCACGCTTATCGTCAATGTGGGGCTCAAGAAAACGCCGCTGTTTGCCTCGGAGTGGTTCCTGCAGCGGAAGGGGATGGTGATTGCCCTGCTGGGGGATGTTCTGTTTGGGATTTTCCTCCTGGTGAATACGCAGCTCACGGACAACACCTTCATCCAGCGCTCCCTGGGCATGATGGGAGAATTTGCCTGGCTTATGGCCGCCATCTTCACTTCGCTCCTCATCCGTCTGGAACATGACCAGAACCATGTGACCATCCAGGCATACCTGCCCACGCTCCTCATGGCGTTCATGATCATTTACTTCCGGATTATCTTCATCCCCAACAGCGTCATCAACCTGGTGTATCCGGCTTTGGTGCTCGTTTTCACCATCTGGCAGTTCCGGGTGGCCATCAAAAAGCTCAAGAAGGTGGCAACGGAAGACAAATGGCTGCTATGGACGGGGGCGGCAGTAATGCTTATCGCCACCCTTATTTCCTGGGCCGGCGTGGTCATGGGGTCCCTCCTTCTGATGATCTGGTGGATGTTCCAGCTGGCCCTTCTGGAAACCCTGATTGCGCTGAGTGAGCTCCTTACGCGCTATCATGAGCGTCATGTGAAGGAACGCAAACTGCAGTATCGGCAGGCCAATCCTTCGCTGCCGCTATCGTCCAAAAACCGTGGCGCCTTCATTGAAGTCACGTGGCTGTACGACTTCCTCAAGCGTGTGCTGGTGCCGCAGCTCGGCGTCCTGTCCTTCCCGTGCGCGGTGTTCATGGCCTGTAACGTGTTCAATTTCACTACGGTGGCGCAGGACATCTTCTTCAAACCGTTTGTCCAGGTCGGAGAGGACGGTTTCTCCGTTTCGCTGTTCGAGATTGTCATTGTGGTGTGCCTGTACTTCCTGTTCAAGTACATTGTGTATGCCGCCAAGGCGTTTTACCGCGTCTGGAGAACCAAGGCAGCCATCCGCAAGCTGGGTAGCGGGCTTGCCTTCAAGGAGACGGATATCAATTTCAACCTGGCCAACAACATCCTTACGCTGGTTGTCTGGGGGCTGTATATCATCATCGTTTTTGTGATGCTCCGCATCCCGGCGTCCGGCCTTACGCTGGTCTCCACGGGCCTGGCAACCGGTATCGGCTTTGCCATGAAAGACATCCTGAACAACTTCTTCTATGGCGTACAGCTCATGAGCGGGCGCGTACGCGTAGGGGATATTGTGGAGTGTGACGGCATTCGCGGTACGGTGGTGGGCCTAAGCTACCAGAGCACCCAGATAGAGGCCATAGACGGTTCCATCATCTTCTTTACCAACTCCACTCTGTTCAGCAAGAACTTCAAGAACTTAACGCGGAACAATTCCTACCAGCTGGTTACCTTTACGGTGGGTGTCAAGTATGGTACGGATGTGGAAAAGGCCCGCGATGTTATTCTGGAGGCCCTGAAGCCGCTGCTGGTCACGGATAAGTACGGCCGGGAGGTAGTGGACCAGAAAAAAGGCATTACGGTGCGCGTGGCCAATTTCGGGGACAGCTCCGTGGACCTTCTGGTGCTGCTGTTCACCACGGTAGATACCTATGGCTCCTTCCCGGCTGCGGCCCGTGAGGCCATCTACAATGCCTTCAACGAGAACGGAATCGAGATTCCTTTCCCGCAGCAGGATGTCTATATCAAGGAGATGCCTTAA
>DEKS01000017.1:7418-17255 GCA_002354005.1 Bacteroidales bacterium UBA2716
TTTTCAAACAGGCGGGGCTTGCCATAGCGGTCAAGCTCCGCTTCCGGTATCCAGATGTAGCCTTCCGGCAGTTGAGGCCTTTGGACGGGCTCCCAGAGGTAGAAATCGGCAATAAGGGTACGGTGGGTGAGCTGGTGCTTGACGCCCTTGCGGAGGAGTTGCAAGGCGTCTTCGGCGGCCGAAGACGCAGGACCGGCAGTGTCTGTAACCAGGGGCTCATAAAGCCCTTGCCAGATATCCCCGGCAGGGCGTTTGCGAATAGCCGTTTCACCGTTAAAACGCACGTACACATAGCTCAGATGCCGCTCCTGTACTTGGGCAGCGGCTTTTTTCACGGGTAACAGGCCCTGCCTTCCGGTGCGGAACGCATGGCAGGAGGCCTGCAGTGGACAAGTGAGGCAGTCGGGGTTTTGCGGGGTGCATTGCAGCGCGCCAAAATCCATCATGCCCTGATTGAAGGCCGATGCCTCTCCGGGCGGGAGCAGGCGCTGGGCCAGGGCCGTGAATTCCTTCTTGGCTGCGGTAGTGCCCACGGGCGTTTCAATGCCAAAATAGCGAGACAGGACCCGGTACACATTGCCGTCTACTACGGCGGCCGGCAGTCCAAAGCAAATGGAGCCGATGGCCGCGGCGGTGTAGTCTCCTACACCCTTGAGGGACGAAATGCCTTCCAAAGTGGTAGGAAATGCGCCCAAAGTGACGATTTGCTGCGCGGCGGCGTGCAGGTTCCGGGCACGGGAATAATAGCCCAGACCCTCCCAGAGGCGCATCACCTCGTCTTCGGATGCGGCGGCCAGGTCCTGAACCGTTGGGAAACGTTTGAGGAAACGTTTCCAGTAATCCATGCCCTGTACAATCCGGGTCTGCTGGAGGATAATTTCACTGAGCCAGACGGCGTACGGGTCCTGCGTGCGGCGCCAGGGAAGGTCCCGGCCGTTGCACGCGTACCAGTCCAGTATGGTTTGGGAAAAAGGATGCATCAGAGGAAGCTTTGCAGCTTTTCGTAGACCCGTTGGACGGGGAAGCCCACCACGTTGAAATAGGAGCCCTCAATGCGCGTAATGCCCACATGGCCAATCCACTCCTGGATGGCGTAGGCGCCCGCTTTGTCAAAGGGTTTGTAGGTGTCTACGTAATAGGCGATTTCCGCCTCCGTGAGGGGCTTGAACCACACCTGGGTAGTCACCTCGAAGGTCTCCTCCCGGTGCTTGTCCCGGAGGGTGACGGCGGTAGTTACGTGGTGACCCCGTCCGGAAAGGTCCCGGAGCATGCGGCAGGCATCGGCCCGGTCTTTGGGCTTTCCAAGGATTTCTCCGGGGCGGCTGCCGGCGGGAGGAAGGATGACCATGGTGTCTGCCGTGATCAGGATTTCACCTTCCTCAAGCGGCCGGTGAAAGCCGTGGGACTTGCCTTCCGCCATGAGGCGGGGAACGGTGTCGTAGGGAACTTCCGGGCCAAAGTTTTCCTGGAAGTTATTGCCTGTATCTACCGTAAAATCAATGTCTAATCCTTTGAGCAATTCCCGCCGTCTGGGGGAGTTGCTGCCCAGGATGATGTGCTTGCCGTTAAGGTCCATCGTCCTTAGAATTTGCGCTTGTATTCACCGGGGTCAAACACCCATTTCCCTTGAGCGCGAAGAGTGCCTTCTATGCATTCGCGGAGGCAGCCCCGGCCGCCGGGGCGGGTGGAGACCCAGTCTGCAATGGCTTTCACTTCTTCCACGGCATCGGCCGGACAAACGCCACAGCCGCATTCCTCAAGGACATCCATGTCCGGGACATCGTCCCCAAAGTACATGACATCCTGCGGGTGGAGGTTGTAGCGCTCACAAAACTGGTGGAACTGGTCCCGTTTGTCCCTGCAGTGAAGGAACACGTCTTCCGCCTTTATACCGCTGGTGACCATGCGTTTACGGATGCTCTCCGAACTGCCGCCGGTAATGACGGCTACCGGGAATCCGTTCATCACGGCCATGCGGATGGCAAAGCCGTCTTTGGCGTCGTAGGTGCGCAGGAGGTCCCCGTCGCCGTTACAGAAAACGCCGCCATCCGTGGCAACGCCGTCTATGTCAAAGGCGAAGGCCTTGATGCTGAGAATTTTCTCTTTTGTCATTCTGAGCGAATGTCATTCTGAGCGAAGCGAAGAATCTAGGACTTGCTGCCGCCGCCCAGCGGACCAAAATCGGCCAGGTTGAACGTGCCGCCACCCTGCTGCGGGCCTTTTCCGCCGCCCAGGTCGATGACACCGAACTGGGCCTCGTACTTGGAAATGTTGTCAAAAAGGGCGTTCATCAGGCGCTTGGCATGCTCCGGGGTCATGATGATGCGGTTGCCAATCTCCGGCTTGGCCAGCCCGGGCAGGGTAGTGGCAAAGTCAATGATGAACTCGCTGCGGGAATGCGATATGATGGCCAGGTTGGAGTACGAACCTTTGGCGATTTCCGGTTTCAACTCCAATTGAATCTGATTCTGGGGTTTAGGGGTATTGTTATCCATAGTTAAAAATGCGTTAAACTTTACAAAATTACAAAAAATAATGCTATTTTTACAAATCCATTCCAAACAACAATGAAAGAACGCATTAAGTATACCGTCCCTACGGCGCAAGCCCTCGTGCTGCAGCCGGAAGGGACGCTGCTCAACCTGAGCAACTATGGCGACCCTAACGCCCCCGGACAAGGGTTTGGTGGGGGTACAGACTATGGTAGTTTTTAGGCCTATGAAAAAGTTATTTCAATTTGCGGCCTATGTTTCTGCCGCTATAGCCCTGGCCTCCTGCGCCAAGGAAATAGAAACCCCTGTGGGCCCCGTAGAAGAGGCTATTCCGCCCTTCCGCATGACAGTATATGCCGATGGCCCCGACACCAAAACGGAGGTGGTCAGCGATGGCCTGGGCGGATATAATGTCAATTGGAAAGCGGGCGATGTCCTGGGCGTATATGAGTCTGTCGATGGTGCCGTCCAGTCCAAAACCAAGTCCTGCGCGCTGAAATCGGGTGGATCGACAGCAGAATTTGAGTTTAGCTTTTCTGGGGGCGCAAGCGGCTCAAAGTACGCTTATACCTTCGTGCATCCTTCATCGGCTCTGAGTCAAGTAGGCGGGACTTATGCGGTAAGCATTCCGTCGGCGCAAATCTTCCCCACGGGCAGTTTTGACCCTCATGCGGATGTTCTGGTATCCAAACCGCAGGACGTCACAGAGCGACCTACCAGCCTGACGGCCCAGTTCGCTCGTCTGGGCGGAACCGGAAAAATGACTATTTCGGCCCCAACGACAGAAGAAAAAGTGCTGTGGATTACCCTGGAAAGCCGTGATACGTTGCTGGCCGGTTACTATGTCCTCAGCCCCGCCTCCGGAGACCTGGACAAGGAGCCCACGGATGGGGGAAATAGCCTCCGGCTGTATCCTGCTTCCGACTTAACCTATTCGGGCTCCATCGATGTCTGGTTCCGCACAACGGCCGTTACCCTGAGGAACGAACTCATTGTCACAGTGCAAACTACGGCAAAAAAATATATCAAGAAACTGAACCTTTCCGGCCGGCCCATTGCCTATAAAAACGGCGAACTAAGCAAGTTCACCGTAGATATGAGTTCGGTGACGGGGATTGCCAGCATGGTGGATGTACTCACCAAGGACAATACGAACAGCGCTAATTCTTATACAGCATGGACCAGGAGCGGGTTACCTTCAGGCGTTACTTATTGGGGACTCACCTGTGCGCAAAGTGGTGCAATTCAGACTAATAATGGAAGCAAAGACTTAGGAGGAGAAGCCGGGAACCAGCATTACGGCATCATCACGACAGCGTCGACCCGTTATGTGAAATCGGTTACCATCCATACCACAACTAATTACGATTCAACGCATCAATTCGACATTTACGCATGTAATGATGCCTATACCAGCACCAATGAGTTATGGAAAGGTGCGAACTTTAAAGGAACAAAAGTAGGTTCCGTCGTTTTATCGGAAGAATCGGAACTAGTGAAAACCATCGTTGTCAACGATAATTACCAATTCATTGGCATTCGTGCCAAGAGTAATGCCGTACAGGCTAAAAAGATTTTCATTGAGTGGTCTGCTTCGCCAAGTGCCACGGCTGTAGTGACAACAGGAGATCCGGCTGCAGAACCTACATCTTCTTCTGCTACGCTTACAGGTAGTTATACCGACGCTACGGGTGCCATCTATGAGGCTGGCTTCTATTGGGACGTGACGCAGGCCTCTCTGGATTCCTTGAAGCATCCGGAACGGCAGGTGGTGAGCCTGGATGCGTTGTCTCCCGGCGCTACATTCACGGCCGAGGTCAGCAGCCTGAATGAAAATACTACGTACTATTATAAAGCCTACGTTCTGGAGTACGATGGAAATACCGGTTCATTTACAGAACGATACGGCACCATTCGCAGCTTTACTACCAGAACGAAGGCGTCATTTAAGCCAGGTGGCTGGCTGGAATTGCCCACCACAACGGTTGATGCCAGTACAACCACATCCGGCCGGGCCGACCTTTACATGGTTACCCACCGGGCCATGATGACCGGCAGCGACAAGCCGCAGCGAAACTATACCATCCTGTACGATCCTGAGATGTATGCGTCCTATTGGGTGGCTTATCCGCTCTGCAACAATCACTTGGGTAGTGGTCGCGATGAGAACTGGGACTTCGACCCTGATGTTCCTGAGAGCAAACAAACCAATATCCGCAAGGGCGCGTACGGCGTCAAGTGGCCCACAGCCGCCTACAGCAACAATTACTTCGCCCGCGGACACCAACTGCCCAATGCGGACCGCAATGGTGTGGACGCCATGATGGCCCAGACGTATTATTCCACTAACCTGACACCTCAGCTTCAGTATGGCTTCAACGGCGATATCTGGAAGAACCTGGAGGACGGCGTTCGTAATGTGATAAAAGGCACTTCCGATACCTTATATGTGGTTACAGGCGCGGCTTTCAGAAAGGTAGGGGGAAGTGAGACCATCAATAAGATAACCAGCGTACGCGATAATAAACAGCTTCCGGTCCCCAACTACTACTGGAAAGTGCTCCTTAAGGTGAAGTGGACGGGAGGCAGTGTTTCCGGTGCCAAGGCAATTGGTTTCTGGCTCGATCACTGGGGAACCTATTCCACGGCCATAGACGCCTATGAAGAATTTGCCGTTTCCGTAGACCAAATCGAGGCATGGACGGGCTTTGACTTCTTTAGCAACCTCTCCTCCTTGCAAAGCGAGGCGGAGGCGGCCACAGACTGGGCTGCGTTCAAGGCCTACTAGCCAGGTGTTTCCGGTTCGTCCTGTTAATTCTTTTCTGCTCTGCGGAACGTCCACCCGGGCGTTCCGCTTTTGGAAATAATACGATACAACTATCGTGATACGTAAGTGGTTGATAATCAGTTTCTTGACATAATGGACCCTGCCGAGAAGTGGACCGTCCATTGAGGTAAGTGTCTGATGCATAGTCGTTTGCGTAACATGCTCTCGTTGCGGGCTCTTTATGCCCTTCTCAGATGTGAATGGTTGGTTGGGTAACTGCAAAAGGTTGGATTTTATGGGGCCAACCTTTGACACATAAAAGATGGCAGAGCATGCTACAAGGCCGAATGACTGCAAATGGTTGGCTGCATAAAATCCAACCATTGACAAAAACACGACCAACCTTTTGCAGGAGAGCCGTGTCGTCCTTTAAAAAGGGACCTAAACAAGGACGAGAGGGGGAAAACCCTGTTGTCATCCTTAAAAATGACCTAAACAAGGACGAGAGGGGGCAAACCCTGTTGTCATCCTTAAAAATGACCGAAAACAGGGACGAGAAGTGGTGTGACATGCAATATGTCGAATTTTTTTAATACATTTGTGGTAAAGAAGTTATTATGCGTAAAACATTATTACTCGTGCTGGTGACGGCCCTGACGATTGGCTGTGCGCAGCGGGCTTTTACCCCGGCGGAAACGGCCCTGATTCTGGAATCGGACTCCCTGATGTATGTGACCACCATTGACGTGGCGGACGACAGTGTAATTCTGCGCACTCCCAGCGTGGATTTAACCACCCAGGAACTGGAGAGTGAGGAGCTTAAGGTCCTCCTGGGCAAAATGCTTTATACTGTGCAGCATCCCACGCAGGACGGCGTGGGCATTGCCGCGCCGCAGGTGGGCCTGAACAAGCGCATTGTGTGCGTGCAGCGCTTTGACAAGCCCGGAGAGCCCTTTGAGTGCTACCTGAATGCACACATAGAGAGTCTGGAAGGGGAGATTGCCGTGGGCCCGGAAGGCTGCCTGTCCATTCCCGGCAAACGCGGCCTGGTGCCCCGCCATACCAAGGTGCAAATCCGCTATGTGGCCCCGGGTACCACCGATGAGCGTACGGAAGAGGTAGAAGGCTTTACCGCCGTCATCTTCCAGCACGAGATAGATCACCTGGAGGGCATTCTGTACACGGATAGGGCCGATACGGTGTTTGTTGATAATAGGTAGGCGATTTCTCGACTCGCTGCGCTCGCTCGAAATGACAAAAAAGCCGGCCTCGGAATGACAGGAAAGCCGGCTTGGACGGCTAGATATTGCCCATGTCCGGAAAAAATAGTACATTTGTAGGATTAAAGAAGAAGTTATGAAAGAATTAGCTGCAAAGTACAGTGCTGCACAGGTGGAAGACAAATGGTACCAGTATTGGCTGGACCACAAGTTTTTCCACAGCGAACCCAATGAGAAAGAGCCGTATACCATTGTGATTCCGCCACCCAACGTGACGGGTATCCTGCACATGGGACACGTCCTTAACAATACCCTGAACGATGTGCTTATCCGCAAAGCCCGTATGGACGGCAAAAACGCCTGCTGGGTGCCCGGAACAGACCATGCTTCCATTGCTACGGAAAGCAAAGTGGTGGCTAAGCTCAAGGGAATGGGCATTGCCAAGGAAGATATCGGCCGTGAAGAATTTCTCAAGCACGCCTGGGAATGGAAAGAGGAGCATGGCGGCATTATCCTGCAGCAGCTCAAAAAGTTAGGTTGCTCCTGCGACTGGGACCGCACCCGCTTCACCATGGAGCCCGCCCTGAGCGAGGCCGTCATTAACACCTTCGTGTACTTCTACAAAAAAGGGTGGATATACAAAGGCGTACGCATGGTAAACTGGGATCCGGAGGCCCTCACCGCCGTGAGCGACGACGAAGTCATCCACAAGGACACCAAGAGCCATTTCTATCACCTGAAATACTTTATTTCCGACGGCAACGGCAATCCCACGGACAAGTACCTGGTTATTGCCACCACCCGCCCGGAAACCATCATGGCGGATGCCGCCATTTGCGTGAATCCCAAGGACGAGCGCCACTTCTGGCTCAAGGGCAAGAAGGTGCTCATTCCGCTCATTAACCGCGAAATCCCCGTGATTGAGGACGATTACGTAGAGATGGACTTCGGTACCGGCTGCCTTAAGGTTACCCCCGCACACGACGTCCACGACTATGAAATTGGCCTTCGTCACAACCTTCCCGTGCTGGAAATCATTGACGACCACGGTAAACTGAACGAAAAAGCCCAGATTTTGGTGGGCGAGGATCGTTTTGTGGCCCGCAAGAAGATTGTGAAAATGCTGGAAGAAGCCGGCAACCTGGTAAAGGTGGAAGACTACACCTCTCCGGTGGGCTATTCCGAACGCACAGACGCCGTCATTGAGCCCAAACTGAGCGCCCAGTGGTTCCTGAAGATGGAATCCCTTGCCAAAATGGCCCTGGAAACCGTAGAAAGCGGTCGTACGCAGTTTATCCCGGAGAAATACGTGAATACCTACCGGCACTGGATGGAAAACGCCAGAGACTGGTGTATTTCCCGTCAGTTGTGGTGGGGCCAGCGCATCCCGGCCTATTATCTGCCGGACGGCAGCTATGTGGTAGAACCCACTCCGGAGGCTGCTCTCAAAGCTGCCCAAGCCATCAATCCGGCCCTTACGGCCGCAGACCTCAAACAGGACGAAGACGTGCTGGATACCTGGTTCAGCAGCTGGCTTTGGCCCATCTCCGTGTTCGACCCGGAAAAACCCGGTCATCCGGAGCACCAGCCCAACAAGGACCTGGCCTACTATTATCCCACCAACGACCTGGTGACGGGCCCGGACATCATTTTCTTCTGGGTGGCCCGCATGATCATGGCCGGCGAGGAATTCATGGGCAAGGAGCCGTTCTCCAACGTGTATTTCACCGGTATCGTGCGTGACAAACTGGGCCGGAAGATGAGTAAAACGCTGGGTAACAGCCCCAATCCGCTGGAACTCATCGAAAAATATGGCGCAGACGCCGTCCGTATCGGCATGCTGCTGTGCTCCAGTGCCGGCAACGACATCTTCTACGACGAAGCCCAGGTGCAGCAGGGCGCAGCCTTCTGCAACAAGATCTGGAACAGTTATCGCCTTGTTAAGGGCTTCCAGGTAAGCGCCGATGTACAGCAGAGCCCCGTAGCCGCCCAGGCCATCGAGTGGTTCACCGCCAAGCTCTCGGAAACCGTGGCCCTGGTGGAAGACCATTACAGCAAGTTCCGCATTTCGGACGCTCTCATGACCATTTACCGCCTGTTCTGGGACGACTATTGCTCCTGGTACCTGGAGGCCATTAAACCCGCTTTTGGCAGCCCTGTAGACCCTGCTACCTATAACGCTACCCTGGGCTTCTTCGAGGCCCTCCTGAAGCTCATCCATCCGGTGATGCCGTTCATCACGGAAGAGCTCTGGCAGGACATTGCTCCCAGAAAGGAAGGGGAGACCATCATGTATGCCGCTACGCCCAAGGCACAGGCCTATAAGCAAGAGGTTCTGGACCACTTTGCCCTGGCCATGGAAACGGTGAACGGTGCACGCGGCGTACGCAGCCAGCGTAACCTTCCTCCCAAGGAGCAGCTGAACCTCAAAATCAAAGGCGCTTTCCCGGCCGATATGATTCCCGTGGTGGAGAAACTTTCCAACTGCGTCGTGGAAATTGTGCCCGATTTCGGTGGCGCACAAGGCGTCGGATTCATGGTTCGCACTCTGGAAATGTTCGTTGTTTTGGAGGGCAAAGTGAACGTGGCAGAAGAGCTTGAAAAAGCACAAAAGGAACTTCTGTATCAGCAGCAGTTCCTGGACAATGTGCGCAAAAAGCTCTCCAACGAGCGCTTTGTGGCCAATGCTCCGGCTGCCGTCATTGAAAACGAGCGCAAAAAGGAGTCCGATTCGCTTTCCAAGATTGAAAGTCTGCAAGCAAAGATTAAATCGTTGGAAGAGAGTAAATAAAACATAATTGTTAATTGTAATAACATTTTTGTTATGGCTCTATTTAAGACAACATTCCCTGTCCGGTATTATGAGACCGACCAAATGGCGGTGGTGCATCACTCCAATTATGTCCGCTATTTTGAGTTGGCCCGGGACGAGATGATGGTGCAGCTGGGCTTTCCCATCGAACGTTGCGAGAAGGAATTAAAAGTCCTAGTTCCCATTGTCTCCCTGGAGTGTCATTTCCGGCATCCCGCCCGGATGGGGGATGTGCTTACCGCCACCGCGGAGGTAACCCGCGTCCCCATGGCCAAGATGCTCATCAAGCAGGCCGTGTACAATCAGGACGGCGTACTCTGCGCGGAGGGGGCAGTAACCCTGGGCTTCCTGGACAGCGCCACTTTTACCCCTATCCGCTGCCCGGAAATCATCACGGAACTTTTTGAAAAACATATTAACGACAAATAATAGTATGGTCGCGTATCCGCTCATCATGATTGGTACCTGGGAAATTGTTGCCATCGTACTGCTGGTTGTGCTCTTGTTTGGCGGGAAGAAGATTCCCGAGCTCATGAAGGGCCTTGG
>DEKS01000017.1:17276-19449 GCA_002354005.1 Bacteroidales bacterium UBA2716
AAGGGTGTGAAAAGCTTCAAGGAAGGGATGAATGAGGTGGAGAAGGAAGTGAATGACGCCGTTAAGGAGGACACTCCCAAAAAGGAAGAGAAGTAAAGGTGGCAGTCCAGGACAGTGAAATGTCCTTCTGGGACCACCTGGAGGCCCTGAGAGGAACCTTGTTCCGCTCGGTGGTGGCGGTGTGCCTGTGTTCGCTGGTCTTCCTGGCCTTTCCGCGTCAGCTTTTCTATGCGGTCCTCTGGCCCACACAGCCTGGTTTTATGCTGTACCGCCTCCTGGGCCTGGATTTTACGATGACGCTCATCAACACGGAAGTATCGGCCCAATTCTTTATGCACCTGAAGGTGAGCATGCTATGCGGCCTTGTGATTGCGTTCCCCTATGTCATATATGAGATTTGGAAGTTTGTCTCGCCGGCTCTGTATGAGCACGAGCTCAAGTCTGTGCGGAAAGGCTTCCTGTTGTCGTCCGGACTTTTTTACCTGGGCGTTGCGGTAGGGTATTTTGTGGTGTTGCCGGTGTGCCTGATGTTCTTTATGAACTATACGGTGAGTGAGGCCATCGCCAATACCATTACGCTGGGTTCCTACATGTCCCTTTTCACCTCCATGGTGTTCCTGATCGGGCTGTTGTTCGAGTTTCCTACCATTATCCTGGTACTCTCCAGCCTGGGCGTTGTGCACAGGGCCCAGCTCCGGAAACTGCGGAAGCATGCCTTTATTGCCGTGCTCATTCTCAGCGCGTTAATAACGCCCAGCGACCCGTTTTCCATGTTTGTGCTGGCTGTTCCGCTGTACGGCCTCTACGAACTGTCCATCCTTTTATGTAAAAAAGACGCATGATATCCATCAATAACGTAACCGTATCCTTTGGCAGCTGGAATTTGCTGGACTGCATCAATTTCCACATCAGCGAAACCGACAAGATTGGCCTGGTGGGGAAGAACGGTGCCGGCAAATCCACGCTCATGAAGCTGATTACGGGCGAGCAGGTGCCTTCCGGCGGCAGCATTGACAAGCCGTCTTCGCTCAAGATTGGCTATTTGCCGCAGATTATGGAGCACCATCGCGGCCATACGGTGCTGGAAGAGGCCCTGTCGGTCTTTGACTATATCCATGAAATGGAGGGGGAACTCGCCGGTATTACGGCCCAACTGGCAGAAAGAACCGATTATGAATCGGCCGCTTATGCTGCGCTCATCGAGCGGATGAACCACCTGAACGACCGGCTGGCGCTGGAAAGTGGCCTTTCACCCCGTGCGCAGGCGGAAAAGGTGCTCTTTGGCCTGGGATTCAAGGCCGATGAACTGGACCGCCTCACAGAAACCTTCAGCCAGGGCTGGAACATGCGCATCGAACTGGCCAAAATCCTGCTCTCGCAGCCGGACGTGCTGCTCCTGGACGAGCCCACCAACCACCTGGACATCGAGTCCATCGAATGGTTTGAGGACTATCTGAAGGCCTTCCGGGGCGCAGTACTGCTGGTTTCGCACGACCGCAAGTTCTTGGACAATGTGACCACACGCACCGTGGAAATCCTGCTGGGGCATGTGAATGACTATAAAGTTCCTTATAGCCAGTATGTTACGCTTAGAGCAGAGCGCATAGCCCAGCAAACCGCCGCTTACGAAAACCAGCAGCGGATGATTGAGAAGACGGAAGATTTCATCAACCGTTTCCGCTACAAGCCCACCAAGAGTAACCAGGTTCAGTCGCGCATTAAGGCGCTGGAAAAACTGGAGCGGATAGAGATTGACGAAAGCGATAACGCTACGCTTTCCTTGAAGTTTCCGCCGGCGCAGCGCTCCGGTGATGTGGTGTTCAAGGGGACGGACCTTACCGTCGGGTACCCGCAGAAGGTGGTGTTCCGCGATGCGCAGATTGAGATTAAGCGAGGGGAGAAGGTGGCGCTGATTGGCCGGAATGGCGAAGGAAAAACCACGCTCATGCGCGTGATTATGGGCGAGCTGGAGCCCAAGGCTGGCGAGGCCAAGGTGGGACACAACGTGAAAATCGGCTATTATGCCCAGAACCAGGAGGACATTCTGGACCCTTCAGAGACCGTTTTTGGCACCCTGGACCGTATTGCCGTTGGGGAGATTCGCACCAAGCTGCGGGACCTTCTGGGCGCGTTCCTTTTCAAGGGGGAGGATATCGACAAGAAAGTATCTGTG
>DEKS01000017.1:19511-24514 GCA_002354005.1 Bacteroidales bacterium UBA2716
TATAACGTGCTGGCGCTGGACGAACCCACCAACCACATGGATATTCGTTCAAAAGATATCCTGAAACAGGCGCTGAAGGCCTTTGACGGCACGTTAATTGTGGTGTCTCATGACCGTGATTTCCTGGACGGGCTGGTGGATAAACTGTACGAATTCCGGGATGGAAAGGTAACCGAGCATCTGGGGAGCGTGCAGGACTTCCTGCAAAAGCGCAAACTGGAAAGCCTGCAGGAACTGGAACGCAAGCTGCCGCAGGCGGAAAAACCGGTAGAAAAGCCAGTGAAAGAGCAGGTGAAGCAATTCCAGCAGCAGAAGTTTGTGTCCAAGGAACAGCGCAAGCTGCAAAACCGGGTGAGTTTCCTGGAAAAGGAAATTGCCCGCCGGGAAGGCCGGATGGGGGAGATAGAGAAGCTCCTGAGCACCCCCGGTCCGCAGGATGACGTGATGGAGCTTACGCGGGAATACCTGGAGCTCAAACGGGCGTTGGATGCCGATACCGACGAGTGGACAACACTTATGGAACAACTTGACAACTAATTATTTAGCGATATGAAAAACCTTTTTAGCAAACTTCTTTGCCTTGCCGTACTGGCAAGCGCATTTGCGTTTCCTTCCCGTGCGCAGTTTGTCAACCACCTGGAGGAGAGTACACTGCCCGTTGGGGAATTTACCATGGTCAGCGCCAACGGCGATTTCGAAGTAACCTTGTCCAAGGGTTCCTATGGCGTGCGTCTGACCACCGACAAAAACCTGACGCCTTACGTCCAGGTTTACGTGCGTTCCAATACCCTTTATCTGACGTACGACGAGAAGTCCGTTCCCAAGGACATCAAGAAGCTGTATAAGGGCAAGAATGCATCCCAGCCGGTTTTCCGCGCCGTCGTATCCATGCCGCAGTTAAACGGTATCGAGTTGGATGACAATGTGATCCTTTCCTCCGCAGAGGCCTTCTACGGGTCTGACATTGTCATTTCCCTGACGGACAAGGCCCAGGTAAGAAACCTGACCGTGCAGGGCAATTCCATCACCGTAAACATGAAGAAAAACGCCCAGGCGGCCCTTACCCTTACGGCCGATAAAAAAATGGAGGTGACAACGGACGACAAAGCCATCCTGAAACTGGCGGAGAAGGCCCGGGAAATTACGCTGAATGCCAAAGGTAGCTCCGACAACGCCCTCTCCGGTGAAGGCGAGATCCTGAATCTGAATCTGAGTGAAAAAACTACCAGCAACGTGAGCCATCGTACCAAGAATGCCGTACTGAATGTCGGAGGCTCTTCCAAGCTCATTCTCACCGGTACGGGCGAGTATCTGGAAGTGAAAGGAGGCAAGAATGCAGAGGTGGAAGCCGTTGCATTCCCTGTGAAGACCATGAAGGCGGAACTGGATGGCGGTAAAGTGAATGTGGCGGTGGAGAAAGAGATGAATGTGACCCTGCTGGGTGGCAGTTCGCTCTTCTTTACCGGTTCTCCCACACTCATTGTCAATAAGATTGTCAAATCTACGCTGGCACCCGCCGGTACTGTAAAATAATGTACGATTCGCATGTCGATACGCCTTCCCAGCTCATACGGCTGCGGAATATAGGCATTGACAATCCGCATGCGCACGTGGATTTCCCCAAGCTCCGGAAGGGCGGCGTGGACGGCTCTTTTTTTGCGCTGTACACGCCGGCTTCCCTGGCTCCGGATACTGCCACGCGCTATGCGCTGGAGATGCTCTCGGCGGTATATGATGCCGTAGATGCCAATCCGGACTATGCCGCGCTGGCGTTTTCGCCTCAGGAAGCGGTCCGGAACAAGGCCGACGGACTCATTTCCATCTTTATGGGCATGGAAAACGGGGCGCCCATCCAGGAGTCCCTGCCGCTTTTACGCACGTTTTACCGTCTTGGGGTAAGTTATATGACCCTTACCCACAATGGGGACAATGCCATTGCCGATAGTGCCGCAGAAGGCCGCAAATGGGGCGGACTGAGCCCCTTTGGCAAACAGGTGGTGGCGGAAATGAATGCCCTGGGCATGATGATTGACTTGTCCCACGCCTCCGACAAAACCTTTTGGGACTGCATCAAACTCTCTCAAGCGCCAGTAGTAGCTACGCATTCCTGTTGCCGGGCCTTGTGCGGCCACCGGCGCAACCTCACGGACGAAATGCTCCAGGCGCTGGGAGAGAAAGGCGGCTACGTGGGCATCAATTTTTACCCTGCTTTTTTAAGTGACGATTTTGCCGGTAACCCTGCCGATGCCGCCCTCCTGGATGAGGCCGATGCCGTAGAGGCCCGTTTCATCGAAAATCCCGCCGACAGGGAACGGGCCGATGCCTGGTACCGGATGCAGGACCGCCTGCTGGAAATGCCCCGTCCGGGGGTAAAAGAGGTTGTGGATCACATCGACCACGCTGTCCGTTTGGCGGGTATCGACCATGTGGGAATCGGAACCGATTTTGACGGTATTCCGGTGCCGCCGATGGGGTTGGAAGATGTCTCCAAACTGCCCGTATTGTGGGACGAAATGCGCCGCCGCGGCTATGCGGAAACGGACATAGAGAAGGTCTCCGGCGGTAATTTGATGGCTGTTTGGCGGAAAATCGTAAAGTGCTCTGAATTAGCAGATTAACTGAAATTTAGCAAAAAGTAACACAAATGTTATTAACATTAACATTTGTGTTACTTTTATTATGTATCAGCACTATAGCTCGTCTATGAGCAGGAGACGCAGGAAGTTGAGTGCAGAGGCCGCAAAACGCTCGATATTGCGTTTGCGGTCGTTCTTGTAACAGTAGCGGACGGTGCGTGTTCCCTTGGGGCCGGCGACGCCAATCCATACGGTTCCCACCGGGTTGAATGCATCTCCTGCGGGGCCCGCCAATCCGGTGGTGGAAACGGCGTAATCGCTGCCGGTAAGCCGGCGGACACCTTCTGCCATGGCGGCGGCTACTTCGCTGCTCACCACGCCTTTTTCCCGGATAACGGCAGGGGGTACGCCCAGTACGGCTTCTTTCACGGAAATGGCATAGGAAGTGACCGAACCCAGGAAGTAGGCCGAGGAACCGGGAACGGAAGTAATCAGGTGGGCAATCTCTCCGCCGGTGCAGGATTCCGCCGCAGAGAGGGTTTTTCCGGCGGCCTTCAGGAGTTCCCCAACGGTGGTTTCCAGATCTGTGTCTTTGGAGGCGTACACAAGAGGCCCCAGCAGGGCTTTAAGCTGCGTCAACTGCTGCTCCATCCTCCTTTCCTGCTCCTGGGCGTTGCCACCGTAAGTGGAAAGACGGAGGCGGATTCCCGTGAGCGGGTTGGGCAGGTAGGCCAGGTGCATATCGGCAGGAAGGGCGTCTTCCCAGGGGGCAATTTTTTCCGAAAGGGCCGACTCTGCGATGCCGTATACCATGATATTCCGGTGCCGGATGCTGTCCAGCGGCTGGTGGCTGCGGATATCGTCCATGACAGATGGAATGGCGCCTATAGCCTCGTGCGGGACTCCGGGAAGGGCGTAGAGCGTTCCGCCGCCCCGGATGTTCCGGAACACCATGATAGGAGCGGTTCCAAGCTGGTTCACAATGACTTCTGCAGTGTCGGGGACCTCTGCCTGGGCCAGGTTGGAGGGCAGCACGTCCAGGCCGCGGTTCTGGAGGATTCTATGGACCATTTCCAGCTGGCCGGGGTGTGTTACCATGCCTTTAGCGCCGGAAATTTCCCCTAGCACAGCTTTGGTGATATCGTCCTTGGTGGGGCCCAGGCCGCCGGTAGAAATGACAAGGGCATTCTGGGAGAGTTCGCGGCTTAAGATGGTGGCGATTTCCGTTTTGTCGTCGCCCAGCGAAATCATGCGTTTTACATGGATGCCCGCAGCTTCCAGGGCCAGGGCAAGTTGGGAAGAATTGGTGTCTACCACCTGTCCGATGAGGATTTCATCGCCAATGGTACAAATACAAGCGTCAATCATTCCTGAGAAGGTTTTTCTAACGTTTTCAGCAGTTTTCCAAGGGCCAGGGAACTCAGGTCCGTCTGCACCAGCGAAGCGCCGTCCTGCAGTTCCTCAAGGGCCGTTTCTGCGTTTTGCGCAACGCCGATTACCGGCACGCGATGCTGGCATTCTTCCAGCGTCATGCGCACTCTTTCCGGGTCCGGTGCTACCAGTCCGTCCAGACCGGACAGGCGGGCATAGCTGCACAACGGGTGCAGTTCTTGGGGCGTTTCCGCATGGGAAAGCCGTAAAAAAATAGGGGTATAGCGCTCGTAACACAGGCGCAGGCTCACAATTTCGTCGATGAGTTCCGTCATGTCGGAAATATCTGCGGAGCGGATGCCGTTGTTGGAATCCGGGTCTATAATAATGAAATGAGCGAAGTCGTACAGCAGGGAGAAAGTGCGGACGATGTCGTTGCACAGGTTGACGGCGATGACGCCCTGCTGCGTAAAATCTTGCAGTTTTGTGATCCAGTCAATCAGGTTTTCCTTGGGGGGTGTGGCAACGATAAAACCGGCCTTAGGAGCAAATAAGGGGCACTTTTTGAGCCCTTCTGCGCCTTGTGTAAGGCCCACAGGATTCGCGAAATTGAGTCCCGCGACCTCCAGGGCGAGTGATTTTTTCTTTCTCATGCTACAAAAATAGCAAAATTATTCGGATGCGCGGAATTCCTGAAAGGTATTGTCGTCGTAATAGACAATAATCTTCTCCAGTTTGCGGGCTTCTGCCTGTACGGGCATGGAAAAGAGTTCCAGCTGCGCCGGATCCTGGGCTTCTTCCGGTGAAACGTCCCTGTACATCCGGCCTTTGCCGGTAAGGAGCCATTCCAGATTCAGGCGAGGAAAGTGCAGCAGCAGACTTTCCAGAAAATCGTAGCCGGGTTTGTTGCGTCCGGCCAGAATATGGGAGACGCTTCCGCGTGCGACGGAGAGTGTGTCCGCAAATTGGGTTTGCGTGAGATTTTCGGCCTGCAAAAACTGTAAAAGACGACGATTCATTTTTCTAAATTTTGCCGTTACAAAGTTAAACAAGTTA
>DEKS01000017.1:24560-39711 GCA_002354005.1 Bacteroidales bacterium UBA2716
AATGACAAATATTTAACTAATGTACTACTACCGATGAAGATAATATTTCTCTGACATTTAACGATTTATATAATAAATTTCTTTGTGTAAAAGCCTGTTTCCGCCCCTTTATAGCCTCCATCCTGTACGCAAAATCACCGATTTGCGATGCGTTTCTTTATATAGTTATCATAAACTATTGAAAATAAGTATAATACATATTTGCTAAAACACACCATAAGAATTTCTTATAGGATTTTAGCAACAGGTTTAGCAAGAATGTTACAATGGCGACCGGATTTCACAAAAATAACGGAATATATACAAAAATGAATTTCATTTTTGTAAACTTTGTGGGCGTCAAAATTTTATTTTTTCTGAGATTTCGCTATTTGCAAGAATAGCTGTACATTTGCATGAAATTTAAAAATCTGATGATACCTGAAATTCATATTGAGGACTATAATTATGGCCTGGAGGACGCTAGAATAGCGAAATACCCCCTTCCGGAGCGTGATGCGTCCAAACTATTGCATTATAAAGACGGAACGGTAAAAGAATATGTGTTCCGCCAGTTGCCGGACTTGTTGCCGGAAGGCGCACTCATGGTATTCAATGATACCAAAGTAGTGCCCGCCCGTTTGCATTTTGAGCGCGAAACCGGCGCACATATCGAAATTTTTTGCCTGGAGCCCGTCCAGCCCGTAGAATACAATACCGCCTTTGCGGCAACGGATTCCTGCTCCTGGAAATGCGTGATTGGCAATGCTAAAAAGTGGAAACAGGACGTTTTACACCTTTATAATCCGGAAAATCGGGCCGATATTGCCGCTCTGGGCCTGGAAGCCCATCTGGAGGAGCGGGACGGCCAAACCGGCGTAGTGCGTTTTATCTGGAAGGACGGCTCGCCGTTCTCCCGTGTGCTGGAAATTGCCGGGACAGTGCCCATTCCGCCCTATTTAAACCGCGAATCCGAGCAGATTGACACGGAAAGGTACCAAACCCTCTATGCGCATATCCGCGGCTCTGTGGCGGCTCCTACGGCCGGCCTGCATTTCACGGAAGAGGTGCTGGAGCGTATCCGGGAGAAGGGGATTGAGACCCGGACGGTGTGCCTGCATGTGGGCGCAGGCACCTTTTTGCCTGTGAAAAGCTCCCTGGTGAGCGAACATCCCATGCATCGGGAGCCGTTTGTGGTGTCAAAAGAGCTGTTGCAGCGCCTGAAAGAAGGCAATGCGCCTGTTATAGCCGTGGGAACCACCTCCGTCCGCACATTGGAATCCCTCTATTATATGGGCGTGAGCTGTCTGGAAAACGGCGTTCCCGCCGATGTAGAGCAGTGGGCACCCTATACCCGCGAATATCCGTACAGCACCCGGGAGGCTCTGGATGCCCTGATCGGGTACCTGGACCGCGAAGGGCTGGAAAACCTGGTAGGCGGTACGCGCATTATCATCGTCCCGGGTTTCCGCTTCCGCATTGTAGATAAACTGGTTACCAATTTCCACCAGCCGGAGAGTACCCTGATTCTGTTGGTATCGGCCTTTGTACAAGGTGATTGGCGCACCATTTACGACTATGCCCTCCGGCACGATTTCCGCTTCCTGAGCTACGGAGACAGCTCTTTATTGGAACGGAGGTAGGTTTATTGGTTTAATTTTTGTAGTTTTGTAAGACAAACGATAACGTTATGGATCTGACCGATTTTTCTGATATAGCTCCCTTCTCGGACGAAGAAGCAGCGGCTGCTCTAACGCGCCTTTCCAATCATCCCAATACCAAATGGGTATCCAAAGTCATCTTCCCGGACAAGCCGGAAACGTTTCTGGGAGAGGTGCTGCGCAGCATCCACACCGTAGAGGAATTCCAGGGGATTGTCATGAACAAGGCCATCAACTGGGTGGTGGACACCAGCATGAAAGAATACACCTATGAGGGCTTTGAGAAGCTGGAAAACATGGACAGAAAGTACCTGGCCATGTCCAATCACCGGGATATTATCCTGGACCCGGCCCTGACGCAGATTACCCTGCAGCGTTACCATCTGCCGGAAACCCAGATTTGCGTAGGCGACAACCTCCTTAAGGTGAAGTCGGTGGAGCTGCTTATCCGCTCCAATCGCATGATCAAGGTCATCCGTGGCATCTCTGCCCGCGAACTGTACCTGTCCTCGCAGCTTCTGAGCCGCTATATCCGTGAAACCATTACTTCCGGTACGGCCTCCGTCTGGATTGCCCAGCGCCAGGGACGTACCAAAGATGGTCTGGATACCACGGAGCAGGGCCTTCTGAAGATGCTGGACATGAGCGGGAAAGGCGATTTCGTCCAGAATTTCCTGGACCTGAACATTGTGCCCATGAGTGTCTCGTACGAGTATGAGCCCTGCGACATCATGAAAGCCCGGGAGCTGCTCATTTCCCGCACCCAAAAATACGTGAAAGGGGAGACGGAGGACCTGGAGAGCATCATGATGGGCATCAAGCAGTACAAAGGCCGTGTACACCTGCGCGTGAATGACCCGCTCACGGAAGAGGAAATCCGCGCCGCAGCAGACTGCGACAAAAACGACCGTTACCAGCTTATCCGCCATGTGGTGGACCGCAAGATCATTGGCGGTTACAAGCTCTGGAAAACCAATTACATGGCCTATGACCTGGTGAATGGCGGTAAAAAGTATGCAGACCAGTACACCGCGGAGGACCTGGAAACCTTCAAGTCCTACATTGCCCAGCGCCTCCTGATGGTGGAACCCTCCCTGAACAAACATGAGCTCAGGGATATCTTCCTGCACATTTACAGCAATCCGGTGCTGTCCAAGGAACAGCTTACAGATGAACAATGAGCCAGGCCATATAGGCCGCCCAAATAAGAAGGAACAGACTGCCGTCCAACCGGTCCAGTCTGTTTTTTTTGCCCACATAACAGGCCGTAAACAGCACCAGGGCGCTGGCAAGCAGGGCGCCTAAATCTACGTACGTGATATCCGTGAACGAGAGGGGATGAATGAGCGCGCTGCCGCCAAGAATAAGCAGGATATTGAATACATTGGAGCCGATGATATTGCCCAGCGCCAACTGGCCCTTCTTTTTTACGGCTGCAGCCACGCAGGTGGCCAGTTCCGGCATGGACGTGCCGCCGGCGAGGATGGTGATGGCAATGAATTTGTCGCTTACGCCCAGCGCGTGGGCAATGGCGGTGGCGGAATTCACAAAGAGCTTGCCGCCCGCAACCAGGCCGCCCAGGCCGCCCAGAATCATGATGACGGCCAGCCAGGGCTTGATGGGTTTGGATTCGCTTTCCGGCTGGGCTTCAGGCGTTTTCTGGGCAAAGGAAGACCATATATAGGCCACAAACAAGGCCACCAGGATGGCGCCGTCTATGCGGCTGAGACCGTCTGTCCCAAAGCCGAAAATCGTGTGTTCCAGTCCCAGCAGAATGAGCAGGACGGTAATGATGATATTGACGGGGATGTCTTTTTTCCGGTTCTCCCGGGTGATTTCCATGGGGAGGAGCAGGGCGGTAACGCCCAAAATGAGCAGCGTGTTGAAAATGTTGGAGCCCACGATGTTACCCAGGGCAATGTCTGCGTTGCCTTGCGCAGCGCCGATGAAACTCACCACCATTTCCGGTGCCGATGTTCCCATGCCCACGATGGTGAGTCCGATGACGAATTCGCTCAGGCCAAAACGACGGGCGACGGCCGAAGCACCGTCTACCAGATAATCGGCCCCGAAAACCACCAAAGCCAGCCCTACGAGAAGCAAAAGTATCTGTACAAGCATGATCGTTCCTTTTTTGCTGCGCAAAATTAGTCATTTTTACGTATATTTGTGGGGTACTAGGACCAAAAAGATGCGAAGAATTGCCTCATCGGCGCTTTTGTGCCTTTCCGTTGCACTGTTTTTCCTCCTTTCCTGCAGGGAGGAGTTGCCGCATGTGGACGATGGGAAGGAACCGGAGGTCCCCGAAGTTGTAGAAGAAGATCCCATTTTGCAGACGGAGGCGCCGGGAGCCTATGGGGTACCCGGGGGCAGCATTGTGCTGCGGGACGGCTGGCAGCTGGGTATTCTGCGGTATGGCGGCAACAGGCAGAATGTTCGTCTGGTGCACCCGGCCCGGGCCCGTGTAATTACGCTGAGCGGCCTTCCCCGTCCGCTGCGCAGTGGGATGGAGATCCAGGTCTTGTACCGGGAAACGGAGCAGGGCTACACCCGTGTGTGCCTTCCGTACAAGTTACAGGTTGTTCAAGTGGAGGGAGAAAAAGTGTGGCTCAAGGAGAGCGACCATACCTTTTTTGTACTGGAATTGTAAATGGGACGCTGGCTGCTCATAGGGTTTTTGCTGCTGGGAAGCGTGCTGGGCCGGGGACAAACTACCCGGCAGGCGCTCCTTCCGGAAGGGGAGCCGCATATTTTTACCGTCCTGGTGGAATTCCGTAACATCCGTTTTACCCTGGAAGAGCCCCAAGCGCGTTTTTCCGCGCTTTTAAACGATGAGGTAAGCGCATACTTCTCAGAAAACTCCGGTGGTCTTTTTAGGCCCGTTTTCGACGTTTACGGGCCGGTTCTGCTGGACAAACCCATGGCCTCTTATGGGCAGGACCTGATGGAGAATGGCGAACGGCTGGGGGATATAGCCCCGGAACGGGCCCTGTACGAAGCCTGCCGGCAGTTGGACGGGGAGGTGGATTTCGCCTCCTATGATGCAAACGGCGACGGCATCCTGGACCTGGTGCTGTTTTTTTACGCCGGGTATGACCAGGCCGGTGGCGCCTCGGCAGACGCCATCTGGTCGCATCATGCCGATGTCCTCACCTGCAAAGACCTGGAGGTGCTGGACGCCCGATGGGACGGGAAAGGCCTGGGATACTATTTCTGCACCTCGGAGCTCCGGGGAACGGACGGGGCGCAGGCGGTTGGTATCGGCCCGGTTATTCATGAGATGGGGCATGCGTTGGGCCTGCCGGACCTTTACGACACCGACGGTGCCAAAAACGGCCTTACGGGCGGCATGTACCAGTTTTCGGTGATGGCCGACGGCTTGTACAACAAGCAGGGGGATGCCCCGCCGGCCCTCGTGGCGGTGGAAAAGCTGCTGCTGGGCTGGATGGCGCCGGAACAGCTTATCCCTCTCAAGGAGGGCTGGATGCACCTTCCCGTTGGTGAGACGGCCGTTAGCGCAACCACCACGGAAGGGGAGTGCTTCTATTACGAGGCCCTGCCCGCCGGGCTGCTGGTATACCACCTAGACTCCTCGGAACGGGAAGTGGGCGGGCATCCGGCATCCTGGTACTGGGCCGATTGGCGGGCCTCCAACCGGGTGAATGCGTACGGAACGCATCCTTGCTGCTACGTTGTTCCGCCCCTGGAACCGCACAATTACAACGCGGCCTCGCCCAATCCGGGCACCCTGCTTTTCCCGGGTGCGGGGCGTGTGCACGGCTTCCTGCCGGAAGACTGGGAAGGGGAAGCCGGAACGCTGGCGCTCAGCTGCATCGACCCGGAAGAATCCGGTATCCGTTTCCGTGTACTGGAGGGCGGTACGCATGTTCTCTGCGGCCTGGTGCTGGATTCCCAGGGTGTTCCCGTTCCCGGCGCACAGGTTCAATTATTTGCCAACACGGAATGTGTCGGGGAAGACCGCAGTGATATGTTCGGCTATTATCAGCTGGAAACAAGCGTGGAAACGGCCGGACAGTGGCTTGTACGCGTATCCAAGCCCGGGTATCGGACCATGGAGCGGGAAACGGCTTTTTCCCATGCAAAACTACAGTGCGAGTATCTGAGCCTTGTGAAAAACGACGCCCCGGCCAGTACGCTCTTTTATACCTACGACCTGGCTGGAAGCAGTGGCTTCTTTGCGCAGGAGGGCAGTGAGCCGCTGATGGCTGCCGTCCGCTTTACGGCAGAGGATTTGGCCCCGTTTGTGGGCCGAAGATTGTCGGAGGTTGTGTGTTTCCCCTATGTGACAAATCCGGAAACGATTGGCAATCTGTATGTTACGCTGGACGTGGCTGGCGAGCGGCAGCTCAGTCAGGATGCCGGAACGCCCGAGGCCGGGGAGTATACACCCGTTTCTATCCCTTTGGAAGCGGATTTCCGTATACCGGAAGGCCTGGATGTGTATGTGGGGTACGGATTTCAGGAATGTGGTGATAACCAGCCGTTTACGGTTGTGTATCCGGGGGAAAGGGAGAATAGTTTCTATACGCCTTTCAGCCTGGAAAAATCGGCCTGGAAACCCTTGTACCAAAAGAAGGCGGGTTTTTACATGGATCTGATGCTGCAGGTGCGGCTGGAAGAAGTGCCGGCAGAAACACCGGCCGATATGGGCTATGCCTGCATTGCGCTCCCAGAAGGCCCGTTAAAGGCAGGGGAGTGGCTTGATTTACAGGTGCTTATGCCTGTGGATGCCCGCTTTAAGACCGTCACTTGGCGTCTCGATGAAAAAAACCTGCCAGGGACCCGTCTGGAACTGCCAAGCGGGGAACACACGCTGGAGGCGCGGGTGCAGTATGAAGACGCCCGCGAGGAAATCCTGCGGGCGCCTCTTACCGTCCATTAGGCTTTTCTTGCCAGGGCCACCACGTTTTCTACGTGCATGGTGTGCGGGAACATGTCCACGGGCTGTATGGCCGTAATGTGGTAATCCCGGCACAGGATGGCCAGATCACGCGCCTGCGAGGCCGGATTGCAACTGACATAGACCATGCGCTTGGGTGCGGCCTTGAGGATGACATCGGCCACATCCGGGTGAATGCCCGCCCGCGGCGGATCCAGGATGACGACATCCGGTTTTCCGTGCTGTTGGATGAATTTTTCGTTGAGGACATCCTTCATGTCACCGGCAAAGAAGCTACAATTGGTGATTCCATTGGCCGCTGCATTGAATTTGGCGTCCTCGATGGCCTCCGGAACATACTCAATCCCAATTACTTTTGCGGCTTTCCTGCTCACGAACTGGGCGATGGTTCCGGTGCCGGTATACAGGTCATACACCACCTCATTGCCCGTCAGGGCGGCAAATTCGCGCGCTACGCTGTATAAACGGTACGCCTGCAGGGAATTGGTCTGGTAGAAAGATTTGGGGCCGATTTTAAAGCGCAGGCCCTCCATTTCCTCGTAGATGGCTTCGTTCCCGTAGTAGAGGATGGGGGACTGGTCGGAAATGGAGTCGTTGAGTTTCTCGTTAATGACGTAATAAAGACTGCTGATTGGCGGAAAATGGGCAATGAGGGCATCCAGAAGGGCTTTCCGGCGGGTCTCATCCTCGCGGGCGAAGACCATGATGAGCATCACCTCGCCTTTCTCCGTGGTCCGGACAAACATGTTGCGGAAAAAGCCGTGATTTTCCCGGATATTGTAGAACTCATAGCCGTTTTCCAGGCAAAACTGCTTGATAAACAGGCGAATAGCGTTGCTCGGTTCCGGCTGCAGATGGCAATCCTGGATGTCCAGGACCTTATCGAAGAATTTACCTACATGGAAGCCCAGGCCAGGTTCCTGTAGTTCCGGATTTTCGCTTTTTAACAGCCAACGCTTGTTGGAAGCGCTGAATTCCAGCTTGTTACGATAATATTGAATGCGTTCGGAGGGGAGTGTGGGCCTGATTTCAGGCACCTCCAGATGGCCGATACGCACCAATTGGTCTTCCACTTGCTGACGCTTGGCTTCCAGTTGCATCGCGTAGGGCAAGGGCTGCCACCGGCACCCGCCACAGACGCCAAAATGCTGGCAGAAAGGCTCCAGACGATGCTCGGAGGGCTTCACAATGCGTTTGATGAAGCCTTCCATGTAATTTTTCTTCTTTTTGTAAACCTGGATATCCACAATGTCTCCGGGCACGGCAAAGTCGACAAAAACCACCATGCCGTCCACGTGCGTGAGCGCTTTGCCTTCCGCGGCCACCGACTCGATGGTCACGTTTTCCAGCAGCAGATCGATTCTTTTCTTGGACATAACTTTTTAATGTGTTGCAAAGGTAGGGGAAACTTTTTATATCCGCAAGTTAACATAATATAAATTGTGTAACAGGATAGCGTAGGGGATTCTGTGGCTAAGAATCAGGATTTTGCATATTTTTATGCAATGTACGGGAATTATGCGATTTTTTTCTTACTTTTGCGCAGTTATAACAAAAATTTGGTCCTATGAAAAAAACTTTCGCCATTCTCGCTTCGCTGCTGGCCATCTCGGTTTTCACCGTTCGTGCCCAGGAAGACAAGCAAATTTTTAACCATTTAGCTGTTGCCCCTACCATCGGTTTTGACGGTATCGGTGCAGAAGCCATTACAACCCTTACCCCGTATGTGCAAGTCCATGCCGGCATTGCCATGATGCTTCCGTATATTCCTGTGAACGGTTCTTCCATCAAAGCCATTCCGGAGACCATTGACATTAACGGGAATGTCCGTCAGCTCCGTAACAACATTTCGGCCGTAGCATCCCTCAATTCCGTGAGCGGAAATATCCTGTTCGACATTTTCCCGAGCAAAACTACTTCCTTCCACTTTACTGCTGGTCTGTATTTTGCCGATCCTAAACTCATTGCTGTCGATGTAGACGCATCCAAAGTGCTCAAGCAGGACGAATATGCCAGCTATTACATTCAGCTCAACGAGAATAATCCCCAGACCCGTATTTCTTCGGATGCCCAGGGTCACATCAAGGCAGATCTGTCCTACAATGTGGTCCGTCCTTACTTGGGCATCGGTTTCGGCCGCGGCATCCGTTCAGACAAACGTGTCAGCACCACGGTAGACCTTGGCGTCGTGTACGCCGGAAATCCTAAACTCCAGTCCTATGACTATACCCTTTCGCCAGAAGGAAAACCGGTGGTATTCACCAGCGCCATGCTTGACAACAAGGATAATGGTATTATTGACAAGTTTAGCAAGATTCCCATTCTTCCTGTGGTGAAAGTGAACATCTATATTCGTATTTTCTAATTGAAAATCAAGTAGTTAAATAAATTTATAACCATGAAAAAAGTACTTCTTTTCTTTGTGGCGGCAGCAGCTCTGGTGCTCTCCGCTTCCTGCAACAAGGGTGGTGATAACAAGGAAGTTGTCCTCCCTGCGGCCAAGTATGCGGAGCAGGCCAAAAAACTGAACCTGCTCAATTCTGACAGTAACCCTGGTATCAAATCCATCGAATTCACCGAGAGTGGTCGTTACATAATTTGCCATCAGGTGTTTGAAAAGGGTCCCCTGGCGGTAAAGGCTGTTGCAAATCCTACCTTTAAGTATTTCCATGGTACCTATACTGTAAACAACAATGTGTACACCCTGAGTGGTGAATTTGCTGCCACCGTTACCGTCATTGGCGGTCAAATTACCATCCAAACCTCCGAGGACACCATTGTTTTAAATTATGAGGAGGCGGATAAATATCCCGCAAATGACTTCTACACCACCATTGCCCGCGCTTGGAAAGTAGACAAAACCGATATTTCCGTTAACTTCGACGGCAAGTCAGCCGTAGGTGTTGTCAAGAACGGTTGCGACATTCCCGCCATCCTGAAAGAGCTGGAAGAGAAAGCCAATGTAGACCTCAAGGATGAGGATTTTTCCGGCTATGTGGTAAGTGAAATCAACTTCACCATGTCCAAGACCATCGAGATTGCCTTCACCGGCAAGGCTCCCGTGGCCGGTTCCCTTGCCCTTTCCGAGAACGGCACACTCTCTTATGAACTGAACGGTTCCAATGGCGTGGAAGTCCTTTCCGGTAAAGCCAATGGCAAATTCGACCTCAATCCGGGTCTGGGCGCTAACCAGATTATGCTCACGCTGGACACTGAGTTAACCACCAAGTCCGGTAAAACGTATACTGGCAAGGTCAGCTTTGTCCTTTCTCCCAAGGCATAAGGAGCTGTTCCCTCTCCCCTACTTTTACGCAGTGTCTTTTCCAAGGCACTGCGTTTTTTTTATGTGGTAAAAAAAGGTTATCTTTGCAGACTAGAATAAACCTAAGCCATGTCTGTTGTCATCAAAACGGTTGCCAGCAAGGAGGACCTCAAAATCTTTGTGAAGTTCCCCTTGCAACTCTATAAGGATTGCCCGTATTACGTTCCCAATCTCTTTGCCGATGAGATGGCCACCCTGGATCCGCAGCGGAATGCCATGGGTAAGTATTCCCTCACCCGTTTGTTCCTGGCCTACAAAGACGGCCGGGTTGCGGGACGTATCGCGGCCATTATCAACCGGATAGCCAACACGGACTGGAACCACGCAGAGGTCCGCTTCGGCTGGGCCGATTTTATTGACGACAAGGAAGTTTCCAAGGCCCTGGTAGACGCCGTCATTGCCTTTGGCAAGGAAAACGGCATGACCTCGGTGGCCGGCCCCCTGGGCTTTACGGATTTTGACAACGAAGGCTGCGTGGTAGAAGGCTTTGACGATATCTCTTCCTTCATGCTCAAGTACAACTACCCCTATTATGGGGCGCATTTTGAGGCACTGGGCATGGAAAAAATCAATGACTGGCTGGAATACCGCGTCTACGTGCCGGACCAGGTCCCGGAGAAGGTGGTAAAGGCCGCTAAAATCGTCTCTGAGCGCTACAACCTGCATGTCCGTAAGATTACCAAGAAAGAGGTCAAACAAGAGCAATACGGCCGAAAACTCTTTGAACTGGTGAACCGGACCTATTCCAAGCTGTTCGACTTCACGGTTCTTCCCTCGGAGGTGATTGACCAGTATGTAGATACCTTCCTGGGCATATTGGACATGCGATACATTACCCTGGTAGAAGATGCCGCGGGCAATCTGGTAGCCATGGCCATCAATATGCCTTCCATTGCCCATGCCGTGAAAAAGGGCAAGGGATACCTGTTCCCGCTCGGGTGGTGGCACATCTTTAAATCGATGTATCTCAAGCACGAAGAAGCCGTGGAGTTTTTGCTCATCGCCGTGGATCCGGAATACCGGAACCGGGGTGTCCATGCCATGCTTTTTAACGATTTAATTCCCAAAATGATAGAGGACGGTTTTAAGTATGGTGAGTCCAATGCGGAAATGGAAAGCAACACTTCCGTACAGAACCTCTGGAACATGTACCGGAAGGAGTTTAAACGCCGCCGTCGCGTCTTTGGTAAAGCCATTTAAGTTATGAGTGCCTCCTCTACCCTCCTCCCTCCTCTTCCCGAGCGCATGCGTCCCCGCACGCTGGCCCAGTATGTAGGACAACGCCACCTGGTGGGAGAAGGCTGCATCCTGAGGAAAATGATCGAGAGCGGCAACCTGAGTTCGTTCATCCTCTGGGGGCCTCCGGGCGTAGGAAAAACCACGCTGGCCCATATCATTGCAGAAACGCTGGACCGTGATTTTTACACGCTGTCGGCGGTAACGGCGGGCGTCAAGGATGTCCGGGAGGTGTTTGACAAGGCGCGGGGAAATTCCCTCTTTCAGCAAAAGGGCGCGCCCATTCTTTTCATTGACGAAATACACCGCTTCAACAAAGCGCAGCAGGACGCCCTGCTGGGGGCGGTGGAAAACGGCACCATCGTCCTGATTGGTGCCACAACGGAAAATCCTTCCTTTGAAGTGATTACTCCCCTGCTCTCCCGTTGCCAGGTTTTTGTGCTTAAGTCGCTGGAAAAGACCGATTTACAGACGCTGCTGGACCGTGCGCTCAAGGAAGATGTCCTGCTCAAGGAGAAGGATATTGAGGTGCGTGAAAGCGAGGCGCTTATGCGGTACAGCGGGGGCGATGCCCGAAAACTCCTCAATGTGCTGGAACTGGTGGTGGACGCCCTGGGCGGACAGTCCCCCATCGTCATTGACAATGCCTCCGTTACGGCTTCTGTGCAGGAAAACATGGCCATCTACGACAAGGACGGCGAGATGCATTACGATATAATATCGGCCTTCATCAAGAGCATCCGCGGGAGCGACCCCAATGCGGCCATTTATTACCTGGCACGCATGATTGACGGCGGCGAGGATCCGCTGTTCATTGCCCGGAGGCTGTGCCTGAGCGCCTCGGAGGACGTGGGGCTCGCGAATCCCAATGCGCTACTGCTGGCAAACGCCTGCTTTGAGGTGGTCAGTAAGATTGGTATGCCGGAAGGGCGGATTCCGCTGGCGGAAACTACGGTGTATCTGGCCTCGTCGCCCAAGAGCAACGGCTCGTATATGGCCATCGAAAAGGCCCTTGCCAAGGTGCGGGAAACGGGAAACCTTCCGGTTCCCCTCGCCATTCGCAACGCCCCCACCAAGCTCATGGAAGAACTGGGCTACAGTGACGGGTACAAGTACGCCCACGACTATCCCGGGCATTTTGTAGATATGGAGTTCCTGCCGGATGCCCTCCGCGGTACCGTCTTTTACGAGCCGCAGCCCAACAAGCACGAAAACGCCCTCCGCGCCTACCTGGAAGCCTGCTGGCCCAAATATTATCCCAAAGGTTGAATAAACTTGAAGACCATTTATCCATTGGTGTTGGATACCCGCTAGAACGGGTATCCAACACCAAAATGAATCGCGTAATTCCGCGGGAACCACTCGCGGACGGGCACCCAGCGGTTGCCGGCGGCGCGGGCAGGGTCGTGCAGGCGCAGACCGCCGTCCAGACGGATAAGGAGGAACCCCAGGTTTACGCGAATCCCCAGCCCCCAGTCCAGGCCGATGGACCCTGCAAAGTTCTTGATGTCAAAAACCCCCAACTTATCGTCATCGTCTACATAATCGTAATCGGCCGGACGGGGCATGTTCCAGATGTTGCCGGCATCGGCAAAAAGCGCCCCTTCCAGCTTCCAGACGATGGGAAAACGGTATTCCACGTTGGCTTCCAGCTTCATTTCGCCAATCTGCGTGGGTATGGAGAAGACAGTAATAAGTTGGGAGTTGCCCGGCCCCAGGGTACGGGCCTGCCAGCCGCGCATGGACGATGAGCCGCCGCAATAGAACTGTTTCTCTACCGGCATGGTGGTGGAGTTGCCATAGCCGTAGCCAGCACCGGCCATCAGGTGCAGGGCAATGGCGTGCTCATTGTCTCCGCCAAAACGGAAGGTCTTGCCCAGATTGAGTTCTGCGCGCACATATTGGGCATAAGGCGTGGACCATATGGTGCGTTCCCCATCATCGTTCAGGGGCATGGCTTTGTTGAACAAGCTGAGCAGGTTGCCGGAAGTGTCCAAACTGAAACGCACGTAGTGATAGGGCGTTAGGGGCACTGCCGAAGCGTTGGTGGTGTAATACACGGTGCCGCTGATACCGTGGTCGAAGCGGCCCATGTAGGCGTTCATGATGAAGGGATTGGCCTTGATGATCTTGGCCAGGAAATCCTGCTGGATATTGAACAGACGGGCAATGTTGAGGCGGAACAGCGAAAACTGGTAAAAGAAGTTTTGTCCCACGCGTCCGTTATACGTAAATGCAGTGGTGATGAGGGTGCGGCGGAATTCCGGCCGATCCTGGTAGGTAAAGGCCAGGGAAACATCCGTTGTGGGGATGTTGGTGCCTTTGAATACGCGGTTGGGCAGGCCCAGGAACTGCGGGAAACGGATGGAGGTGGTGATACCTACTTCCGTGGAATAGGCGTTGGACCCCGGCTTGAACTGGAAGTTTCCCTTCACACCCACGTTCAGGCGCTCTCCCCCGTGGAAAATGTTCTTGTGGTAGTAGTTGATTTGTGGCGAGATGCCAAACAGGCCCGTGGAGTTGAAGGAGCCTTCCAGATCGGCCTTGATGGCCTGTAAACGGGAATTTCGCAGCGTAATGTCTGCGTCTACGGTTTTGTCCGATGTGGGTTGGATGCTCACGTTTACACCGGAAAGCATGCCCAGGTTGGCCAGGCGCGTGTACGTGGTGTTCACTTCCTGCTCGCTGTACAGCTGCCCGGGACGCAGGGTATTCATGTTCTCCAGCGTACGGCGGCGGATTTTCAGCTTTTCAGGATGGGAGATATTCACCTTCCCTAATGTGAATTTCTGATGCGGTTTGGCGGTGGAAACCGGGTCTCCCAGGGCGTAGTCGCGAAGGTTGTAGGTGAGCTTGGCCGTGCCGTCGTGCGCAAGGGTATCCGCGTCAAAGAGATAGTAGCTTTTGGTGAGGCCGTAGTACCCCTTGTTGCGGAACATCAGGGCGCTGCGCTCCGCTTCTTTCTCCAGGTCTTCCTCGGCCAGGAAGTCCCCTACTGCTACCGTGCTGTGGGGCAGGTCTTCCATGAATTCCTGTTTGATGGTGCCATATTCCGGAAGCACGTAGTCGATGGCGCTGATGGTATAACGTTTCCCCAGCGCCACGTAGTAACTCACATATACTTTGCGGCCTTTTACCTGCACCTGGCTTTCTACCTGGGAGCCGTAATAGCCAATGTAATGGAGGTGGTTCCCGATGCTGTTGATGCTTTTTTCCACCAGGGCGGGATCGTAGACTACGGGCGCCACACCCACGCTTTGCACGAATCGGCCCATTTTGGTTTTGCCGTCCCCGCCCCAGTTGTACACGGACAGGAGCGGGTTGACGCCCAGCAGGTACGAATTGGGCTTTTGGGCAATGTAGGACATGAGGCTGGCGGCGTCGAAGGAGGGATCGTCCACCTTTACCTGGTTTTTCCGGAGGAGGTATTCTCCGTCTTTGAGCGAACGGGTGACGCTGCAGGCGCCTGCCCAAAACGCACAAATGCAAAGAAATATGACTTTCCACCGTTTCATCCTTACAAAAGTAATACTTTTTACTTATATTTGCGTGATTTTTTAATACAGTTTACAGAGGGATGAAAAACAAATACATCGACCTTATTGACCAGACCTTCGATTTCCCGCAGGACGAATTCATGGTGGTGGACGGCAACCTGATGTTCAACGACATCGACCTTATGGAAATCATCGACAAGTACGGTACTCCGCTCAAAATCACGTATTTACCCAAGATTTCGTCGCAAATCCAGCGGGCCAAGCGTCTGTTCAAGGTGGCCATGGCCAAGGCCGATTACCGGGGGCAGTACCACTACAGCTACTGCACCAAGAGTTCCCAGTTCGCCTTTGTGGTGCACGAGGCCCTCAAGAACGACATTCACCTGGAAACTTCGTCGGCCTATGACCTGGACCTTATCCGGGCCCTGGAAAAGGACGGTTCCGTGAAGAAAGACAAACTGTATGTCATTTGCAACGGCTTCAAACGCCCCCAGTACATCGAGAACATCGCCGCCCTGCGCAAGGAGGGCTGGAA
>DEKS01000017.1:39794-41059 GCA_002354005.1 Bacteroidales bacterium UBA2716
CCCAATTTCGACTTCTATACCTCCCGCCTGGGCATTCGCTACTCGGATATCCTCAAGTTCTACCAGAACACCGTGGCCAAGTATCCCAACTTCCACCTCAAGATGCTACATTTCTTCATCAACACGGGTATCCGGGATACGGCCTATTACTGGAACGAGCTTTCCAAGTGCGTCAAGGTGTACTGTGAACTCAAGGCCATCTGCCCGGAGCTGGACAGCCTGAACATTGGCGGCGGCCTGCCCAACAAGACTTCCCTGGCCCAGGACTTCGACTACGAGTACATGGTGGAGGAAATCATCAACCAGATTAAAGTTACCTGCAATTCTTACGGCGTGCCGGAGCCGGACATCTTTACGGAGTTCGGCAGTTTCACCGTGGGCGAAAGCGGTGCCACCATCTTTAAAATCCTGGATATCAAGCAGCAGAACGACCGCGAAAAGTGGTACATGATAGACAATTCCTTCATGACCTGCCTGCCGGATACCTGGGGCCTGAATCAGCGCTTTATCCTGCTGCCCGTGAACAAGTGGAACGACGAATACCAGCGGGTGTTCCTGGGCGGCCTCACCTGCGACAGCCAGGATTTTTATAACGCCGACTATCACGCCAACGCCATCTTCCTGCCCACCATCCGCAGCCGCCGGGAAAACCTGTACATCGGCTTTTTCCATACCGGAGCATACCAGGAGGCCATTTCCGGCTACGGCGGCATCAAGCACTGCCTCATGCCCTCGCCCAAACACATCCTCATCGACCGCGATAAGGAAGGTAACCTGGTCACCAGCATCTTCGCAGAAGAACAGTCCGCGGAGTCCATGCTTAAAACGCTGGGGTATAAATGATTGGGAAGGGTATAGATGAGTATCACCGCCGCAGAAATAAAGTTCATCAAATCCTTGTCCCAGAAGAAATTCCGGGACGAGCGTGGACTCTTTGTGGTAGAAGGTGAAAAGTTGGTCCAGGAGGCGTTAAGGTCCGGTTTCAAGGTCGAGAAAGTGTATCGGAAAGAGGAGATTGGCGAGGCCGCCATGGCCCGTATCAGTGCGCTCTCCTCCCCTTCTCCGGTGCTGGCGCTGGTACGCAAGCCGGAGGACCTTTCATCGGCCCAACTCCCTTCATCGGGCCTTTTTCTGGCCCTGGACGGCATCCGGGACCCGGGGAATCTGGGCACCATCCTCCGCATTGCGGACTGGTTCGGTATCGACGCCGTGTTTGCTTCGCCGGATACGGTCGATGTCTTTAATCCCAAGGTGGTGCAGGCCAC
>DEKS01000017.1:41164-41339 GCA_002354005.1 Bacteroidales bacterium UBA2716
TGGACGGAGAGAACATGTACCAAAAAAGCCTTTCCAACGGCATGGAAAGGCCTTCTGTGATTGTAATTGGCAATGAGGCCAACGGCATTTCCGCCGCCACTGCCGCCTGCGTAAGCGACCGCCTCTACATCCCTCCCTTCCCCGCCGACGACCCCGGCTCCGAATCCCTCAACGC
>DEKS01000017.1:41359-41594 GCA_002354005.1 Bacteroidales bacterium UBA2716
GCCATCGCCACCGCCATCACCGTCGCGGAATTCCGCCGCCGTTGTTCACCGCGTTGACAAGCTAAAGGCCCTCAACCCCCGCCCCCGACACAGTGTAAAATGGAACCTACTGAATATTAACGACTTATCAAAAATCGTCTATGCGCATCTGCATAGACGATTTTGCGTAAGTGACTCATACAGAGTTGATTGCATTTTACGGCTAAAAAGAGACCCCCGGTCGGGGCCGGGGGGG
>DEKS01000023.1 GCA_002354005.1 Bacteroidales bacterium UBA2716
TCGCCGATGGGGGTGATGCGCTCTACCACATTGGCCCGGGCGCGGGTTTTGTGGCAGATGACCACCGGCGTGCGCAGGTTCTTGGCATATGCATGGACGCGCTTGGCGCCGCCCATGTCCGGAGCGGCCAGCGTGAGAGTGTCCTTGAATTGCTTCTGGAGCTTTTTGAGGGTGTCCAGGAAGTCAAAGCTGGCGTACAGGTGGTTTACCGGGAAGTCAAAGAAGCCCTGGATTTGGTCTGCGTGAAGGTCGCAGGTCATGAGGGCATCCGTGCCGGCCACCTTGAGCATGTTGGCCACCAGTTTGGCGCCAATGGACACGCGCGGTTTGTCCTTGCGGTCCTGGCGGGCCCAGCCATAATACGGGATAACGGCAATGACTTTGTTGGCCGACGCACGCTTGGCGGCATCGATGGACAGGAGCAGTTCCATCAGGTTGTCCGCGGACGGGAACGTGGACTGGATGATGAAACAGGTGGCGCCACGGACGCTTTCCTGGAAGGAGGGCTGGAATTCACCGTCACTGAAATGCGTGACTTCCAGCGGCCCCAGGACCACTTCAGGCTCCTCCGGGCTTTTCATGCGGTTCATTGCAGCTACTACCTTCTCCGCAAAATAGCGGGAGGCATCACAAGTAAACAGCGCCATCCGGTGCTTATGGACATCGTTGATCATAATGTTTGAAGTATAGATCCTATATAGTTAAGAATTTCTTCCTTTCCTTGTCCTTTTACGGACGATGACACAAAACAAGGCGGCAGTTCCTCCCAGTCTTCCAGGAGGCGGCCTTTGTTCTGGTTCAGCTGTACCTGAAGGGCCTCTGTGCCCATTTTATCGGCCTTGGTAAAGATGATACCAAAGGGAATGCCCTTTTCTCCCAGCTCGCTGATGAAGCGGAGGTCCACTTCCTGCATGGGATGGCGGGAGTCGATGAGCACCATGAGCATCACCAGCTCCTGGGAGTTGTTGATGTAGTCCCAGATAATGTGCCTGAGCTTAGCGCGCTCCTTGTCCGGCAGCTTGGCGTAGCCGTAACCGGGAAGGTCTACCAGGTACCAGCTGTCGTTGATAAGAAAATGATTTACCAGCTGGGTTTTGCCGGGCGTCTGGGAGGTTTTGGCCAGCTTGGAGTTGGCCGTGAGCATGTTGATAAGGGAACTCTTGCCCACATTGGAGCGGCCGATAAAAGCGAATTCGGGCGCTTTGCGCGCAGGTTTTTGGGCAACCCGCGTGCTGCTTCCGGCAAATTCCGCCTTGGTAATTTTCATGACCTTCTCCTATTTACTCCACAAAGATACAAATAAATTCCTATCTTTGCCACATGGAGCAAGACGAAAAATTGATGCGGGAGGCCCTTTTGGAGGCCAAAGCCGCTCTCGCAGAGGGAGAAATCCCCATTGGGGCCGTTGTGGTGTGGAAAGGCCGGATTATCGGCCGGGGACACAACCAGACGGAAAGGCTGCACGATACCACTGCGCATGCGGAGATGATTGCCATTACTGCCGCCACGGAGGCCATGGGCGGTAAATATCTGAACGACTGCACCTTATATGTAACCGTGGAGCCGTGCCCCATGTGCGCAGGCGCCCTGGCCTGGGCCCAGATGGGCCGCATTGTGTACGGCGCCCCGGACCAGCGCCGCGGATATTCACTTTTCTCCCCTTCCCTGCTGCATCCCCGCACAGAGGCAGTGGGCGGCGTACTGCAGGAAGAGTGCGCCACCCTTATGTTGGATTTTTTCCGCGAAAAACGGGGATAATCAGAGCATCAGGCCCGCTTTCACCTTTTCTGCGGCCTCGTCTCCTTTCAGGTAACGGAGAATGGCCAGGCCAAAGTTCACGGCATGTCCGGCCCCGCGTCCGGTAATGAGGTTGCCGTCCGTGACGGTGCTTTCTTTCTTGTACACAGCACCTTTGCCGATGAGCGCTTCTTCAAAGCCATCGAAACAGGTGAATGCCTTCCCCTCCAGACCGGGGAGTTGGGAAACCACCAGTCCGGGGGCGGCGCAAATGGCGGCCACGGCGCCTCCACGGGCCCAGTGATCCTGCAGGATTTCCATCAGTTCCGTGTGCCCGGCCAGGTTCTTGCTGCCCGGCATCCCGCCCGGGAAAATCATGACGTCCTTGCTGTCCGTGCCGGGTTCCATCACTTCCAGATCGGCCCAGTTGGTATCTACCGAAACCGGCAGCCCGTGGGAACTTTCCACCATGTAATCGTCCGTAATGGAAACGGTCCTTGCCTCTACGCCGCCGCGCAGCAGCACATCCCGCGTACCCAGGGCTTCCATATCCTCGAAGCCATTGGCCAGAAAAATATTGACACCTTTCATTGCATACAAATTTTGACAAAGTTAACACTTTTTCCAAAGATTTGTTTTATCTTTGCAGTCCCGAATTGAACTGTGGTGTAATGGTAGCACTAGGGATTTTGGTTCCCTCAGTCAGCGTTCGAATCGCTGCAGTTCAACGGATTTCCCGCCAGGCTCTTCTCCGCCTGGCTTTTTTTGTCCCTTTCCTCCACACCCGTCCTCCCCTCCCCGTTAAAGCACACCCACCCCCGTCAGAATGGCCTCAGTGGCCTCCTACTGTGCTTTAACCACCCATATCGACACAGAATGGATGGTCAACAACTCTCTGAGTATCAGCCACATACAGAAAATCCTCGGCTCCATTTGCGCCGAGGATTTTCCATATTACCCTGATTATCAAACACTTATTAACCAGCCTAAGCCACTATGGGCCCAACGCTGGTCGGCAAACAACTGATACCCAATATCTTACCAATAATCTTCGGCGCAAATGGAGCCGAGGATTATACGTAAATAACTGTGTAATAGCGTGTTATGAACCAGCGAGATTTAGCTGCGGCGACTATTCCCAATCGAAATGTAGTAAAGCAACGTGGCCAGAGAGCCAAGTGCGGCAATCACATACGTGTAGGCTGCCCACTTGAGGGCATCCACGGCCATGGGTTTGGTTTCATACCCAACAATGCCGGCGCTTTCCAGCCAGGACACAGCCCGGGCACTGGCGTTAATCTCCACGGGAAGGGTGATAAAGCTGAATAGCGTGGTAAGGGCGAACAGGGCGATACCAATCCACAGCAGTGAGGGGAAGGTGTTAATGAAAATTACGCCTGCCAACAAAACCCAGGACACAATGTTGCTGGAGAAGGAGACCACGGGCACCAAGGCACTGCGCATCCTGAGCCAGGCATAACCCGTAGCATGTTGTACCACGTGTCCGCATTCGTGCGCGGCTACGGCGGCCGCCGCCACCGACTTGCCATAGTACACATTCTCGCTCAGGTTCACGGTTTTGGTGGTGGGGTCATAGTGGTCCGTAAGTTTACCGGCTATCGACACAATCTTGACGTCCCGAATTCCATGAGCCTGCAGCATACGGCTGGCAACCTCTGCGCCGGTAAGCCCCAGCGGGACCTGGGAATATTTTTCGAAGCGGCTGCTAAGCCTGTTTTGGATGATGAGACTGAGCACCATCACCACAATCATGATAATCCAAATACCGGTACTTGACATAACACGTTCTTTTAACGGAGCGTAATGCTCACAAAAACTGCGCCCCTTCTGCAAAAATACAATTTTTATGACAAAATGTCGGCCAAAAGTAGTATTTTTGTACGATATTTAGACGATAGGCATGCGCGAACTGCAAGACGATTTCTCCCGTTTGGAACTGAACCTCAAGGCGGCAACGGAAAATTACCGTTACTTCCGCTCGTTGCTGGACCCCAAAACCAAGCTTTTGGTTCTGGTAAAAGCCAATGCATACGGTCACGGCGGTGTGGAGTTTGCATCCATGATGCAACGCGCCGGTGCAGACTATCTGGCCGTTGCCTATCCGGTGGAGGGCCTGGAACTGCGTCGCAACGGTATCTCGCTGCCCATCCTGGTGCTCACGGCGGGAACGGATTTTTATCCGGAGATTATTGACACGCGCATGGAGCCCTCCATTCCCAACCTGTACTCCCTTAAAAAACTGGTTGCCATTCTTCGGGAAAGGGGCATTAAGGACTATCCCATTCACATCAAGCTGGACACCGGCATGCACCGCCTGGGCTTTATGACGGACGAACTGCCGGAGCTGGTGGAGTTCCTGAAGCAGACGCCGGAGGTAAAAGTCAAGGCCGTTTTCTCCCACCTTTGTGTGGCAGAGGACCCTTCTGAGGACCCTTTCACCCTCGGTCAAATACACCTTTTCCGCGACAATGTAAATTATATTGCCGACGGAATCGGCTACATGCCCATGCGCCATATCCTGAATTCTGCCGGCATCGAACGTTTTCCGCAGTTTCAATTTGACATGGTACGCCTGGGAATCGGCATTTACGGCATCAGTGCCCTGCCGGAGAAAAAACTTGCGCCTGTCGCTTCGTTTAAATGTAAGGTGCTGCAAGTGAAAACATTAGGCCCGCAAGATACCATTGGTTATGGTCGATGGGGCCACGCCAAGGAAGGCACCGTCATTGCCACCATCCCGGTGGGCTATGCCGACGGTCTGGACCGTCACCTGGGCCGCGGTAACGCGTCCTTCAGCGTGAACGGGCACCGGGCGCCCACTATCGGCAATATCTGTATGGACATGTGCATGCTTGACGTAACCGGCATCCCCTGCGCCGTGGGTGACACCGTGACCATTTTTGGCGAGGACCCCACCGCCAGCGAACTGGCCGGCATCCTGGGCACCATCCCATACGAGATTCTGGTTTCCGTACCCCGCCGCATCCACCGGCTGGTAATCCGCTAGTTTTCCACCGGCAACAGCATCAGCAGCTTATTTTCCGCCTTTTTTCACTGGCAACAGCATCAGCAGCTTATTTTCCGCCTTTTTTCACTGGCGACAGCCGATACGGATAAAATCCTATTGGTTTATAATGTACTGCTACACAGTTATTTACGCATAATCCTCGGCTCCATTTGCGCCGAGGATTATTGGTAAGGTATTGGGGATCAGTTGTTTACCGACCAGTGTCGTTAGATAGGTTCATCGTGGTTTTGTCTGGTCAATAAGTATTTGATATTCAGGGAAATATGGAAAATCCTCGGCTCCATTTGCGCCGAGGATTTTCCGTATCTTGCTCACTCTCAGATGGTTATTGACCACCTATTTTGTCCGATACAGATAGTTAAAGCACAGGAGGAGTCTCTGAAGACGGTTCTAGAGGGGATGGGTGTGCTTTAACGAGAAAGTACGGGCAGGAAACGTCTCTGAAGGTCCTGGGGGTGGACCTTCGGAGACGGAACGGGGCCAAAACAGGCGCTGAGGG
>DEKS01000127.1 GCA_002354005.1 Bacteroidales bacterium UBA2716
CAACTGTTTTTTGCATCATTACCCAAAGTGGCCACATCTGGGAAAGGAAAGCCCTCACAGATTGCTGTGAGGGCTTTTGAAGAGGTGCCAAGCGGAATCGAACCGCTGTAGCAGGTTTTGCAGACCTGTGCCTAACCGCTCGGCCATAGCACCAAAGAGAATGCAAAGATAGCACCTTTTTCAGAATTCGCAAAATTTATTTTTTCTTGCCGCGACGGCGCCGGGCGATGGAGTCGGCCACATGCTTGAGGGAGTCGGCCTTGTGCTGCAGGGCAAGGTTGCGGGCGTGGAGGGAATCGTTCATGGCGATAACCCCTTCCAGGCGGCCCTCCAGCGAACGCAGGCGGGCGTCGAAGCCGCCAATTTGCTGGTCGTTCTGATTGAGTTCTGCCTCCGTGCGGGCATAGACTTCATTGATGAGGTTGTCCATGTCCTTCTGGCTCATGCCCACCGAATGCTCCGTGATGGTAATGGTCTTGGCCTTGATATGATGACTGTCGGCGCGTTTCATGAATGCATCGCGGGCCTCGTCCGAAAGGGGCTCGCCGGCCAGGGAAAAGTTCACCGTCCGGCCTTTGACTTCATAGTCGTACACGTACGTGTGCGGGCCCACGAAGCGGTCTTCCTCCATCATGAGCTGCACATTGCGCTCGTAATTGTTGTCGCCGATGAGTTCAATGGCCGTCCAGATGCTGGGTACCAGCACAATCACCAGTACGACCGATATGATATTGCGCCGGCGTTTGGCACCGGCAACGTCCAGGCCGGCCACGGTCTCGAAGCGCAAGTACTTGACCATGAGGTAAGTGGCCAGTGCAATGAATACGCTGTTGATGATGAACAGGTACAACGCGCCAAAGAAGAAATGCAGCTGCCAGTGGGCCAGGCCGTAACCGGCGGTGCACAGCGGCGGCATGAGGGCCGTGGCAATGGCTACGCCCGAAAGCACTGTGCCGCGCTCCTTGCGGCTATTCTCCAGGATGCCCGCCAGGCCGCCGAACAGGGCGATTAGCACATCGTAAATGGTGGGGCTGGTGCGGGCCTCAAGCTCCGTGGGATTCACCAGCGCCAGGGGAGACACGATGAAAAAGAGGGTGGATGCCACCAGCGAGATGAGCACCATCACCAACAGGTTGCGCCCGGCCGCCTTGAGAAGGTCCAGGTCGTTGGTTCCCAGCGCCAAACCGGCGCCGATAATAGGGCCCATGAGCGGGGAGACCAGCATGGCGCCGATAATCACCGCCGTGGAGTTTACATTGAGGCCTACCGAGGCGATAACAATGGAAAAAGCGAGAATCCAGACATTGGTGCCCCGGAACCAGATATTGCTTTTGATGCGCTGGGCGGCTCCGGCCGTGTCTAATTCATCGTAAATGAAAATGTGCCGTTGGATAAAGCGGCGCATACGTTGCTTCAGCGTCATATCGTCCAAAATTTTCCGAAAGATACGCATTTTATTTTTATCTTTGTAATTCAATTGAATGGGATATGAAAGAAATTGCACGCGACATTTTTTACATCGGCACAGATGACCTTACCCTGGATTTGTTTGAAAGCCAGTACGTTGTGCCGGAGGGCATGGCCTACAATTCGTACCTGATCAAGGACGATAAAATTGCTATCCTGGATACGGCCGACGCCCGGATGGAAGAAACCTGGTTCCAACACTTGGAAGAGGCCCTGGAAGGCCGCCAGCCGGACTATCTGGTGGTGCACCACATGGAGCCGGACCATTCGGCCCTCATCGGCCTTTTGGCAGAGAAATATCCTGCTATCCAAATTGTTGCCAGCGCCATGGCCCTCAAGTTCCTGGGCCAGTTCCAGCCCGGAAAAACCTTCAATACCCTGGCCGTGAAAGAAGGCGATACGCTGAATCTGGGCACCCACAGCCTGCAATTCTTCGCTGCCCCCATGGTTCATTGGCCGGAGGTGATGGTGAGCTATGATTCCGCCGCCAAAATCCTCTTTTCGGCCGATGCCTTCGGGAAGTTCGGCGCGCTGGAAAAATGCGGTTTCTGGGGCGATGAAGACGGTGACTGGGCCTGCGAAGGCCGTCGCTATTACTTCAATATCTGCGGCAAATACGGCCCTCAGGTACAGGCGCTCCTGAAAAAGATGGCCGGTCTCGCAATTGACACCATCGCTCCGCTGCACGGCCCCGTTCTGCGGGAAAACCTGACCTATTATCTTGAACTGTACAATACCTGGAGCAGCTACGGCGTAGAAACGCCCGGCGTGTTTGTGGCCTATGCCTCCATCCATGGCGGCACGGCGGAAGTCGCCCTCAAACTGGCCGACATGCTCCGCGAAAAAGGCTGTCCCAAGGTGGCCGTGTGCGACCTCACCCGGGACGACCGCGCAGAGGCCGTGGAAGACGCCTTCCGTTACGGGACCCTGGTCCTCGCGGCTGCCTCCTACGACGCCGGCCTGTTTACCCCTGCATACGATTTCCTGCACAGCCTCCAGATGAAAGGCTGGCAGAAACGCCGCGTGGCTCTTATCGAAAACGGCTCCTGGGCTCCCAGCGCCGGGCGCGTGATGAAGGAGATGTTCGGCGCCATGAAGGAAGTGGAGCAGGTAGGGGAGCTGGTAACCATCCGCAGCCGCTACAAAGCGGAAGACCAGGCTGCCCTGGAAGCCCTTGCAAACGCAATTTTGGCATGATCGTAAGAAGCAAAGCCCCGCTGCGCCTGGGCCTCGCCGGCGGCGGAAGCGACGTGTCCCCGTACAGCGACCTGTATGGCGGCAACGTCCTCAATGCCACCATCAACCTGGCGGCCTATTGCACCATCGAACCGTTAAACCTGCCCGTGGTACGGGTGAATGCGGCCGATGCCGGCGTGCAGTGCGAAGTGCCCCTGGGCACCGGTCCGCTGTCCTCGGGCGCGCTGCTGGTGGATGGCGTGTTCAACCGGGTAGTGCGGGATTTCGGCCCTGTACCGGCACCCGGCTTTGCCATCACCACCTATAACGATGCCCCCGCCGGCTCCGGCCTGGGCACCTCGTCCACCATGGTGGTGTGCATCCTCAAATGCTTTGCCGAATGGATGGACATCCCGCTGGGAGACTACGAACTGGCCCGTCTGGCGTATGAGATTGAGCGCAAGGACCTGCTCCTCTCCGGCGGCAAGCAGGACCAGTACGCCGCCGCCTTCGGCGGTTTCAACTTCATGGAATTCCTGCCCAGCGACCTGGTGATTGTCAATCCGCTCCGCGTAAAAGACTGGATTGTCCGGGAACTGGAAGGTTCTCTGTTACTGTATTTTACGGGCCGCAGCCGGGAAGGCGCCGCCATCATTGAAAAGCAGCAGCAGGCCACCCGAAAAGGGGAGTCCAAGGCCGTAGAAGCCATGCACCGCATCAAGCAAAGCGCCGTGGACATGAAACTGGCCCTCCTGCAAGGCGACATGGCCACCTTTGCCCGCATCCTTGGCGCCGCCTGGGAGGACAAGAAAAAGATGGCCGACACCATCACCAATCCCCAGATTCAGGAGGCCTTTGACGTGGCCCTGGCAGCCGGTGCCATTTCCGGCAAGGTGTCCGGTGCCGGCGGCGGGGGATTCATCATGCTCATGGTGCCTCCGCAGAAGCGCGTGGCCGTCCGGGAGGCCCTCAAAGCCCTTCCCGGCCAGGTGGTTCCGTTCCAATTCACCCAAACCGGCGCCGTAGCATGGAAGTTATAATCCTGGCCGGCGGTCAAGGCACCCGGCTCCGCTCCGTGGTGCACGACATCCCCAAATGCCTGGCACCCGTAGCCGGGCGTCCTTTCCTGAGATATATGCTGGATTATTTGAGCACGTATCCCGTTGACCATGTGGTATTTTCCGTTGGTTACCTAAAGGAACAGGTGATGTCCTTTGTGCAGGCGCACACCTGGCCTTTCCGTTACGATTTTGCCGTGGAGGAGACGCCGCTCGGTACGGGCGGAGGCATTCGCCTGGCGCTGGAAAAATGCCAGGACGAGCAGGTGTTCGTGCTCAATGGAGACACGTTTTTCCCCTTGGCGCTGGATGCCATGCCGTTCGATGGCCCCGTTACTGTAGCGCTCAAGCCCATGAAGGCCTTCAGCCGCTACGGGGCAGTTACGGTTATACCGAGCGAAGCAAGTGCCTCTTTTGCCATTCAGGCTTTCAAGGAAAAAGCGTACTGCGAGGAAGGACTCATCAACGCCGGGGTATACGCTATCGACCGTACACAATTGCATCTAGAGGCCCTTCCTGAGCGCTTCTCCTTTGAGAAGGAGGTATTGGAGCCCATGGCGTCGGCCGGTACGCTCAAAGGCTGGCCTACGGAGGCCTATTTCATCGATATTGGCATTCCCGAGGATTATGACAAGGCGCAGTGGGAGATTCCCGCCTGGTTTGCCGTGCAAGAAGCATCGGCACAGGTGCTGGCAAGCCCTGCAGAGGCACTGTTCCTGGACCGTGACGGTGTTCTCAACCGCCACCTGGAAGGCACGTACGTAAAAAGCTGGGCAGACTGGCAGTGGATGCCGGGCATCTTGCAGGCACTGCCGTTATGGGCTCAAAAATTCAAGTACATGGTCCTGGTAACCAACCAGCGGGGCGTAGGGAAGGGCGTGATGACAGACGCAGACCTTTCCCGTATCCATGCTCGCATGATGCAGGAAATCCTGGAAGCCGGCGCCCGGATAGACCTTATCCTTACCTGTACGGCGGTTTCGGACGATGACCCGCGCCGAAAACCCAACCCGGGCATGTTCCGGGAGGCCTGTGCGCTCCTTCCGTCCCTGGACCCGCAGCGCTGTGTGATGCTGGGTGACGCGGATTCCGACGCCGCCTTTGCCCGTAACTGCGGGATGGCGTTTATTCGTCTTCTTCCCCAAGCAGTTTCTTGGGATTCTTAGGCACCCCCAATTTGAGGAGCTGACGCGCGCTGGTGAGGATGGAATTTCCTGACTCACTGATTTTTGCGCTCACTTTATCGTATTCGTCCTGGGCGGCCTTGAGTTTTTCTCCCATGGCGGCATGGGCCTTGGCAAAGTCGTACACGCGGTCCACCATGGTCTGGGCGGCCTTGATAATCTTTTCCTGGTTGCGGGCCTGGTCGTAATTGGTCCAGGCAATGCGAATCATGCGCAGGAAAGGCATGAGGGTTTCCTCCGTAGTGATGAGCACCCCTTGCTTGTATGCCTCCATAAAGATATTGGGCGCCAGGGTTTTAGCCAGCTGCAGTGAGCCGTAATTGGGGATGAACATAATCACGTAGTCCAGCGTCTTGTAGCCTTCGCGGATATAGTCCTGGTACCGCTTGGTGGAAAGGCTTTTGATTTGGGCCCGGATGGCCTGCAGATTGCGCTGGGCGGCGTCTTCCTTGCGGGCAGCATCGGGGGCCTCGAACCAGTCCGATAGGGCCTCCATGGAGGTTTTGGCATCTACAATCACTTCCGTCTTGTCCGGGTAATGGAGAATATAGTCCGGCCGCATGCGCTTGCCGCTGTCCTCGTTGTATAGGGTGTTGCCCATTGCATCTCGCAAGGTCTCCTCCCGGTCAAAGTCCCGGCCTTC
>DEKS01000178.1 GCA_002354005.1 Bacteroidales bacterium UBA2716
GCAAAAAGAGCCGAGGATTATTAACAATTAGCTGATAATCAAAACTTTAGAAACCAGTATGAAACTGCTCATAGGCGGCGCGGGAAAGCGCCTCGCGGTCCTGAGAATGGGCGATGGAGATGAGGAGCCTTGCGCGCTCCTGCAGAGACTTGCCGTACAGGTTCACGGCGCCGTATTCGGTCACCACCCACTGGACATCGGCACGGGGCGTAACAACCCCTGCGCCCGGCTGCAGCTGGGGCACAATTTTGGGCTGGCCGGAACGGGTCCGGGAGGCTAGGGCGATGATGGCCTTGCCGCCTTTGGAAAGCTTGGCGCCGCGCACAAAGTCCAGCTGCCCGCCGGTGCCGGAATAGATGCGGGAGCCTATTGAATCGGCACAAACCTGGCCGGTCAGGTCAATCTCGATGGCCGAATTGATGGAAACCATGCCGGGATTCTGCGCAATGACGCGCGGGTCGTTGGTGTATGCGATGTCCCGCATGAGCACCTGCGGATTCTCGCGGATGAAATCGTACACCTCCTGCGAGCCCAGGAGGAAAGACGCCACCACTTTTCCCGTGTCGATGGTCTTGCAAGCCCCGTCGATGACGCCGCTACGGATGAGCTGGAGCGCTCCATCGGAGAACATTTCCGTGTGGAGGCCCAGGTGCCTGTGGCCGCCTAAGCAGGCGCAGATGGCGTTGGGCATGGCGCCAATTCCCATCTGCAGGCAGGCCCCGTCCGGAATGAGCTCCGCGCAGTGCCGGCCAATGGTCAGGTCTGTCTCCGAAGGCTGCGCGTAAGTGCTTGTAATTAAGGGCCGATTGTCCTGCACAAAAGCCGTAAACCGCTCCGCGGGAATGAGGTCTCCATAGGCAAAGGGGACCGCCGGATTCACCACGGCAATGCGCTCCCGGGCCACTTCCAGTGCGGCTATCGAGCAGTCTACCGAGGTGCCCAGCGACACCATGCCGTCCACCGGCTCCGACACCTGTACCATGGCCACGTCGCAGCGCAGCGCCCCGGTGCGGTACATGAGCTGGGATTCAAAGAGGTTGGTGGGGATGTAGTCCGCCACGCCCGCCTGCACGGAAGCGCGCAGGTTGGGGCCCACGAAGAAGCCCTGGTCCCGGAAGGACTCACGCAGCGCTGCCGATCCATAAGGCGCCGGCCCTTCCGTATGGAAATGATGAAAATGCACGTCCCGGAGTTCCCCGGCCCGCGCACAGAGGGCATCGATGAGGATGTGCGGCACGCTGGCAATGCTGGAGAGGTGGACATGGTCCCCGCTCCGCACGGCCCGTACGGCTTCTGCAGCAGAAATATACTTGAGCGCTTTCATTTCCAATCGACAAATATAACACAAATTGTTGTATCTTTGTGCTTCCAAAACGCCAAATCATGCACACGAGAGAAGAAAAACTGGCCGCCTTCGGCCGCTTGCTGGACATTATGGACGAGCTCCGGGTAAAATGCCCCTGGAACGCCGCACAGACCATGGATTCCATCCGCCCCATGACGGAGGAAGAGGTGTACGAGCTCAGCGACACCATCCTGGAAGGGAACAGGCAGGGAACGGCCAAGGAGATTGGCGACCTGCTGTACCACATGGTGTTTTATGCCCGTATCGGTGAGGAGGAAGGTGCCTTTGACATTGCTGACAGCATTAACAAGGTGTGCGACAAAATGGTGTTCCGCCATCCGCACGTGTTTGGCCCGGAGGCCGGCAAACAGACATCGGCCAAGGAAATTGCCGATACCTGGGAACTGGTGAAAGCCAAGGAGAAAGACGGCAACAAAACCGTGATGGGTGGCATCCCCAAGGCCATGCCGGCCGTGCTCAAGGCCCTCTCCATGCAGGAAAAGGCCCGCGGCTGCGGCTTCGACTGGGAAAAACGCGAGGACGTGTGGGCCAAGGTGGCGGAGGAATACCAGGAGGTTGCCGAGGCTTCCGAGGAACATCGGGCCGAAGAATTCGGCGACCTGCTCTTTGCCGTCATCAACGCCGCCCGCCTGTACGACGTGGACCCCGAAGCGGCCCTCAGCCGCACCTGCGAAAAGTTCCGCCGCCGCTTCACCTACGTGGAGCAGGAAACTCTCCGCAGCGGCCGCAAACTCTCCGACATGACCCTCGCAGACATGGACGCCCTCTGGGACCAGGCCAAAGCCCTGGGGTTGTAGGGACCGCACAGAAACCGCTGGTCGATAAACAATTGATTGATAGACAATTACTGATAATCCTCGGCGCTTTTGGAGCCGAGGATTATTAGAAAACAATTGATACTCAGTAGGTTATTTGCCAGCCACTCTGTGTAGCCCCCTACTTCAGCAGTGCCACCAGGGTGGTGAGGGGGGCAATCCGGCCCCCTACTTCAGCAGATTGCCCAGGATGCTGCGGGTGAGCTCCTTGGTAAGGGTGCTGGTGGCGCTGCGGGTAGCCTTGGTCACGGCCTTCTTGGTGGTGGAAGTCTTGGAAGAGGACTTCTTGCCGGTGATGGCATCGGCCGCGGCGGCGGCAGCCACGCCGGTAACGGCCGTGAGGACACTCTTCAAAACCTTGGAAGCTATGCTGTTCTTGGCTTTCTTGGCACGTTCCTTCTCCTCCCTCTCCCTCTCCTTGGCCAGGCGGGCCTGTTCCTTGGCCTCCAGGGCAGCCTGCCTTTCCGCCTCCTCGGCAGCCTCTATCTCTGCCTTCTGCCGTTCCGCCTCCTGGGTGGCTGCCGTAATGAGCTCGTATGCACTCTCGCGGTCCACCGGATGGTCGTATCGGCCATACAGGCGGCTGCGCTTGATCAAATCGGAACGCTGTTCCTCGGTAACGGCGCCAATCTGGCTCAGCGGGAACAGGATTTTGGCGCGCTCCACAATAGAAGGGGTGCCCTTCTCGTCCAGGAAGGATACCAGGGCCTCGCCGGTGCCCAG
>DEKS01000151.1:0-1502 GCA_002354005.1 Bacteroidales bacterium UBA2716
GAGCTGTGCCAGAATACTTTCTTGGCTTCATCGTCCTCCCATTTGAGGAGCCGAACGGCGCAGTCCTCCGTGATGGGACGGGTAAGGTCGATGGTGGTTCCACGGGAAGTTTCGGGCTCAGTGGGATACTTCACCTGAACCGCCAGTACCTGCTCTGCCAAACGCGGGCTGATGCCCATGGCAATCTCATAACCAGTTACGCCAGCCTCGTACTGACGTACACTTCCATCCGGGAACGTAATGTTAATCATAATTCGTTTTGAGTTTATTACTTACAATGTCTTTCACTCGCTATTGCAAAATAGCCTGCAAATATACGAATTTTTTTGCGTATCTTTGTATGTCATGAATGGTAAATTAGACAACACACGCCTCTGGAACGAGGCCGCCAAAGCGGGGCTCCTGTTCGGGCTGGTTTCCGTCTCTTGCCTGGCCCTGAAGGAGCTGGCGGGCATGTCGGGGAGTACCTTTCTCTCGCAGGCTGCCTTCATCGTCCTCTGGGCCGTGGAATTCTTTGGCTGTATCCTCCTGATGAAAAAGTTGCAGCTGGATTTACGGGACAAATTCGAGGGCGTCAAGATGGCCGATACCTTTGTCTTGGGGAGGCGCGCGGCGCTTTTGAGCGGCCTTCTGCTGGCATCAGCCCAGGCGCTTTTTGTCATGTATATGCCCCAGGAGACCATGGACCAGCTGGTGAGCGCGGTGTCGGAGGCCATGCCCATGAGCGCCTCGCAAAAGGAGCAGATGGACGGCATGCTGGACCGCCTGCCGCTTCTGACCTTCCTGTTCCAATGGGCCTACTGCTACCTGTACGGCACGGTGCTGTCGGCCATCATGTCCCGCTACATTTTTGTGCAAAAGCTCTTCGGCGGGCCGTTCAACGGTCCCCAAAACGACGACAATACCCCTGACGAGCAATAAGTTATGGACCTTAGCATCATTATACCGCTCTACAACGAGGCCGAGTCCCTTCCGGAGCTCAAGGCCTGGATCGACCGTTCCCTGCAAGGCTTCACCTATGAGCTTATCTTTGTGGACGATGGTTCCACGGACGGCTCGTGGGAGGAGATTTCTCGACTCGCTTCGCTCGCTCGAAATGACAAGGAAGACGCTCGAAATGACGCCGGGGAGGTGCGGGGGATCCGCTTCCGCAGGAACTATGGCAAATCGGCCGCCCTGTATGAGGGCTTTGCCGCTGCCAAGGGTGACATCGTCATTACCATGGACGCGGACCTGCAGGACTCTCCGGAGGAAATTCCGGAAATGGTGCGCATGATCCGGGAGGAGGGCTATGACCTGGTGAGCGGCTGGAAGCAGCACCGCAAGGACAACGCCCTTACCAAGAACCTGCCTTCCAAGCTGTACAACTGGACGGCGCGCAAGGTCACCGGCATCAAGCTGCACGACATGAACTGCGGCTTAAAGGCGTATCGGCAGGAAGTCGTTAAAAATATAGAGGTATACGGGGAGATGCATCGCTATATCCCCTATCTGGCCAAGAA
>DEKS01000151.1:1544-2019 GCA_002354005.1 Bacteroidales bacterium UBA2716
TACGGCGTGTCCAAGTTCGGCCTGGACCGTTTTGTACATGGCTTCCTGGACCTGATGAGCCTGTGGTTCCTGTCCCGCTTTGGCGGCAAGCCCATGCACTTTTTTGGCACCAGCGGCATCCTGATGTTCCTGGTGGGCTTTGTGATGACGGTCTGGATTATTGTCGCCAAACTGGTGCACCAGGCGCAGGGGCTCAAGTTCCGTGCGGTTACGGACCAGCCGCTGTTCTATCTGGCTCTTCTGGCCGTTGTACTGGGCGTAATGCTGTTCCTGGCCGGTTTTCTGGGAGAAATGATTGCCCGTTCCGCTCCGGAACGCAACCGCTATCAAGTGAAAGAACGTTTATAACCCTAATCCTTAAATGTATTATGAAAAAGTATGTTGCTGAATGCCTGGGTACGTTTGTACTCACATTCCTTGGCTGCGCAGCAGCCATGTTCCTGGGTTGCGGCACGCCTGCCGGTGTGGTAGGTGT
>DEKS01000151.1:2166-2955 GCA_002354005.1 Bacteroidales bacterium UBA2716
ATGCTGGTTGCGGGTGTCGTTGCCGCTCCGGATCTCACCGGTGCCCTCGGTTCCAACGGTGTTGCCAACGCCGGTGGCGTGGGTGGTGCTTTCCTGGTGGAGACCATCGCTACTTTCCTCTTCGTGCTGGTTGTGCTGGGCACTACGGATTCCAAGATTGGTGCCGGTAACTTCGCCGGACTTGCCATCGGCCTCACCCTCATCCTGGTTCACCTGGTGTGCATCAACCTCACCGGTACTTCCGTGAACCCCGCCCGTTCCATCGGCCCTGCTATCTTTGCCGGCGGTCAGGCCCTTGCCGATGTGTGGGTATTCATCTGTGCCCCGCTCGTAGGTGCCGCTCTCAGCGCCCTTTGCTGGAAGTACTTCGAGACCAAGTAATTACTGGGTCCCTGCCAGGGTGTTTTCCCTGGTGGATTGGCCATAGGGCGCCAGTCGCACCACCAGGGCAACGCTGGATAAAACAGGAGGCTTTCTCCTTCACAGGCTCCGGACTCCCCGGGGCCTGTTTTTTTGCTCGTCTGGGCCTTTCTGGGCCCTGTTTTTGCGCCCCCGGCCGGTGTCTGCAGTCCCTTCCGGTTGTCGAAGGTCCAGCCACTGGACCCTCAGCACCGGTTTCGGCTCCGAAGGTCCAGCCTCTGGACCCTCAGCACCGGTTTCGGCCCCATTTCGGCTCTGAAGGTCCTTCCGTTGGACCCTCAGCGACTGTTTCAGCCCCATTTCGGCTCCGAAGGTCCTTCCATTGGACCCTCAGCACCGGTTTCGGCCCCATTTCGGCTCCGAAGGTCC
>DEKS01000151.1:3039-3385 GCA_002354005.1 Bacteroidales bacterium UBA2716
AAAATCCTCGGCGCAAATGGGGCCGAGGATTATAAGGATATTACTGAGTATCAATACTTTGCGAACCAGCTTCCTAACTACTTATTGTTTAACATCGGGAAACTTATATCAAGATCAGGCTGACTATTATTGGTTGAGCTGGTCAGTAAGCAACTGATAACCAACACTTTACCAATAATCCTCGGCGCCTTTGGAGCAGAGGATTATTAGGATATAGCTGAGAATCAACTAGTTAGCGGCCAGTGCGAGAGAGATACACGGTCAAAGTCGGGCAGGACGAAAGCATATGGCTGGTCACTAAATACCTGATACTCTGTAGGATACAGAAAATCCTCGGCGCAAATGG
>DEKS01000074.1:0-1649 GCA_002354005.1 Bacteroidales bacterium UBA2716
AGGGGATAGATGCCGGCACCGACAAAGTCGATGAGGGCTTGCGGCTCCAGGCAGAGTTGCAGGCCACGGACACCGGCGCTCACGTAGATGGTGTCCCAGAGGAGGGCACTCTCGTGGATATAGGTGGGCAGCGGTTTTTTCATGCCGATAGGACTGCACCCGCCGCGGATGTAGCCGGTGAGGGGCAGGAGCTCCTTCACATGAATCATGGCGCAGTTTTTATTGCCGGAGATGCGGGCCGCCACGCGAAGATCCACCTCCATGGAACCAGGGACCACACATACAAACAGCCCGGTGCGGTCTCCCCGGAGCACCAGGGTTTTGAACACCCGGTCCAAGTCCTCCCCCAGTTGCTCCGCCACGTGGGAGGCCTCCAGGTGCTCTTCGTCCACCTCATAGGGGACCAGCGTATAAGGAATGCCGGCGGCGTCCAGGAGCCGGGCAGCGTTTGTTTTCTGTAAAGCCATGGTGCAAAATTACGGAAAATATTGCTATCTTCGTGAATTGAGCGAGGAGATTCCTCGACTCCGCTCGGAATGACAGGACTCCGCTCGGAATGACAGGACTTCGCTCGGAATGACAGGAATGACGATGACACCCAAAGAGGTACTGAAAACATACTGGGGCTATGACAGTTTTCGCCCCATGCAGGAGGAGATTGTCCGGGAAGCCCTGGAAGGAAGGGACGTGCTGGCCATTCTGCCCACCGGCGGCGGCAAGAGCGTGTGCTTCCAGGTACCCGCCCTCATGCAGGAGGGCCTGGCGCTGGTAGTCACGCCCCTGATCGCCCTCATGAAGGACCAGGTGCAGAACCTTCAGGCACGCGGCATCCGCGCCATGGCCATCCATGCCGGCATGAACCGCCGGGAAGTGGACCTGGCCCTGAACAACGCCGCCTACGGAGACTACAAGTTCCTGTACCTGAGCCCGGAACGCCTGCACACAGACCTGTTCCAGGCCTATCTGAGCGTGCTCAAAGTCTCCTACATTGTGGTGGACGAAGCCCACTGCATCTCTCAGTGGGGCTACGACTTCCGTCCCAACTACTTGCAAATTGGCGAACTCAGAAACCGTATAGACGCCCCGGTCATCGCCCTCACCGCCACGGCAACGCCCGTAGTGTGCGACGACATCATGGACCGCCTGCGCTTCAAGGAAAAGAATCTCCTGCGGTCCGGCTTCGAGCGCCCCAACCTGAGCTATATAGTGCGGAAGGCGCAGGACAAGATTGGACAAATCCTGAGCATCTGCGAAGGCGTTCCGGGCACCGGCATCGTGTATGTCCGCAGCCGGGCACGCACCCAGGAACTGGCGGAAGCCCTCAGGGCCGCCGGCATCCCCGCCTCCTTCTACCACGCCGGCCTGGGGCCGGAAACCCGCGCCCTCCGGCAGGAAGACTGGAAAAGCGGCAAAACGCGCGTCATGGTGTGCACCAACGCCTTTGGCATGGGCATCGACAAGGCCGATGTCCGCTTTGTGGTGCACGCAGACCTGCCGGAAAGCCCGGAGGCCTATTTCCAGGAAGCGGGGCGCGCCGGCCGCGACGGCCTCCCCTCCTACGCCGTCCTCCTGTGGAACGGCACGGACCAATCCCGCCTAAGGCAGCTGGAGGAGGTTTCCTTCCCCACCCTGGAATACATCGAGGACAT
>DEKS01000074.1:1725-3375 GCA_002354005.1 Bacteroidales bacterium UBA2716
CCGGCCTACTACGCCATCAAATACATTGAGCGGGAGGGCCACTGGACGCTGGCGGAAGACATGGACATTGCCACCCGTGTGCGGATTGAAGTGGACCGGCAGCAGCTGTACAACGTGGAGCTTCCGGACCCGGTGATGCCCGCCCTCCTGGAAGCCCTCATGCGCATGTACACCGGCATCTTCTCCTTCGCGCAACCCATTGACGAAGAAGCGGTTGCACGCCGAATCGGCATCACCACGGCACAGCTGCGCCAGGAGTTGTACCAGCTCAGCGTGAACCATGTAATCCGCTACATTCCGGCGGACCATGCCACGGTGCTCTACCTCCAGCACGGCCGCCTGCAACCGGGCAATGTCCAGCTCTCCCCCAAGCGCTACCGAATGCTCCGCAGCACCTACGGCGAGCGCGTGCAAACCATGCTGGATTATGTAGAAGAGACGCAGGAGTGCCGTTCCCGCTTTCTCTTGCGCTATTTTGGCCAGGAAAAGAGTGCCGATTGCGGCAAATGCGACCTCTGCCGCGCCCGGGCTGCCCGGCCCAAGGACCTGGAGCAGCAGCTGAAAGCCTGGATCCTGGAACGGGACGGCATGTACACCCTGGCCGATATCCGCAGTGCCTTTGGCACCGCCGACGAAAACTACCTGCCGGTGCTCCGCGCACTCATCGACCGGAAAGAAGTTCCGCCTTACGCATAATTTTCCTATCTTTGCAGGTTCTATGGCCTCCGGGAAAGACATACTGCTTGGCCGCATCCGCAGCGGTGAAGGGCTCAGTTTTGGGCAGCAGCTCAAGCTGAGTCTCATCCTGAGCTATCCGGCCATCCTGGCGCAGCTCTCATCCGTGATGATGCAGTATATCGACGCCTCCATGGTGGGGCATCTGGGGCCGGCCGCAGGGGCCTCTATCGGCCTGGTTTCCACTTGTCTGTGGCTTTTTGGCGGCTTTGGCATGGCCGTCACCAGCGGCTTTTCCGTGCAGGTGGCGCACCTGGTGGGGGCCAATGACTTCAGCGGCGCCCGCTCCGTCCTTCGGCAGTCGCTGGTATGCGTCCTGGGATTCAGCCTTTTCCTGGCGGTTACAGGCATGGGCATCTCCCCTTTCCTGCCCCATTGGCTGGGCGGCGGCGAGGATATTACCTCAGATGCCACCGGTTACTTCTTCATTATGGCGCTGTTCATGCCCGCCATGATTATGGACTGGACCTGCGCCGCCATCCTGCAGGCCAGCGGCAACATGAAGGTGCCCAGCATCCTGAGCATCGGCATGTGCGTGCTGGATGTGGTGTTCAATTACATTTTCATCTACCTGCTGGAGATGGGCGTCACCGGAGCGGCGCTGGGCAGCGGCCTGGCGGAGGTCGTCACCGGCCTGGCCATGTTCTACTTCCTCACCGTGAGGAGTCCGGAACTGAACCTGAGGCAGGAAAAAGGGAGCTTCCGTCCCACCCGGAAAGTGGTGGAAAAAGCGCTGGGCATCAGCGGCCCCATGGCCCTCCAGAACCTCCTCATGCGCGGTGCGCACATTGCCTCCACCGTCATTGTGGCGCCGCTGGGCACCATTTCCATCGCCGCCAACACCTTCGCCATCACGGCGGAAAGCTTCTGCTACATGCCCGGCTACGGCATCGGCGAGGCTGCCACTACGCTCGT
>DEKS01000009.1 GCA_002354005.1 Bacteroidales bacterium UBA2716
CGCAACGCCACCGCCAACGAGTTTGGCGACTGGATGGTGTTCAAGGAGGCGGACGTCCTCTTCGAGGGCTATGACACCCTGCGCGTGGAAGGGGCGCACCTCCTGAAACAGCGCACCGTCAAGCAGAAGAACAAGGAATACTTCCAGCTGGTCTTTGACCGTACGCCTTTCTATGCCGAGATGGGCGGCCAGGTAGGTGATACCGGCTACATTGAGGGCGAGAACGGGGAACGCATCCAAATCCTGAACACCGTGAAGGAGCACAACCTCACCATCCACCTGGCCGAGCGCCTTCCCTCGCAGAGCACGCAGGCCTTCACCCTGGTGGTGGACAATGTGCGCCGCCGCCACATCCAGAACAACCACACCTGCACCCACCTGCTGCACCAGGCCCTCCGCGTGGTGCTGGGCACCCACGTGGAGCAGAAAGGTTCCTTCGTGGGACCGGACTACTTCCGCTTTGACTTCTCCCACTTCCAGAAGATGACCGACGAAGAGTTACGCGCTGTAGAAATCCGCGTGAACCAGCTCATCCGCTCGGACTTCCCGCTCATCGAAAAGCGCGACGCCACCATGGAGGAGGCCCGCAAGATGGGCGCCATGGCCCTGTTCGGCGAAAAGTACGGGGACGTGGTACGCGTGGTGCGCTTCGGCGACTCCGTAGAGCTTTGCGGTGGCACCCATACCCGCAGCACCGGCACCATCGGCCTGTTCAAGATTGTGTCCGAGAGTGCCGTGGCCGCCGGCGTGCGCCGTATCGAGGCCGTTACGGGCGCCAAGGCCATGGAGAGCATCCACCACATGGAAGACCTCCTGAAGACCGTCAAGAATATCTTCAACAACGCTCCGGACCTCACCGGCGCCATCGAGAAACTGGTGGCCGAGCATGCCGATGCCCGCAAGCAGCTGGAGGCTGTAGCCAGCGAAAAGGCCGCCGCCTTGGCCCAGAAACTGGAGGAGGGCGCAGAGGAAGTGAACGGCATCAGACTGGTACGTTTCGACCACTCCATGGATCCCGCTATCGTGCGCAATGTGGCCCTGCTTTTGCAGAAGAAGGTCCAGAACCTGGCGCTCGCCGGCGCCTTCGCCTTCGACGGCAAGCCCAACCTGGTGCTCATGTACTCCAATGACCTGGTAGCCAAGGGCAAGAATGCAGGCAAGGACATCCGTGAAGCCGCCAAGTTCATCCAGGGCGGCGGTGGCGGACAACCCGGCCTCGCAACCGCCGGCGGCCGCGACATCGAAGGTCTCCCGGACGCCCTGAATAAACTTATTGAAGTAGCTACTTGTTAATTATTGCAAATGCCTGTATGCTTCGCAAATCTGTGGCCACCCTCGGCCACATAAGAGGGAGGGGCCCACAGCCGTGTCGTCAGACACGTTGCGTATGGGAGGGGTCGCGAAGCGACGATTTGCCAAGCATATAGGCATTTGCCAATACTAGAATGAAGAAATTAGACCAGTTTTTACTCAAATCCTTTGTGGGGCCGTTCCTGGCGGTCCTGGGGATTGTGACGTTCATACTGGTCATGCAGTTCTTGTGGCTGTATATTGACGAGCTGGTGGGCAAGGGCCTGGAATTCAAGGTTATTCTGGAATTCCTGATGTGGGGCAGCTGCCAGACGCTGCCGCTGGCCATTCCGCTGGCCACCCTCCTGAGCTCCATGATGACCCTGGGCGAGATGGGCGAAAAGTTTGAGCTCACCGCCATCAAGGCTTCCGGCATCTCGCTCACACGCGTGCTGCTGCCCATGATTATCGTGAGCATCCTCGTGAGCATCGGCGCCTTCTACGTGGGCGACCGCCTGGTCCCCTACTCCATCAACCAGATTTATACCATGCGCGACGACATCGGCCGCACCAAGAGCGAGATCAAAATCCCTACGGGAACGTTCTACGACGGTATCGAGGGGTATATCCTGCGGGTGGAACGCCGGGACAAGAAGACGGGCATGATGTACAACATCCAGGTGTACGACCACACCGTCGGAAAGGGCAACACGCGCCTTACCGTGGCCGACAGCGGCATCATCAAGATGTCCAAGGCCAAGGACTATCTAACGTTCCAGCTCTTTGACGGGGTGAACTACCAGGAGGACAACAAACGCAAGTATAGGGACACCACCCTGGCGCTCCAGCGCATCCGTTTCCACAATCAGGAAATGGTGATCCCGCTGGAAAACTACGCCTTCCATCACTCCGACAGCGCCCGCTACGGCGAGCAGGTCCGTTCCATGAACCTCAAGGACCTGCGTCATGGGCACGATTCCCTTACCAATCTGGTCGATGTGGGCACCAAACGGCACGTGGCCGAATTTCGCCGGCAGAACCACCTGGAACATAAGGACCAGCTGGACACCGCCTGGCGCACCAAGGCCACTACGGTGATGGAACCCCTGACGGACAAGGCCTGGACCAGCAAAGGCGCCCGGCTCCGCGGCTTGGAAAATGCCGCCGGCAGCGCCCGCCAGTACCAGAACCTGGCCAACGGACAAATCATGGATTCGGCCGACTATACCCACCTGATTCACCGCACGGATGTGGAAATCTGGAAAAAATATGCCACGGCGCTGGCCTGCCTGCTGCTGTTCTTCATCGGTGCGCCGGTAGGAGCCATTCTCAAAAAAGGCGGCCTGGGCACGCCGGCCATCGTCTCCATGTTGTTCTTCGTGCTCTACTGGGTGGTGGACATCACCGGCGAGCGCCTGGCCAACAATGGCACTACGTCGGCGTTTGTGGGCAAGTTTGTATCGGCCTTTGTCTTGGCACCCATCGGCGCCTGGCTCACCCTGAAGGCCATTCAGGACGCCAGCGTCTTCAATGTGGACCTGGTAAAATCCTGGTTCCGTAAAGCAAAAAGTAAATTCTTCCGTATGTTCAGAAAAACACGCATTGTCTATATGGGCACCCCGGAATTCTCCGTGGGCCCGCTGGACGCCCTTATCAAGGCCGGCTACCAGATTGTGGGCGTTGTTACCGTACCGGACAAGCCGTCCGGACGCGGTCTCAAGATGAACGAGAGCGCCGTCAAGAAGTACGCTGTAGAACACAGCCTGCCGCTGCTGCAGCCGGAAAAACTCAAGGACGAGGCCTTCCTGCAGGAGCTTGCCGCCTGGAAGGCGGACCTCTTTGTGGTAGTGGGCTTCCGCATGCTGCCTGAGGTGGTGTGGACCATGCCCAAGCTGGGCACCTTCAACCTGCACGCAGCCCTGCTGCCGCAGTACCGCGGCGCTGCGCCCATCAACTGGGCGGTGATTAACGGCGAGAACATTACCGGTGTCACCACCTTCATGATTGACAAGAAAATTGATACCGGCGGCATTATCCTGCGTTCCGAGTGCCGGGTAGAGCCCACGGATACGGCCGGGGACCTGCACGACAAACTCATGGAACTGGGCTCCGCGCTGGTGATAGAGACCGTGGAAGGCATTGTGCAGAAGAACGTAGAGCTGCGCGTACAACGAAGCTTTATCCAGGGGTCCGAGCTACTGAAGCCGGCACCCAAGCTCACGCGGGAGCTGCAGCACATCGATTGGAACGACACCACCAAGCACGTGTACAACCTCATCCGGGGCCTCTCCCCCTACCCCTGTGCCTACACGGAGCTGGTGCCGGTGGAAGGGGACACCCTTTCTTCCACGTCGCTTCGCGACCCTGTACGGGCAAATGTTCCAGAAAGGGTATCCCCTTCCGGAACGCCGATCCAGCTCAAGGTATTCTTCGGAGAAATGCGCATGGACCTGCACGGAGAGCCCGGAACGGTGCTCAGCGACGGAAAGACGTACTTCGCTGTGGCCACGCAGGACGGTGCCATCGCCATAACCGACCTGCAGCTATCCGGTAAAAAGCGCATGGACGTGCGCTCCTTCCTGCTGGGTTTCCGCAACCCTACCGCGTACGTGTGCACCCAGGGCACTTCCAAGGCCGAGATCCTGAAAGCCACGCCCAAGGAAGATGAATAGCATCGTCATTCTTTGCAACGGGCAGTTCCCTTCGGAGCCGTATCCGCTGTATCTGCTGGAATCGGCGGAGGGAGTGGTGTGCTGCGACGGAGCGCTGGAGCAGTGGCTGGCGCACAAGCCTGACGCCTGTCCGCTGGCGGTCGTGGGGGACCTGGATTCCCTGTCACAGGCGCTGCAGGAACAGTTTGCCTCCTGCCTGGTCCACGTGACGGAGCAGGACTACAATGACCTCACCAAGGCCATGCGCTGGGTGCTTCGGGAGCATCCGGAGGTGCAGGAGATAGTGATTCTGGGCGCCACGGGGCTGCGGGAGGACCATACTATCGGCAACCTGGGGCTCCTAATGGAATATACCCGCCTGTTTGACCTGGGCGGGCGGAAGGTGTCCATGGTCTCCGACTACGGTACGGCCTTTGCCATTACGGGCAGCTGCGACCTCCACCTGGGTGAAGGCCGCCGCTTCTCGTTCTTCAGTGCGGACAATTCGTTGCGGGTCACCTCCGAAGGGCTTCAGTGGCCGCTGGACGGCGTGGTGTTCGATGCCTGGTGGAAAGCCACCCTTAACCGCACCACCGAGCCCATCGTCTCCCTCCACTTCAACCATCCCGCCCCCGCCCTGGTGATGGTGGACTAGTCGGCAGCGGCATCGGCCAGGATGTTCTCCATCTGCTGCCGGTCCATGTTGCCGTCGAAGGAGATGAAGGAGACTTCTTCCTTATCCCGGGCCAGCATGACAAAGGAAGTCACGGTTTTTTCATCGCCCACGGTGTACATGCGAACCACCTCGCCGTCCTCCTTGGCTTCCATCAGGAGTTCGTACTTGCCGGCGTCGATAAAATGCTTTACATCGGCAAAAAGTTTGGCGCCCGTTTCCGTGTCCTTGGCATTCAGGATGTAGAATCCGGTCATGGATTTGATGATGGAGGAGAAGTTGATGTCTTTGTCGTTGAGTTCCACGTCCGGAATTTTGCCGATGATGCGGAACATGGCGGGAGAGATATACACGGCCTCCATGCCGGGAAGGTCGGAGTACTTGCTATAGAGTTGTTTTCCGTTTTGGGCCAGGGCCGATACGCTCAGTGCGAGCAAGGTGAATATGAGAATAAAGCGTTTCATTTCCAATAAGTTAAATCGTCAATAAGGGTTTCTGCCCGGGCAACTTTCCCGGCGGTGTTGTGAACGGTGGCCGACATTTTTCCAAGCGCTTTTTCTACTGCGGCATAGGCCAGATAAGGGTCCTCGAAGGTGTCCTGCGGGACGGTGGAAGGCCGGCTGAGCGCCCAGCCACCCAGGCCGATGACCACCGCCGCGGCGGCAGCGATGCTCCAGTTCCTCCGTCCCTTGCGGGGAAGCGTCACGGAAAGGTCTTCGGGGACGGGGATGGTGTCATCGGCCCCAATGCGAAGGAGGTCTTCCGTGGTCAGTTTTTCTATGTCTTCTATGCGTTTCATCTTCTGAGTTTTTTGCGGGCCAGGCTCACTTGGACCCGGATGTTCAGGGGGCTGAGGCCCGTCCGTTTACTGATTTCTTCGTAAGATAGGCCTTGCAAGACCTTCATGGTGAGGAGTTTTCGCTGGCTGGGCGGGAGCGCGTCCATGTCTTTCATCACGGCCATCAGCGCTTCTTTCTCCTCCAGCAGCCGGTCCGGTGGCGGATCGTCGGCCTGGTCTTCCCGCAGCGCCTCCCGGGGCTTTCGCTTGCGAATCCGGTCGATGCACAGGTTCTTCA
>DEKS01000105.1:0-8399 GCA_002354005.1 Bacteroidales bacterium UBA2716
GGTTCACCGGATAATTTCCGTGGAAAAGAGGTCTTTTATAAGTGTCTGATTCCGTGTAAAGTTATAACTTTGCACACATGAAAAAGACCTCAATTGACCCCCAGATGTATGTATTTATGTCCAGCTTCCTTCTACCCGACGGGATGCTGGACTTTTTTGATGTAGTACGCATAGACGAAGAGCCGTTACCTCAGGAGAAAGTATACCGTGGTGGCATCCTTCATATCTATCTAGATGAGCAAGACAACCGTACTAAGGCTCAGTCATCACTGAGCGCTAATGGTTTTACAGAAGCGACGCTAATCAATGACTTTCCCATCCGAGACCGCAAAGTTGTTCTTCATGTCCGTCGTCGTCGCTGGCTGGACGCCGAAGGGCACAATGTCGTTTTGAATGTATACAACCTGGCGACCCAAGGGACCCGCTACTCGGAAGAGTTTGCGGCTTTTTTAAAAGAACGTCTTGGATACCTCCCCAGTGACGGCACGTTCGCTGGAGTATTATTACAAGATTAACGGAGACACACTGGAGCGGGCCTACAAGGATCATTTGAGCGGCTATATGCAATGGGAGGATAAGTCCCATGCCGACAAGTACTTGGTCTTTCCGGAGAACTTTGGCCCACAGATGAGCATCGACGAGACCTCGACCAAGGACGGGGAACTATTCACCATCCTATCAAACAAAGAGGGACATGGCCGTAAAGGGAGTATTGCCGCCATCATCAGCGGCACCAAAGTAGAAGATGTCGTGGCGGCATTGAAACTTGTGCCGGAGATAGTACGGAAACAGGTTGGGGTCATCACGATGGACTTCTCAAGCAGCATGGCCGCCATCGCAGAAGAGGTCTTCCCCTGGGCATACAGAGTACTTGACCGGTTTCATATGCAGAAGATGGCCGTCGACGCGGTCAACAACCTGAGGATACGGCATAAGCGAGAGGCAACGAAGGCCGAGAACGCAGCCAGAAAGGCGTTCAAACAAAAACAGAAGGCCCGAAGGACAAAGATGAGAAAAGCGCCGTACTTCCGTGATGGGAAACACGACCTCCCTCAAATGAAAGCCTTCGTCCCAGAGCGGCTCGCCAACGGTGATACGCTTCCGGAACTCCTTGCCAGATCCAGATACTTCCTCATGATGTCTCCAGAGAAATGGACTGACAAACAGAAGGCAAGGGCAAAACTTCTCTTCGAACTATATCCGGACATCAAGACAGCCTTTGGACTGTCTCATTCCCTCAGGGTCATCTTTAACAACAAACAAGCGACGGTTGAATCAGCAAAAAAAAGCCTCTCCGAATGGTGCCAGAAGGTGAAAAAGTTCAAGAACGATGACCTTGATGTCCTTGCTGAAACACTACAGGTCAGAGAAGATGACCTGCTTAACTTCTTTCTCTTCCGGCGAACCAACGCTTCAGCAGAAGCCCTGAACACTAAAATCAAAGCGTTCAGGGCTCAACTTAGAGGTATTATTGACTTGAAGTTCTTTCTCTTCAGACTAACACGAATCTATGCGTAAATCAACATCTTACTTTCAATCTGTAAACACGGACATTATCCGGTGAGCCCCGTACGACCTAAGCGATTTTTTGTAGTTGGCTGTAAATCAGCCGTTTACGCCCACGCGACTATTTGCCGGCAAGACGCTTGTAGGTGTTCAGGCGAACCTTGGCGAACTCTTCTGTCTTCTGGAGGAGTTCCCCTGCGCTCTCCGGGAACATCTTGTACAGGGAAGCGAAGCGGACCTCGCCTTTGAGGAAGTCCTGGAACTTGGTCCAGTCGGGTTCCTTGCTGTCCAGGGTGAACGGGTTCTTGTCCGTGCCTTCCAGCGCCGGGTTGTAGCGGTAGAGGTGCCAGTAACCGCACTCTACGGCCAGCTTTTCTTCCTTCTGGCTCAGTCCCATGCCGGCCTTGAGGCCATGGTTGATACAAGGGCTGTAGGCAATGATCAGGGACGGGCCGTCGTAGGCCTCTGCTTCCTTGATGGCGTTGAAGAACTGCACCGGGGAGGCACCCATGGCAACTTGGGCTACGTATACATAACCGTAGCTGATGGCCATCATGCCCAAATCCTTCTTGCGGATCTTCTTACCGGAAGCGGCGAACTTGGCAATGGCGCCAACCGGAGTGGCTTTGGAGCTTTGGCCGCCGGTGTTGGAGTATACCTCGGTGTCCAGTACCAGAACATTCACGTTCTCACCGCTGGCCAGGACGTGGTCCAGACCGCCGTAACCAATATCGTAGGAGGCACCGTCACCGCCGAAGATCCACTGGCTGCGGGCAGCGATGAAGTGCTGGAGTTCTACGAGTTTCTTGCAGGTGTCGCAGCCGCATTCTTTGGCCAGCGGGACAATCTTGTCTGCGACCTCGCGGGTGGCGGCGGCATCCTGAGGGGCTTCCAGCCACTTGGCGGCCAGGGCCTTGATTTCATCGCTGCAGCATGAGCACTCGAGCGCCTGCTTCATGGTGGCGGCGACGGTGGCGCGGATGCGGTCGCTGCCGAGCTTCATGCCCAGACCGAACTCGCAGAAGTCCTCGAACAGGGAGTTGGCCCATGCCGGACCGTGACCTGCAGCATTGGTGCAGTACGGGCTGGCCGGGAAGGAAGCACCGTAGATGGAGGAGCAACCGGTGGCGTTGGCAATCATCATGTGGTCGCCGAACAGCTGGGTGATGGCCTTGATGTTGGGGGTTTCACCGCAACCGGCGCAGGCACCGGAGAACTCGAACAGCGGCTGTGCGAACTGGCTGTTCTTCATGTTGGCCTTCTTGTCTACGTACTCCTTGTAGCCCACCTTCTTGTTCAGGTAGTCGAAGGCGGCCTGGTCTTCCTTGTCGTTGATATAAGGAATCATCTTGAGGGCCTTCTCCGGCTTGGCAAGACATACGTCTACGCAGTTGCCGCAACCGGTGCAGTCGTCCACGGAGATGGCGATGGCGTACTTGTACTCCTTGAGGTTGGCCTTGCCCTGAGCGAGTTTGATATTTGCAGGCACCTTGGCGGCCTCTTCCTCGGTGAGGAGGAACGGACGGATGGCGGCGTGCGGGCACACGAAGGCGCAGGTGTTGCACTGGATACATTTCTCCGCATCCCAGGTGGGAACATTCACGGCTACGCCACGCTTTTCATAGGCGGCGGTACCGGCGGGCATGGTGCCGTCGGCATATGGCATGAAGGCGCTCACGGGCAGGGTGTCACCGGCCTGTGCGTTCACGATGTCGGCGATGTCCTTCACAAAAGCGGGAGCCAGACGATCCTTGTTCGGGTTTTCGAACTTGGCGGTGAGATTGGCCCATTCGGCAGGAACCTGGATTTCCGTGTATTCTCCGCCACGGTCTACGGCGGCGTAGTTCATGTTCACCACGTTCTCGCCCTTCTTGCCGTAGGACTTTACGATGGCGTCCTTCATGTACTTGACGGCGTCCTCGTAGGGGATGATGCCGGTGATCTTGAAGAAGGCGCTCTGGAGGATGGTGTTGGTACGGTTGCCAAGGCCAATCTCTGCGGCAATCTTGGTGGCGTTGATGATGAACACGCGGATGTGCTTGCGGCCGATAATGGCTTTCACGTTGTCCGGGATGTTCTTGATAGTCTCTTCCTCGTCCCAGAGGCTGTTCAGCAGCAGGGTGCCGCCATCCTTGATGCCCTTGAGGACATCGTACTTCTTAAGGTAGGAAGGAACGTGGCAGGCCACGAAGTCCGGGGTGTTCACCAGGTAGGGAGCCTTGATGGGCTGCTGGCCGAAGCGGAGGTGCGAGCAGGTGTAACCGCCACTCTTCTTGGAGTCATAGTCAAAGTAGGCCTGGCTGTAAAGGTCTGTGTGCGTGCCGATGATTTTAATGGTGTTCTTGTTGGCACCCACGGTACCGTCCGAACCCAGACCATAGAATTTGCACTCGGTGGTGCCGGGCTTCACGATGGAAACTTCGCTCTTGATGGGCAGGCTCTTGAAGGTGACATCGTCCACAATGCCGATGGTGAAGTCTGCCTTGGGCTCCTTGGCATCCAGGTTGTCATACACGGCCACAATCTGGGCGGGGGTGGTGTCCTTGGAGGACAGACCGTAACGGCCGCCGATGATTTGGACGTTGTCCTTACCCTGGAAGAGGGCGCGGACATCCGTGAACAGAGGCTCGCCCACGGCGCCGGGCTCTTTGGTGCGGTCCAGAACGGCGATGCGGCGAACGCTCTTGGGCAGCACGGCGAAGAAGTATTTCTCGCTGAAGGGACGATACAGGTGAACGGTGATGAGGCCGTACTTGCGACCGCGGCCGGCGAGGTAGTCGATGGTTTCCTTGATGGTTTCCGTTACGGAACCCATGGCCACGATGATGTTCTCTGCGGTGGGATCACCGTAGTACTCGAAGGGACGATAGCTGCGGCCGGTGAGCTCGGAGATTTCACCCATGTAGCGGGCTACAATGTCCGGAACGGCATCGTAGAACTGGTTGCGGGTTTCCACGGCCTGGAAGTAGACGTCGCCGTTCTGGGCAGTGCCACGGGTAACGGGAGCGTCCGGAGTGAGGGCGCGCTCGCGGAATTTGGCGAGGGCCTTCTTGGAGACCATGTCACGAAGGGCGTCCTCGTCCAGGGCCTCGATCTTCTGGATTTCGTGGCTGGTACGGAAGCCGTCGAAGAAGTGCAGGAACGGGAGGCTGGCCTTGATGGCGGACAGGTGCGCTACGGCGGCCAGGTCCTGGGCTTCCTGAACGGAACCGGAAGCCAGCATGCAGAAGCCGGTCTGGCGGCAGGCCATGACATCCTGGTGGTCACCGAAGATGGAAAGGGCGTGGCTGGCCAGGGCGCGGGCGCTCACGTGGAACACGGTGGGCAGCATTTCGCCGGCAATCTTGTACATGTTCGGAATCATGAGCAGCAGGCCCTGCGATGCCGTGAACGTGGAAGTGAGGGCACCAGCCTGGAGGGAACCATGAACGGCACCGGCAGCACCGGCTTCGCTCTGCATTTCCGTCACTTTTACGGTCTCTCCCCACAGGTTCTTTTTGCCGTGGGCAGCCCACTCGTCGATGTTTTCTGCCATCGTGGAGGAGGGGGTGATAGGGTAAATGGCGGCATGCTCGCTGAACAGGTAAGCGATGTTACTGGCGGCATAGTTACCATCACAGGTGATGAATTTCTTTTCTTTTGCCATAATTAGTTAGTGTATTGTGTGAATATAATTTGTTGTTTATTGTGTTCAAACAAACGATTGTCTGCAACATGATTGTCTACTTGGGTCTGGAATAAACCGGTCGGATGCTCAGGCCCAGGCAACGATCGCGCAGAAGGTCTGCCCGGTGTGAGTCGCCGTCTTTCGTGATGATATAGGATGCGGCCGAACCGTGTGCTACAGCGGACGCCGTTTCCAAGGAGGAACTCCAGTAGAATCCTCTGGCACCGCTTTCTTTCAGATCCGAGTTGTCCTTATATCCTCCGTACGGAAGCAGGATGTAGTTGCCGTTTTTCTTGCTGATGAGCTTAATGCCGTCGGCGGTAAGCTCGATGGTGGTGTTCTGCTCCAGCTCCTTCCATTCGTCGCGCGTCGGGATGCGCCACTCTTCACCCAGTTTGGCACGGGCGGCGTCGTCTCCAAGCTCCAGTTGTTTCTTGCTGTCCTTGGTTCCGTAGCTGGAGTCATCGTTGTATTTCGTGAGCTTGCCCGGCCCGTCGCTTGAAGGACTGTTTCCGTTGGCGTACTTGTAGTTGGCCCAGGTGTAGGAGTTCTTGGTGGCGGTTTCCCCCCAGGCGTAGTAGTCTCCGCTACCGGAAGCCTGCGAGGCGCCCAGGTTGGCGGCGGACCAGTAAACGCTCAGGCCCAGGTCCACGGAGCCCGTCGGAATCACCCTGACCGTGCATTCGGCCTTGAAGAAGCCGGATTTGACTTCCACGTAAGTGGTCCCCACCTTCAGGCCTGTCAGCTCGCCTTTCTCGTTTACCGAGGCGACAGTCTTGTCGCCGGTGATAATCCATTCAATCGGGTCGGTTGCATCGGACGGGCTGAGGGTGGCCTTGATGGTGACGGTACTGCCTTTTTGCACTGTGTATTCGGAGGCACTGAGGGTAATGCCCTGGGTATCCTGGGTGACCGTTACCTTGTAGCGGGCCGATACGGCTCCGCTGGTGAGGATGACGTCTGCCGAGCCCACCGCCTTGGCCGTCGCTATGCCATTCTGGTCCACAGTGACAATGTTTTCGTTGGAGGAAGACCAGGAGATGGGATCTGTACTGTTGGAAGGAGTAATCTCATACTCCACCGCTTTTTCCTGCTTTTCACCCTTTTTCATGGGGTATTCGTTGCCGGAAACGAAGAACTCCACCTTCTGGGTGTGAATCACAACAGTGACTTCGCATTGGGCCGAATAGGAGCCGCAGCTGGCCGTGACAGTGGTTTTACCCGTCTTGACGGCCGTTACCACACCGTTATTCACGGTGGCTATGGACGGGTCGGCCGATGTCCATTCCACTACGTGGGTGGCATTGGCGGGCTGCAAGGTGGCTGTGAGCTGGCCCGTCTGCCCCACGCCGTTTTTGATTTCCACCTCGAGGGTACTCTTGTCCAGCGTAATGCCCGTGGCCGATATTTTCACCAGCACGGTGCATTTGTCCGTGTTCTCGCCGCTTTTCACCGTGATTTCCGCAGAGCCGGGGCCCACGGCCGTTACCTTTCCGGCAGCATCTACCGTGGCAACAGCCGGGTTGGAGGAGCTCCAGCTCACGGCCGTGGTGGCGTCCGGAGGCGTAATGGTGTATTTGAGCGTCTGCGAGGCGCCTTTCTCCAGAATGACTTCGTGTTTTTCCAGTTTGATGGCCGTAGAGGTGCTGTAAACCGTTACCTTGCAGGTGGCGCTGGCCTTGCCGCAGCGGGCCGTGACGGTGGCGGTGCCCACCCCGGCGGCCATGATTTCACCGTCTTGCTTTACCGTTACCACAAAGGCTTCGGAGCTTTCCCAGCTGATGGCTTTGTCGGTGGCGTCGGCAGGGGAGAGGGTGGCCGTCAGCTTGGCTTTGGCGCCCCTTTCCAAAGAGAGCTCCGTTTTGTCAAGGGTAATGCCCGTGGCCGATACCACTACGGTGACTTTGCACTTGTCCGTGAAGCTGCCTGCCTGGGCGGTGATTTCGGCCTCACCGACAGCCAGGGCGCTTACCTTTCCTTCCTTGTCAACCGTGGCAACGGCCGGATTGGACGATGTCCAGGTAACGGTTTTGTCGCTTGCATCGGCCGGGCTCACCGTGGCCTTGAGGGTATGGGACTGTCCCTTTTCTATGCTGAGTTCGTGCTTGTCCAGGCTGACACCTGCGGCGGCACTGCTCACCGTCACCTTGCAGCTGGCGGAAACTTTTCCGTTGCGGGCGGTGACCGTGGCCGTACCCGCTCCCGCTCCCATGATTTCGCCGTCCTGCTTGACAGCTACGACGAAGGCGTCGGAACTTTCCCAGAGGATGGTTTTGTCCGTGACGCCGGCAGGGGTGAGGGTGGCCGTCAGTTTGTCTTTGGCTCCTTTGGTGAGCGCAATTTCCTGTTTGTCCAACGTAATGCCGGTGGCCAGGACTTCGGGTTTGGGCATTTCCTGCGGCTGGCAGGAGAAGATGAGGACAGAGAGCAGCGAAAGTGCAGTCAGGAACTTGTTGCTAAGCCTGTTTTTCATTGTATCGCTGGATCTTTAACGGGGATTTGCACCTTCAATTACCAGTCCCTCTTCCGGGAGAATGCGGCGTACCAGGCCTTGAAGTACTTCGCCCGGTCCCAGCTCCACAAAGTGGGTGGCGCCGGCTTCGCGCATGTTCAGGACGCTCTGGGTCCAGCGGACAGGGGAGGTGAGCTGTTTGAGCAGGTTGGCCTTGATTTCCTGCGGGTCCGTGGTGGCCTGGGCCGTCACGTTCTGGTAAATGGGGCACTTGGGTGTGTGGAACGGCGTGGCCTCAATGGCCTTGGCCAGTTCCGTGCGTGCGGGCTCCATGAGCGGGGAGTGGAAGGCGCCGCTCACCGGGAGCTTGAGGGCGCGTTTGGCGCCGGCGGCCTTGAGCTGCTCACAGGCGGTGTCCACAGCCTGCTCCTCTCCGGAGATGACCACCTGGCCGGGGGAGTTGAAATTGGCGGGAACTACACCGGGAATGCCGGCGCAGACCTGTTCAATCACCTCGTCCGGCAGTTTGATGATGGCGGCCATGGTGCCGGGCACCTTCTCGCAGCATTTCTGCATTTCGCGGGCGCGGATGGCCACCAGCCGGAGGCCGTCTTCCCAGTCCATGGCGCCGGCAGCCACCAGGGCGCTGAATTCACCGAGGGAATGACCGGCCACCATGTCCGGCTGCTGCTCCTGTTCCATGGAGAGCAGGACGCTGTGTAAAAAAATGGCCGGCTGCGTGACCTTGGTTGCCTTCAGGTCATCGGCCGTGCC
>DEKS01000105.1:8480-9343 GCA_002354005.1 Bacteroidales bacterium UBA2716
AACTGGGACCCCTGGCCGGGAAAAATGTATGCAGTTTTCATTCTTACTTTATAAAGTATGCAAATATACTAAGAATTTCGATGCAAGTCAAGCCTTTTTTTCTTTTCCGTGTACGGTAACGGAATCCAGCGTGCGGATTGTGTGATTATTTTATTATATTTGTGAAGTTAAAGGCAAGACCATGGAAACGTTTGTTGGCATTTTGGCCATTGTGCTGGGCGCTCTGGCCATCGTGGGCTCCATAGCCCCTGCACTGCCCGGGCCGCCGCTGGGTTGGCTGGGCATGCTTTGTCTGTACATCTGGGGTGGCGGTACCAATGGGGCGGGGGAGCCCATGTCCACCAAGTTCCTTCTCATCTGGCTGGCTATTGTCCTGGTAGTGAGCCTCCTGGACTATGTAGTCCCGGCCTGGTTCACCAAACTAACCGGCGGGAGCAAATATGGCAGCTGGGGCGCCATCGCAGGGCTTTTCCTGGGCCTTCTGTATCCGCCGGTGGGCATGATTTTCGGCTCGCTGCTGGGTGCACTGCTTTTCGAACTGTTTTTTGCCGGAAAAGGCGCAACGGACTCGGTAAAATCGGCCTTTGGCGCATTTCTGGGCTTTATCTTTGGCACCGGCCTCAAGCTCATCACTTCGGCCGTCATGCTCTTTTACATTGTGATTTACGCATTCTAAACGAACAAAAGAAACCAGACAGTTGCCTGGTTTCTTTTGTACCCCCGCTCGGAATCGAACCGGGACCAACGGAACCGGAATCCGTTATTCTATCCTTTAAACTACAGGGGCATCCCGTAAAAAGGACTGCAAATATAGTAATTTTTCTGTTAGGAACGAATATTTTTTTATGCTTGTGGTAACACTA
>DEKS01000112.1:0-4753 GCA_002354005.1 Bacteroidales bacterium UBA2716
GTAAATTGCGTTCGATAAATCGGAATTTAACTGAATAATTTAGAATCGGATATGGACTACAGGACTTTCAGTAAACCAAAACTGTGGGCAAATGTTGCCGGAGGGGTTATCTGCTACATTATGTTTGCATACGAACTCTATGCCCGATTAAAGAACGATTCGAGCATAATCAGTTCCCTGCTTTTCTTGTTTTTGGCGGTGAATTGCACATTCAGAGTATTTTCGTATGCCAAACTGAACAGTATAAAAAAGAGAATGGAAAACGATAGTCAATTCGTCAAAGCAGAGCGCCGTCAGAGTATTATCATCAACATTTTCAGTAATGCGACCGCAGTGCTCTGCTTGCTGGTATTTCTGATTCATCACATCACTATCAAAGGAACGTCGGTAGCCTTCGATGCCTTTCTGGGTATCTGTGCTATCTGTTTCAGCGTGATTCTGGTTCAATCCATTCAGAACCTTAAACGCTTCGATAGATTGTAGCGTTCAAATTCCAAAAATCGAGAGAATAAACAATAAGCATCATGAAAAAGCCCATAGGTGCCATCGTCTTGTTTTCATTCGGCGTGCTTTTCGGCGTGTATTGTCTGATTAGTAGCATCTGCCATCATGCGAAGCCAATCTCCATCGTCTTAGAGGTTATTCTGACTGTCATCTTTGCTGCTCAGTTGTACCTGACCTGGAAAGGGGCTCGCAAGCAGGATGATGAGAGTGGTGAGCGATAATCCAATCTCTAATTCATATGAAAAGATACATCACCGTTGCTATTGTCGCCGCTTTTTCTTTTACGGTGATCTTTGTGATCCTGGATGCCATCTTCAGGGGCTTAAGACCATTCCTGTTTTATTTTGCAGGCGCAATCGTATTCGGTTTGTTCTCCGGTATTGTCGAGTATCTGAAAGAGAAAAAGAAAAAGAAGACAGATCAGTAGATTCACATTTTGTCGGTCAATTCAAAGTTTACACAGGAACCCATGGGACACGATAAGCAACTGAAAGTAGGATTGATCATCGCGCTCGTCTTTGCTCTTTTCTTTGCGTGCATGTTGGGCTATTTCATCGCTGTCAAGAATCTGTGGATGTGCATAGCCATGGGGGGCATGGTCATTTCGTGCTGCGCCAGAATCATTCAACTGTACAAGAAAATCAAAGATTATTGTTAATGTTTACACCGATAAATCGAAATTTGCATGATGGTTATGAAAAGAATAATTGTTTTCCTTTTCACGGCGCTCTGTTCGGTCGCCCTTTATGCCCAGGACAATAAGGAAGCCATTATATACTTGAACGGAGGCTCTTATTTTGGATCGCACAATAATATGGGAGCCTATATTGGCATGGAATACAACCGCCAGCTTAACGGAAACTGGTATTGGGGAGCAAGATTGAGTGGAACATACTTCCTTGGACATCCTGTACAATACGACTGGGACGGCACAGGAAAAAGTCCATACAGAAACACGATCGACCAGAATATCTATAAGGCTGATGCCATGATTTATTATAGGCTTCCTGTCATCAAAGATATCGTTTTGCTCAGGCCAGGCGCCGGCTTCGGTCTTGGGTATCACGACATCTTTGACGATAGCTTCGCCGGCAAAGATAAAGTTATTCCCTATTTAAACGCAAGCCTGAACTGGATCGTCAAATGCGGTAAGCATCTGGAATTTGTCCTCAGCCCGACAATCGCATTCTGCCCTTCCGAGTTCGACTATTCGTTCGTGCAGCTGGGAGGGCCTACAGACATCAACCCCTGGCTCACCAACTATTTTGTCTCCCTCGGTATCGGTTATCGCTTTTAACCAAATTCCAATTTCTCGGTGTCTTCCTAACCTCAACCCATGCTCCGACCTAGCGTCCGGCAAGCCGGCCACTTCGTCGGAGCCACTCCGCGCTTTGGACCTTGACGTCAGCAGAGCTGCCGCCGAAGTCCAACCCGGTGACAGTCTGGCACCGGCAAGCCGGCACCAGACTGTNNAGTTGCCCCGTACTGGCCCTGAATGGGTCCAAGGATATGCAGGTGGAAGCCGAGAGTAACCTGAGAGCGCTGCGAAGCGGTCTGCCTGACAACCCTTGCAACAAGTTGGAAACGGTAGAAGGTGTAAATCACATGTTTCAACATTGCCAGACAGGGATGACCACCGAATACCGGGACATCGAGGAAACCTTTGCACCGGAGGTGCTTGAGACGCTGGTCGAGTGGTTCTCTAAATTCAAGTAGTGAGGTAAATACCTGTTTATCGGTCTCTTTGGTCTGAAAGAAAAAAGTGACCAAATGCGACCAAATTTGGAGGATACAAAAAACAAGACTTTGTAAGTGCTTGAAAATGAATTTCGGAGGCCGAAGGCCGACCCAGGGGGACTGGGGGATTAGGCCCCCAGTCTATCGAAGATATTAGGCACAAAAAGAGGCTGACCAAAAGTCAAATTGACTTGGGTCAGCCTCTTTCGTTTCTCCGCTTTTGAGGGGGTCCATCTGGTCTTCGCCGTGCGGTCTGAGGACCGCCTTCGCTTCGCTCCAATTAAGCCTGACGTTATATGGCCTCTAAACCATCATATCATTGCCGTTTCCCACCAGAATAGTTATAACTTTGAGTATTAATTACATGACAAACGCCTTTGGTAGCTGCTGGATCATTCTATCTTCGCCCATAATCGGGACAAGATCTTCCTTCATAAAAGTCGGAATACCCCTCATAGATGTCTGGTGAAGGATGTTCTCCACCCACGCTGGCTTTGAGTCGCATTTCCCTCTTCTCTTCCCGGTCTCCGTGCCAACTACCACCCAATCGATGCCCTGCAAATCCATGTCCTCCGGCATCGGAGAGAACATCGGCTCGAATGTGACATGGTAATGCCTGCATTTGATGTGCTCACGAAGATCTGCAATACGGTGCAACTCATTTCGATGGGTTACGGTAACGCCAATCCAGGCATTGTCGAAGTCCGTCTCAAAGTCGATCCGCTCCGGCCGCTTGGTCAGGAAAACATACTGATGCTGCGGATTGGCTTTCATCCGTTCGAAGATCTCCTCCCGCCACTCGGGCAGCCAGCCAGTAAAGTCGCTGAGACCGGTCATAAACCATACGTGAGGCTGCTTGTTGTCCAGGATATGGAGCTTGTTCCTGAAGAATACGGGCTTGGAGAAGTCGTCGGTCATATGGAAACGCCGGCAGTTGTTTCTGGCATAGCAATAAGGACAACCGATGTCACAACCGACAATCAGGTTGACGTTTTTGATCAAGGATTTGATACAGACGGACATGGACGGCTATTTATTGTTCAGGCGGATTTCCTCGTGGTAGAAATAATTGACAATGACAGGTTTGCCGGGTTCGCTGTGCCCGTAGGGAAGATCATTTCTCAAGTACGGAAAGTCATTGTCCATGCAGATCCGCTTCACCTGGGACTCCAGGATCTGCCAGTAACTGCGGTCGCCTTTGTTGTAGATTTCGTCATACAACGGCACCAGCTGCGGGTATTTTTCGGCAATGTATCGCATGATCTCACCCTTGAACTGGCCACGGAGATTCAGGTTCTCCAGCCAGATCAGGTCGGCGTGGTCCTTTGCCCGCTCGATGATGGCCGGGACATCCGTGATGCCGGGGAAGATGGGGGAAACGAAGCACACCGTGCGGATGCCCTCGTCATGGAACCGCTTCATGGCTTCGAGTCGGCGTCCGATGCTGGGTGCATCGTCCATGTCATCCTTGAAGCTTTCGTCCAGGGTGTTGACGGACCACGAGACCGTGACTTTCGGGAAAGTCTTCAGCAAGTCGATGTCCCTCAGAACCAGATCGGACTTGGTTGTGACCATGATCTCGGCCGATGATCCCCGGAGCTGCTCCAGCAACATCCGGGTGCGCTTATAGGTAGCCTCATGCTCATTGTAGCCGTCGGTGACGGAGCCGATGACGATGCGCTGCCCGTCGTATTTGTGCGGATCGGAAATGCGCGGCCAGTTCTTCACGTCCAGGAAAGTGCCCCATTTCTCGGTGTGGCCGGTAAAGCGCTTCATGAAAGAGGCGTAACAGTACCGGCAGGCATGCGGGCAGCCAACGTAAGGATTGACAGAGTATCCTCCCACGGGAAGGGAGGATTTGGTCATGACGGTCTTGACGTCCTTGAAGGCCAGCGAAGTGACAGTCGCCATGATGCTACCAGTTGAGAGGTTCCTGGAGTATATTGCCGTCCGTCATGGGGCTGTCTGCCTCCGTGAAGGCATTGGCCTTGTACTGGATGCAGAGCATGGTCAGATTCTCCTTCCCGCTGTTCTTCATGGCCCGCTTTCCGCCGGGTGCTACACGGATGACCGTTCCTTCACGGACGGGAAAGATTTCGCCATCGACCTGGTACAGGCCTTCACCCTTGAGGATGATGTAAAGCTCCTCATGGGTCTTATGGGTATGGAGGAATCCGCTGTCCTGGCCTGGGACCAGCGTCTGGAAACTCAGTTCGCTGCCTGTCGTACCGACGGCCTGGCCGACGAAGACTTTCCCATGGAGGACAGTCGGTCCCATCGGGAGTTCATAGCCGATGACCTCATCCCATGAACCGACGTTGACAGCTTCATAGTTCTGTCCTTTTGCAATATTTTCAGTCTGTTTCATCTTTATTGTATTTTGTTGGTTTTCAATATTTGTTTCTTGTGGAAACTTTGTATCTTTGCGCAAAGATAAATCCTTTGGATTAGTCTTGCAAGACGGTACCGGAAGGTACAATAGTTACCCCGGGGTAACAAATGATGATTATCA
>DEKS01000112.1:4834-5122 GCA_002354005.1 Bacteroidales bacterium UBA2716
TTGGCCATGGTGGCCATGCAGAAATACGGCGTATGCCGCTTCCGGGATTTCCAGAAAGACATGCCGGATGTTTCCAGGAAAATGCTTTCCCAGACACTGAAACGCCTGGAGGATTATAGGCTTGTCACCCGCACGGTCTACGCGGAGGTTCCGCCAAGGGTCGAGTACAGTTTGACCGAACTGGGAGAATCTTTCCTGCCGGCCTTGAACGGTATTATTGATTGGGCTTTGACAAACAGAGATGCTCTGGCTCCGCATGGCCGCCGCGAATAACATCAAATAAATTCC
>DEKS01000077.1 GCA_002354005.1 Bacteroidales bacterium UBA2716
AGGTCCGCCACCTTTACGCCGGAGGGGCAGGCTACCTCACAGCGCTTGCAGTTGAGGCAGTACTTGAGCGCATAGTTGAAAAAGTACGGGTCCTTGAGCCGCAGCCGTTCGCCGTCCGGGCCGGCCTGCTTGGGACCGGGGTACAAGGGATTCACCTGCAGCACCGGGCAGTAAGCCGTGCACACGGTGCATTTCATGCATTCCTCGAAGTTATGCGCGCTGGTGGTATATTCTTGTAGTTTCATCACTTTTCTGCTAATAGGGTATCCACAACGGCAAAGGCGCTGTTAATGGCCAGTCCGGCGCCGCTGCCTAGTTCCGGACGGGTGTTTCCAAGGATGGAGCCGATGGCATAGACATTCTTCAGCGCTATGCCTTCTTTGACAGCATGTAGCTGCGCATCCGTTTTTACGCCATAACCCATGTACGGCTGTTCCTCCGCAAAGGCCGGATTGTACCAGTTGTTGCGGTCTTCCGGATGGTCGATGTCCAGGCCCAGGATGGGCTCCGAAATCTGGAACGGATTGGACCGGAGGCCCTTGGAGAACAGTCCGCCGGTGGCCAGGATGAAGGAATCGGCCTCTAAATAGTGCGCATCCAGATTGTTGGTGGCGATGCTGTGCACCACGCCCTCGTGCTCGTGGGCACGGATGGCTTCGTCGCCCATCAGGAAGGTGCCGCCCAGGAGCTGATAGCGTCTGCGGAGCTGCATCTGCGTGCGGATGCCGGGGACGGACGGCGGCATGGTCCCGGCAAATACCACGCGGGCAGGTAAGGACTGCCGGATGCGTCCCGGTACGGTGGTGTCCGACAGGCCGAATACCTGCGGCAGCACCACGGTGTCCTCGTCCCGGAGCATGAGCCGAATCTCCTGCACCACCTTCTCCCAAATGCGGTCCATGCTGCGGGCAATCTGCACTGAGCGCATTTCTCCGTGCGCTTTGGTGTTGTCCAGATCCGGCAGGCTCAGGAAACGGATGCGGCATTCAATGCCATGTTTTTCCAGGCCTTCCGCCAGGAAGGAGGAGAAAAAGTCATGGTAGCCCAGGAAATTGACAATGAGCACCCGCCTCGCAAATTTAGCGTTGGGAAAAATGTCGATATCTTCCAGCGAAAGCGCGGCCTTCTTGAACGTGCCTAAGGGCATCAGGCGCACGCCTTCCCGGTAATGCACGCGGATGCCGGCGGCAGAAAACAGCGCTGCGAGCCGCTCATCAGGCTCTTTCAGGCTCTCGAATGTCCCGGAGAAAAAGTGCAGGGCGTTCTGGCCCATGGAGACGATGGCGGTGTTTTTCCCCGCTTGCTGCAGGGCAATCCCGGCTACCATGCCTGCCAATCCGCCTCCCATTATAACAGTGTCAAATTTCATTTCAGGAAAAATAAAATGTTCACGTTACCCACTTAAATGCCCAGAACGTGTTTATAAATCCATTGTGTGTATTCTGCCTCGCGGAGGGTGTCCCCCCAGCCGATGGGGAAGTTGCCCTTCCAGCGCTCCTGCAGGAAGTCGGCAAGGTCCTTGCGCTCCCGTTCCACGCAGCCGTGTGCCTTGGCCAGGAGACCGGCGGCGCGGCAGGCGCAGAATTCCCCCTGGCAGGTGCCCATGCCCACGCGGGTGCGCCTGCGAAGGTCCGTCAGGGTAGAAACGTCCATACGGTCGATGGCGGCATTGATTTCGCCCACGCTCACTTCTTCGCATTCGCAGATGAGGTCATCGTCCCGCCGGTTGGCCGAACGGATGCGGCTGGCACGGGTGCCCATACGCGATGCGGCGGCCTTCTGGGCCGTGGTGGGCGCTTCCCACACCTTCTGGGCCACGGCTTCGTACGATTTTTCCTCCGAGCCGGGCAGGGGAGTATCCGCCGTTGTACAGGCTTTTTCTACCGCCAGTTTCCTGCATACCAGGTCTGTTGCAATTTCTGCCATGAGCCTGTAGGTCATGAGTTTGCCACCGGTAATGGTGATAAAGCCCTTGAGCCCGTCCCGTTCCTCGTGGTCCAGGCACACGATGCCGCGGGAAATATTGCGGCCGGAAGGATCGTCGTCTGCGCTCACGAGCGGACGCACACCGGCATAGGCCCGTAAAATGCGTGTTTCCGAGAGGGAAGGAGCCAGTTTGGCTCCTTCGGTGATGAGGAGGGTGACTTCGTCCGGGGTAACCGCGACGTTGTCGCATTCCTCAAAGGGAATACGGGTAGAGGTGGTGCCAATCACGCAAACGGTGTCTCCGGGCACCAGGATATCTGCATTGGAGGGCTTCCGGCAGCGGTTGATGACCATGTTGTTCACGCGGTGTGCAAAAATGAGCAGGGCTCCCTTGGCAGGGAACATGCCCACCCGCACGCCGGCCAGTTCCGCAATGTGTTGTCCCCAGATGCCGCAGGCGTTAACCGTAATGGGGGCGTAATAGTCTGTTTCCTCGCCGGTCTGGTGGTTCAGGGTATGCACGCCCTTGATGGTGTTGCCTTCTCGGATGAAGCCGGTGACTTCCGTGTGCAGGCGAACCTGTCCGCCATGCAGTTTGGCGTCCAGCATGTTGGCGGCGCACAGGCGGAACGGATCCACGCTGCCGTCCGGTACCCTTACAGCCCCAATCAGCTCCGGATTTACGCTGGGTTCCAGGCGTTTAGCCAGTTCCGGGTCGATGATTTCCGCTCCGATGCCCGCTTTTTTACAGGCGTCCACGAAGGTTTGCTGATAGCTCAGGTCGTCTTCCGGGAGGGTGATGAACAGGCCGTCGGTTTCGTCAATACAGTGGGAGGCAATCTGGCGCAGAATCCTGTTCTCGCGGATGCATTCCTCCGCACTTTCTGCGTCGTTCACGGCGTATCGGGCCCCGGAGTGGAGCAGGCCGTGGTTACGGCCCGTAGCTCCGGTAGCAATGTCCGAGCGTTCAATCAGGAGCGTGCGGAGACCGCGCATGGCGCAGTCCCGCTGGGTGCCGGCTCCCGTGATGCCGCCGCCGATGATAATCACGTCAAATTCGTTGGGATTCATGTATGCGTGCTATTAATCACTACAAATTTACCCATTTTTTTGTAGCAAAACAAGTGTTTTTTTTGCTGGCTCGTAATTGCTTGTTACACAGTATATTATAGAAAATCCTCGGCGCTTTTGGAGCCGAGGATTTTCTATAAATTGTTGATTAATAATGTGTTATGGGCCAGTCCTTTGTGGCGGGGTAAGGCCCGACAGTGGCATTAGGCCATATCGGCGCGGGCCACGGCGTCCTTGTAGTACTGCTGGTCCACGAAGACGTCTTCCTTGTACGGGTTGATGTGACGCTTCTTGGAAACGGCGATGATGTAGCAGATGGCCACGCAGTTGGTTACCAGGGCCAGGGCGCTGATGACAATCATCATGGTGGGGTTGGCGGCCACTACGGAAGGATCCACGGTGGTGCCTACGGTTGCGGCTTCTCCGCCGGCTACTTCATACAGCTTGGCGATGGTATCCACCCCTTCCGGATAGAGCACGGGCAGGGTAGCCCAGCTGAACCACTGCTGACCGTTCTTGAAGGTCTCCTGGAACAGGGGGAATACCTGTGCGAACATGCACCAGATGGCCAGGGTGTTGGCGCGGTTCTGGATCCAGCCGCCACGGTTCCAAAGGAGAGCGGCCACGGTGGGGGCGAGGAGCAGGGCGATACCGCAGTACCAGCTGTGCGTGGGCAGGCAGTTGTAGGTGTAGGCGAAGTTCCAGATGTCATAGATGAGGATATAGACCCAGGTCATGTCGGCCCAGATCATGTCCTTCTTGTCCTTGGAAGGATACACGTTCCACCAGGCGGTCATGCACATGATGTTAATAAGGCCGGCCACGCCGTTCATCACATTGTGCCAGCCACCGTACTGCCAGACGCCTTCGGAGGTGAGCCACCACTTGTTCCAGCCCATCACGGCGCTCTCGAAGTCGGAGACGCAGGCGATAAGGATGTTGATGCCCACAATCACAAACGGGAAGGGCTTGAACCAGTGCTTGGCACCCACGCCCCATTTGTATTTGATCATCATAAAGCCGATACAGCCGGCGGTGGCGGCATACAGCTTGGCATAGTGGAACCAGCCTTGCATGTAGATATGGGTCTGGTTCTCCAGGGCCCACTGGGCACCGGAACGCACGCCGATGGACATCGCGATGAAATAGGCAGTCAGCGCCACGGGAATGGCAAAGAACGTAATGATACCGCCCCACTTGGTGCGGCGGGCGAATTCATTGCAGAGAATGAGGCCGAGGAGGACCACCAGCATCATTCCCCACTGGGCAAGCGCATGCTCGCCATAGACTTGGAATAGCATAAAGGTTTGGTTTAACGTTAAACTTACGTGGTTACGCAATACAAATATAGCAATTATTTCCCAACGCGCACACAAAAAGCGCCCCGGCATCCTGCCGGAGCGCTGTATGGGCTTGGGCGCAGACGATCACTGAGGCCGGACGCATCAGTAGTCGGTTGCCGGGAACTCCACGTTGAGTGTATAGACTTTACCGGCTTCAAGCCTCATCGGGTTGCTCAATGTCAAATCTTTAGACATGACATCTTCTCCGGAGGGGTTGGCAAACACCGCCCCTACCGTCAACTTGTCTCCGCTGACCAGATCACAATAACCAGCTTCACCCTGCGGCACTACCAGATACACCGTCGCCTTCGTTCCGGAAATCGTGACCCCAGTATCACCTCCTAAGTAGATGTACTGGGATTCGATCTGGGACCCACCTCCTGCACGACCATTATTCTCTCCAAGACGGGCCCAGCCGGCTTCTCCAATTCTGATTATATCTCCTCCCTCATGGAAAGCAGACAGTGATACACGCATCAGGTGCCCTCTGTCCTTTTCTGGAAAGGTCAAGTTCAGCTTAAGTACCATGCAGTTATGGGAGAGAGTCACGGCGGTTGTATGGGACTTGATCTTCGTCAGATCAGCCTCCCCGGCCATGATCATATAGTTTTTCAGATGGGACGGACTGTCCAATGCTGTTTGGACATAATTGCTTCCACGCACTTGCACAAATTCCTCTTTCACATTCAAATCATATAATACGCCTTTTTCGGTTATAGTAAGCGCACCGCTTTCGACGGGAGACTGATAGCACGTTACACCCTCGTACTCGTATTTTTCACTCAGGGCGGGATAATACACCATAACCTTGGCCGCATCGCCCCCTGTGTATGTACCGGTAAAGTTGGCTGTTTTTCCGGCAGTCGTGCCCGTGAAAATATCATTGGCAATACATTTCCCATCTTTGTCCAAGGAAATGACGGAGACCTTGTCCCCTTTTTCCCAAGCAAACTTG
>DEKS01000107.1:0-5707 GCA_002354005.1 Bacteroidales bacterium UBA2716
CGGCGCATCGTCGCCGACGGGATGGTGAAGAACGAAGGCAATGTGGAAGAGAAGATTCCGGGGCCGTGGCCCATTCCTTACAGAAGTATTGTTCCCGCCCGGAAAGCGTGCGACAACCTTCTTGTGCCTGTATGTGTGTCTGCGAGCCATATCGCCTTCGGCTCCCTGAGGATGGAGCCCGTGTTCATGTCCCTGGGGCAGGTGGCCGGTCTGGCGGCCGCCATGTCGCTGCGGCAGGGCATTCCGGTTCAGGATGTATCGGCCGTGGATTTGATGGCCAGCCTGGCCCGGGACCCGCTGCAGGACGGTTCTGCCCCGGATATATTTATGGACGATGCCCAGATGGACGTTCCTTCCGGCTGGACGCGCGTAAAGTCCAAACGCGGATATGGGCCCTCCTATCTGGAAGCATCGGCTCCGGGAGCATCCGTCCGTTTCAGCGCCAGGGTGCCCGCTCCGGGGCTGTATGAAGCGTATTCCTATGTAAATTTGGTTGACGATATCGAGCCCGTGACGCGTTACAACATAGACGGAGAAAGCGTTAGCGTCGATTCCAGGGAGATTCCGCTCGACGGTCAGATGAAGGGGGACTGGGCACCGCTTGGCACGTTTGAACTCTCCGACAGCATATCCGTTACGGTCTCGGGCGGCGGTTCCGGGAAGTCCCTGCGGGCCGACTGCATCCTTCTTGTAAAAAAGGCCACGTCGGATACGCTGCGCATCCTTGGAGTGGGGAATAGCTGGACCCGGGATGCCCTGCGCTATGTGAGCGCCATCGCCGCCAGTGCCAACCGTCCCGTCATTGTGGGGCACGGGTACCTGGGCGGCAGCACGCTGGAGGACCAGTGGCGGGGCCTGCATGACACCGCTTACTGCTACGTACACAACGGGCAGCCGCAAAAGGTCCATTCCACCTATCAATACTGGAAATATACGGCCTCTGAGTATGCGATAAAAGTGCCCTCTAAAGGGTATGAAAACGGCCTTGCCGGAATAGGGGTCAAACTTGAGGATATTGTGGCCGATGAACCTTGGGACTGGATTATCTTCCAGCCGGAAGCCACCCTTGGGGCCGACTGGAAGCGTCATCTGGGACAGGAGCCTTCGCAGGGATACAGCCTGGCCGCTATGGTGGAGGATGTGAAAGGCATGATGCAGTCCGATGCAAGAAGCAAAGTCCGCATCGGCCTCATGGTTCCCTTCTCCTATCCGGAGGGCAATACGGATTACAGGAAAAAGTTTGTCCAACTTTACAACGGTGGGACTTGGCCAAATAGTCAGGCTCAGTGGGACAGCCTGTACCGACTGCAGTACACGCTCATCCAACGGGCAGCACCGATTCTGTGCGACAACCTCTCCATGGATGCCTGCGTAAATGTAGGGAAAGCAATCGAAGCCTGCCGCCAGGACCATAAACTCTCCGCTTATGGCTACAAACTCCAGCGGAGCCAGGACAATACCCACCTGGCGGAGGGCCTCCCAAAGTATGCAGCATCCCTTTGTTTTGCCTATGAGCTGCTGGATATAAAGCCAGAAGATATTACATATTACCCGGCCGATTATATTGATTCCGACACATCCAGGAAAGTCCTCCGGACAGTCTATAAAGCTACACGCCATGATTAAAAAGTTCCTGCTATACACATTGTCGCTGATGCTTCTGTTCTCCTGTCAGGAACAACAGCCGGCCCCTGCCATTCTTTGGGGCGGGGAAATGCACAATTCCAACGCCTCCACACCGGAGTCCATCGATGCGTCATTGGATCTTGCAGTATCGCTTGGCTTCAATGCGGTCCTTGCACCCGTGAGCTGGGAACTGCTTGAGCCGGTTCAGGGGGAGTTTGACTTTTCGCTGGTGGATTACCTGTTGAAGGCCGTCGACAAACGGGACCTCTATCTTGGCCTGCTGTGGTTCGGTACTTGGAAAAACGGTGAATCCTCCTATCCGCCGCTTTGGGTGAAGGCCGACACGGCTACGTACTTCCGGGCTCCCACCTGTGTGGCGGAAAAGACAAGCCCCATCTCCCCTTTCTGCGCGGCCGCGCGTGAGGCCGACGTGAAGGCCTTCAAAGCGCTCATGGCGCATCTCAAGATGGCAGACAAAACCCGGAGAGTCCGTTGCGTACAGGTGGAGAACGAAGTGGGCGTCTTTGCCGAGCGGGATTTCTCGGAAGCCGGTATAAAAGCCTGGGAAGAAAGCCCTTGGAGCCGGTCCGACGACCCAATGGCTCCGCAGTATTTCATGGCTGAGGCGTATGCCCGTTATGTGGATGCTGTGGCGGCTGCAGGAAAGGAAGCCTATGACCTGCCCCTGTTTACTAACGCCTGGCTGGCCCCTGCAGACAAAGCCTATGGCAAATATCCCAACGGAGGCCCCCGCGTGACCGTTCTGGACGTCTGGAAAAAGAACGCGCCCCATCTGGATTGGCTGTCACCGGATATCTATGGCCCGGAGCTCAGGGAGATGTGCGCGGCGTATGGGGAAGGCCAGCCGCTCTTTATCCCTGAAACCAACTGCCAGGCCGGCCGCTTTTGGTATGCGCTGGGTGAGGCCGGTGCCAAAGGTGTCTTTGGTTTTGGTTATGAAGAGCATTTCGACAATCCATACTATACGGCCGAATGCAAAGTAATTGCGGAGATGATGCCGCTAATAGCGGAAGGACATCCCATGCGAGGCTTTGTAAGAATCGATAAAAAAGATGCCCCGGACGCTGTGGATACGCTTGCGCTGGGTAACTATACATTTTATGCCCACTGTATTGAAGGCGAGAAGTACGCTCATGGCATCATTGTCCAGACAGCGCCCGACGAATTCACCGTTGCAGGCGTGGGCGCATGGATAGACTTCGGCCCTCATTCTAGGATTGCATTCTGCGAGGAAATCCGTGACGGGAAGCGCTGGCAAGTGCTCAATGGCGATGAAACCGGTCACCACAACATGCTCTACCTTCGTGGCCGGCTGAATATCCCGGAAGACGGTCCCTATTATGGCCTCAGCTACCAGCGCCGTTTCCGCCCCGCCTACCAAGAGCTCTTCAAAGTCTCCGGGATTTACCGGATCAAACTCTATAACTTATGAAAAAGAGCCTTCTGACACTATGCGTTCTGGCCTTTATCCTGCCTTTGAGCGCGCTTGTTGCCTGCACGGCCGTTGAAACCAAGGACGGCTATCGGAAGCTTGCCCAGAAAGGCGGGGCCACGCTCACTTATACAGATGTTCCGCTACTGCGTGAGGGGGGAAAGGTCTTCAAGGACCTGAGCCGCAACGGGGTGCTGGACCCTTATGAAGACTGGCGGCTTACTCCGGAGGAAAGGGCGGCCGATCTGGCGGCCAAACTGCCGCCGGAGTACCTTTCCGGCCTGATGACCATCGGCCATACCGTGAATGTCCCTGGCATTTCATCCATGAGCGTGAGCGGGATCACCTACAACGGGAAACCCTATGCCGAGAGTGGCGCAGAACCTTCCGATATTTGCGACCAGTTGCGCGATGTCATTGTGAACTTTGACACAAGGCAGATCCTCCTTGCACATTCCGATGGCCCTGAGACCATCGCCCGCTGGAACAACAAGGTGCAGATGCTTTGCGAAAGCCTTCCCTGGGGCATTCCCTCCCTCAACTGCACGGATCCGCGCAACGAAATCAAAGCCACTGATGAGTTCAATGCCGGTTCCGGTGGCGTCTGCTCCCAGTGGCCCACCCCGCTGGGACTTGCGGCAACCTTCGACACGTTGGTAGTGCGCAGTTTTGCCCAAACCGTCAAACGGGAGTATCTGGCTTTGGGCTTTGGAACCGCCCTTTCTCCGCAGGCCGATTTGGCCACGGATCCCCGTTGGCGGCGCGTCCCCGGAACCTTTGGGGAGAATCCGGAGCTGGTGCGGCAGATGGCATCGACCTATATCCATACCTTGCAACCGGAGGTGAACTGCATTGTCAAGCATTGGCCGGGCGGCGGTGCAGGTGAGGGAGGCCGGGATGCACACCTGTCCATTGGCAAATATGCCGTATTCCCGGGCGGGCAGCTCAAGACCGCCATGGATGCTTTCTGTCTGGATGCGGCGGGCGTCATGCCGTATTACACCGTTTCTTACGGACAAGATCCTTCCGGAGAGAATGTGGGAAACAGTTACAGCAGCTATATCATCGATACGCTCCTTAGAACGCAATATAGCTATGAGGGTATTGTCTGTACGGACTGGGGCATTGTAGCAGACTACAACGGCGACCCGCTCACCACCGGCGGCAAATGCTATGGCGTGGAGGCGCTTACCAAAGGAGAACGCATCCTGAAGGCGCTGGAAGCGGGTGTGGACGAGTTTGGCGGGACCGTTTATGCTTCCTGGCTCATGGAGGCGTATCGACTCTGGTGTGATAAATACGGCGTGGCTTCGGCACGGGCGCGCTGGGAGGCCTCGGCACGGAAAATCCTGGTTTCCTTTTTCCGCAGCGGCGTTTTTGAGAATCCCTACCGGGATCCTGCGGTGGCTCTAGACGTGCTTTCTGACCCGGAGGCACAGGCGCTCGGGGAGGAAGCCCAGCGGAGAAGCGTCGTGATGCTTAAAAACCGTGGTGGCGCACTTCCCGTACAGACTGGCGCCAAGGTATATATCCCGCAACGCAACATCCCTGGTGTCTATTCCATGACCGGTCGCCGGAAGAAAGCGCCATACGTGGGCTATTCCGTAGATACTGCGGAAGTCGCCCGGCATTATACACTGGTTGAAGACCCTTCAGAGGCCGATTTCGCGCTGGTAGCGATTACAGAACCTGAAGGAGGCATTGGCTACAAGGATGGTCAGTACATGCCCATCTCCTTGCAGTATTCGGCCTATACCGCTACCTGGGCCAGAGCCGTTTCTATTGCCGGCGGCGACCCAGCGGAGCAGAGTACCAACCGCAGCTATAGAGGACGGCGCATTGATGTGGAAAACGCATCGGACCTTCCCCTTGTGAAAGAAACCAAAGCGCTGATGGGAGAAAGGCCGGTTGTCGTCCTTCTTCAGACCACCCGTCCTATAGTGATGGAGTTTGAACCCTGGGCCGATGCCATCCTCGTTGCGTTCGGGGTGCGGAGCAAGGCTTTTCTGGAAGTTGCCTCCGGCACCTACAGGCCCTCGGGCCGCCTTCCTATGCAGTTCCCCGCATCAATGGACGAGGTAGAAATGCAACGGGAAGATGTCCCTGAGGATATGACCCCTTGGCGGGACACTGAGGGAAACACTTATGATTTTGGATTTGGTTTATTATGAAAAGATTCGTGTTATTGACCCTTGCTTTATCGTGTGCATCCCTGGCCTTTGCACAGCCGGCCATACCGCACCGGGCGTCGGAAGATACGGAAGGGGTGATGAGCCCTGCCTACTGGGCTTTGTGGAACGATGAGGTCCAGGCGCGGATCGATGCCGACATCGAGCGCAACCGTAAGGCCGAAGGCTTTGTCAAAATCCCCGGCCTCAAGCGTGGTACGCCGGTTCAGGTGGAACAGGTCTCATCGGCTTTCCTCTTTGGCGCCTCCACGTTCAACTTTAACCAATTGGGGACGCCGGAGGCAAATGAGCGCTATCGGGAACTGTTCGGGACGCTGTTCAACCGGGCTACGGTGGGGCTGTATTGGCGTGATTTCCAATGGTTCCGTGAGTCGCCCATGCGTTACAGTGGCGAATTCCGTGATAGCGAAGAATACTGGAATACGTTCAAGAAGAAACC
>DEKS01000107.1:5839-11293 GCA_002354005.1 Bacteroidales bacterium UBA2716
GCCCTGTTGGATTCCCTGGAAGACGTTTCCCTGTTTGAAAGCAAGGTCCCGCGTTCTGCGCGCTATGAGTCCCTTTCCCCTGCGGAGTTGGCACGACTGCTTCCCAGGTACGGAAAGGCTCTTGGAGACACCTTTGATGCCCATGTGCGTAATATAATTGACCATTACAAAGACCATCCGGCAGTGACCAGCTATGACGTGGTGAACGAAAGTTGCAAGGACTGGCGTGCCGGGGTGCAGATACCTGGGGATCTTTTTACCAAGAGCCGTTATATGCTGCTGCCTGGAGACTATACTCGCCGGACCTGGCGCATCGCAGATGAAATGATTCCGCAAACCCAGTTGAAATGCATCAATGATTATGTGGACACGGATGATTATCCCCGCCAGGTGCAGACGCTTCTGGAGGAGGGATATGGCGTACAGGCCATCGGCTCCCAAATGCATTTGTATGACCCGGATCAGTGCCGCCAGATTGCCGAAGGCGCTGCTATTCAGACCCCGGAGTACGTGTGGGACCTCATGAAGCGGCTCTCCGCACCGGGACTTCCCATTTGCATCAGTGAAATCACCATTACTGCCCCGACGGAAGGGGAGCGCGGGGAGATGATTCAAGCCATCATCGCCCGGAACCTGTATCGTCTGTGGTTCAGTGGCGAGAAAATGTTCGCCATCACCTGGTGGAACCTGGTGGACGGTTGCGGCTTCCCGGGAGAGCCCTCTACGTCGGGTCTTTTTCACCGGGATATGCGGCCCAAAGCGGCCTATAGTGCGCTGGAAGAGTTAATTCTTCACGAGTGGCGCACCTGTCTTGAGGTGAAGGCCGGTCGGGGCGGCGAGGTGCGTTGGCGCGGCTTTAAAGGAACTTATCGCCTGAGCTGGAAAGACAGTCGGGGCGAAGAACATATAGCAATTGTAGACTTATGAAGAAACTGAAGCTCTCCCTTTTTGTCAAGGTGCTCATTGCCATTGCACTGGGCTCACTCCTTGGACTTGTAGCCCCGGAAGTGCTTGTCCGTATTTTTAAAACGTTCAATGTGTTGTTTGCCCAGATACTCAAGTTCATCGTTCCGCTCCTGGTGCTGGGCCTGGTTACGCCGGCTATTTATGGGCTGGGAAAGGGTGCTGGCAAGATGCTGCTCTGGGTGGTGGGCGTCGCCTATGTATCTACAGTCTGTGCCGGCCTGTTTGCTTATGGGAGTGCATCGGCCTTTTTCCCGTACATCCTTGAGGTGGGGGACCTTCAGACGGATGCGGCATCGGCAAAAACCTTTGAACCCTATATCGACCTCAAGATAAAGCCGCTGTGCGACATGCTTACGGCCCTTTGCCTGTCCTTCATGATAGGAATATGCTGCATATATATCAAGGGCGATTCACTCAAGAATTGGTTTAACGAGTTTGGTGAGGTGGTGAAGATGACCATCGAGAAGGCCATCATCCCTCTTATGCCCCTTTATATCTTCACCATGATGTGCGAAATGAGCGCTTCTGGGAAAATGGCCGTTGTCATGGGAACAGGAGCGAAAGTTATCGCGACGGGCGTCGTCCTTTCCATCCTTTATCTGGTTATTCAGTATGTGGTGGCGGGTACTATTGCAAGGAAAAACCCTTTCAAATGTCTCTGGAATATGTTCCCGGCCTATCTTACGGGCTTTTCAATCTGCTCGTCCTCGGCCGTTATTCCGGTTACGACGGAGTGCACCCGAAAGAACGGCGTATCAGAGGAAGTGGCGAATTTTGTGGTTCCGTTGTGCTCCAATGTACATATGTGCGGTTCTGTGATCAAGCTAGCCACAACAGCTGTCGCCGTGGCATTGATGATGGGACAGCCTATCTCCTTTGGCCTGTTCTTTAACTTCATGCTCATCCTTGCCGTTGCGACGGTGGCTTCGCCGGGCGTGATGAGCGGCGTGCTTATGGCTTCCGTGGGCTTCCTGGAAAGCATGCTCGGCTTTACGCCGGAGATGACCGCCCTTCTGATGGCCATCTATCTGGCCCTGGACGGCTACGGGCCGGCGTGCAATGTGACGGGCGACGGAGCTATCGCGCTGGGTGTGGACCGTTTTTTCAGAAAATAGTATTTTTGTAAAAAAAACTCCAGTTATGAGGAAATATATACTGTTTCTTCTCCCGGTTTTTCTTCTTGCTGCCTGTGGCAAGAATGTCATAACAATGGAATCGAAGGGTGGATATACACTGATTCTCCAGACCCGGGGTCCTGTCCTTGGATATACCTCCGCCCCCATCCTGACCGTGGACGGTTACGCCTTTAAAGACCTGAACCGAAATGGCGGCCTGGATGTGTACGAGGACTGGAGGAAGGATGCGAAGACAAGGGCCCGGGACCTGGCCTCGCAGCTCACGCTGGAGGAAATCTGCGGCCTCATGCTGTATTCCAGTGCAGTGGATGCCAACGATACGGTGCTGGATGACAAGGCACGGCGGCTCCTGGCCGATGACCACATCCGCCACATGCTGGTGCACAATGTGGCTTCTCCGGCCATTGGGGCAGGTTGGTCCAATGCCGTGCAGGCGTTTTGCGAGTCGGCTCGTCTGGGGATTCCTTCCAATAACAGTACGGACCCCCGCAATTACAGCAACGGGACCACCAACATCAACAATTATAAGCCCGAGCAGGATGGCGAGTTTGACCCGGCGGGGGAGAGCGACATCTCCAAGTGGCCCCGGGAACTGGGGCTGGCCGCCACCTTTGACATGGATGTCATCCGCACTCACGGGGAGGTGGTATCGGCCGAATACCGGGCCTTGGGAATCACTACTGCTCTGTCTCCGCAGGTGGATATCGCCACGGAGCCCCGCTGGCGCCGCTTCTATGGCACATTCGGCGAGGATCCGGCCCTTTCCCGTGATATGGCCCGTACGTATTGTGAAGCCTTCCAGAATACACCGGGCAGCAAGACGGGTTGGGGCGTGCAAAGTGTCAACTGCATGGTAAAGCACTGGCCGGGCGGCGGCTCCGGAGAAGGTGGCCGGGATGCGCATTTTGGTATCGGTAAGTATGCCGTGTATCCCGGGAACAATTTTGAGCAGGGAATGGTTCCCTTTGTCGACGGAGCCTTCAAACTCCCGGGCAAGACTCAGATGGCGTCGGCCGTCATGCCTTATTATACCATTTCCTACGGGCAGGACCCCTCCGGGCAGAATGTCGGAAACGGCTTTTCAAAGTACATCATTCAGGACTTGCTGCGCGACAAGTTCAAGTATGATGGTGTAGTCTGCACGGACTGGGGAATCGTCAAGGATTACAATGTCCCTTGGGAGCACAAGGGCACGCCCTGGGGGACGGAAACGCTGAGCGGCCCCGAGCGGAGGTTGTTATGCTTCGAGGCCGGAGTTGATCAACTGGGGGGAGCCAAGGACAACGCGGAGAGCATGGCCGCCTATGAACTGTGGTCGAAAAAATATGGCGAAGAGAGTGCAAGGGCCCGTTTTGAGCTCAGTGCAACACGTATCCTGGTAAACATCTTCCATGTCGGCCTTTTTGAGAATCCTTACGTGAGTCCGGAGAACGCTGCCGCGGTTGTCGGATGTAAGGAATTTGTGGCCGCGGGCTACGAGGCCCAGCTCAAGAGTATCGTCCTGCTGAAAAATGCTGGGGGCATGTTGCCGTTGAACAGGAAGATGCGGGTGTATGAACCGCTCCGCCATGTCCCCGCCGGCCTTTCCCATTGGCAGAAGCCGACGCCTTCCTACGACGAATACCCGATTTCCAAGGAATTGCTCGGCCGTTATTTTGAGGTGGTCGATACGCCGGAAGAGGCGGATGTGGCCCTTGTCTCCATCAAGAGTCCAGTGGGCCACTGGGGCTTTGTGATGCCCGACGAGAAGTACCCGGAAGGCCATTACAACCCCATCAGCCTGCAATGGGGACCTTATACGGCAACGAACGCCCGTGCGCACAGTATTGCCGGCGGCGATCCGCACGAGAGCAGCGCCAACCGCAGTTACCGTGGCTTTACGGAAACATCGTCCAATAGCACCGATGCCTTGCTGGTACAAACGACCAAGGCAGTGATGGGTGACAAACCTGTGATAGTGATGGTGGCCATGGAGCGCCCCTTCGTCCCGGCCGAGATTGAGCCCTGGGCGGATGTCCTGCTTGTGTCCTGCGGCGTGTCCAGCAATGCCCTGCTGGATATCCTGAGCGGCGTGGCGGAGCCTTATGGACTGCTTCCCTGCCAGCTTCCGGCCCATATGGAAACCGTAGAGGCCCAGTGCGAGGACGTTCCCCGTGATATGGAATGCTACCGGGATGCCCAAGGGCATGTCTATGACTTTGCCTTTGGCATGGACTGGAAAGGCGTTATTAACGATACCCGCGTAAAAAGATATAAATAATATGAAAAAGACGATTCTTGCGGCCGGCCTGATGCTGGCTATGGCAATTACGGCGGCCGGACAGGCTCCTTCCGTAACAGAACAGGATAAGGCTCGCGCGGCTGCGTTGGTAGCCCAGATGACCCTGGATGAGAAGATTGATCTCATCTCCGGCAAGGTGGATGGGTTCAGGACCTATGCAATTGAGCACCTGGGTATTCCTTCCATCCGCATGGCCGACGGCCCTCAGGGCGTCCGTAATATTGACGGAAAAAACATCCAGAGCACGTTTTACCCTTGCGGTATCTCCGCGGCTGCCACGTGGAACCGCGAGGCCGTGCATGAGATGGGGGCCGGTATCGGTTGCGCTGCCAAAGCCCATGGGGTACAAATTATGTTGGGCCCGGGCGTGAATATTTACCGCAGTGCCCTGTGTGGCCGCAACTTCGAGTATTATGGTGAAGACCCTTATCTTGCCGGCGAAACGGCCCTGAGCTATATTCAGGGCATGCAGGAACAGGGGGTAATGGCGACCATCAAGCATTTTGCGCTGAATCAGCAGGAGTATAATCGGCACGGTGTAAGTTCCAACGTGGACGAGCGCACCATGAACGAAATCTATTTCCCCACTTTCCGCAAGGCCGTGGAAAAAGGCGGCGTGGGTGCCGTCATGACCAGCTACAACCTCATCAACGGCATGCATGCCGCAGAGAATCCCTGGCTGGTGAAAGAGAACCTGCGTGCCTGGGGCTTTGAAGGCATTGTGATGACGGACTGGACCTCTACTTATAGCACCCTCAACTTCATGACTTCCGGCGTAGATTTTGAGATGCCCCGGAGCCATGTCTCCCATCAAACAGCAGTAAAGGCCTTAATGGAAAATGGTGTAATAACGGAAGCGGATCTGGATGAAAAGTGTCGGCATATTCTGCAAACGTATGCCGCGTTCGGTTTTCTGGATAATCCTACGGATGCTTTAGCCGATGCCGAAGACCCCGCCCTCTCACAAAAGCGTGCCTATGAAGTGGCGCTGGAAGGTCCGGTGCTCCTCAAGAATGAGGAGGGCATCCTTCCGCTTAAACCCGGTAAGAAAAACTTGATTGTGGTTACCGG